>JBEKEB010000091.1:0-14974 GCA_050014055.1 Anaerolineales bacterium | reverse complement strand
GAAGATTTTGGAGACAGGTTTACCAAAATTCTCCAGGACAGGCCGGGAAATGATTGATCGATTTCATTAACTATTTCAGGTGGTAGGCTAGATCATATCTTTTGAAATTGCTTCCTTTTTTAGCTTAATTCTTCTGGTTGTATGAGATTTGTCCGAACAAGAAAGGCGGGAGAATGTCATAAAAGTGTAGCCTGCCGGTGTATTTTTCTGGTATATTAAGGCGGCTGTTATCATAACTTCTTCAGGAGGCAAGATGAAACAAATCTGCGTCATTGGTATTGGATATGTTGGGCTGGTCACTGCTGCCTGTTTCTCCGACCTGGGGAATCGCGTCATTGCCTTGGATGTAGACAAAAAGCGCATTGAAAATCTAAGAAAAGGTATTATGCCGATTTATGAACCCGGCCTCGAGGAACTGGTTGATCGCAACGTTCTCGCCAACCGTCTGACCTTTACCACATCTTATGCCGAGGCATTGAAAGAAACAGAGTTTGCCTTTATTGCCGTGGCTACGCCTTCCGGTACCAACGGCGGAGCAGATTTGCAATATGTGGCTGCTGCCGCAAAAACCATTGCCCAGACAATGTCTGCACATTTAATCATCATTAACAAATCCACAGTCCCGGTTGGAACTGGAGACTGGGTGGCAGACATTGTAAAAAAGAATCAACCAAAACCAATCCCATTTGCAGTTGTCTCCTGCCCGGAGTTCTTGCGTGAAGGGACCGCCATCGGCGATTTTAACCAGCCTCACCGTACCGTACTTGGATCATTCGACCGAGATGCCGCCGAAAAGGTTGCCCAATTGCACCTGCCACTACGCTCTCCCATCATAATCACCGACCTACGCACGGCTGAGATGATAAAGTATGCCTCCAATGCATTCCTTGCAACCAAGATCTCGTTCATAAATGAAATTGCCGACATTTGCGAGGCCCTTGGAGCGGATGTGAAAGAAGTTGCTATAGGTATGGGTTATGATAAGCGGATTGGTTCAGCCATGCTTGATGCAGGCCTCGGTTGGGGTGGATCGTGCTTTCCCAAGGATGTAAAAGCTTTGGCCTATATGGCGGAAAAAGAACACGTTGAGCCGAGAATCCTGAATACTGTCACCAAGGCCAACTATGATCGTCGTCAGACAATAGTCAAACGTGTAGAAGAAATGCTCGGAACTTTTCAGGGGAAAACCATCGGTCTGCTTGGCCTGGCTTTCAAGCCCAATACCGATGATATGCGCGAAGCCCCTTCAATAGACATAGCCCGGATGTTTATTGGCGGGGGAGCAAAAGTGCGTGCGTATGACCCGGTGGCAGCCAAAAATGCCCATATTCTCTTACCAACTGTCACCATGTTCGAAAATCCTTATGACATGGCCAAAGACAGCGACGCGCTCGTTATAATTACCGAATGGAATGAGTTCAAACAATTGGACCTCGAACGCATCCACACTCTTATGAAGACCCCAATTCTTTTTGATGGGCGCAACGTTTATGACCCCGCGGAAGTGCGTTCGCTGGGGTTCTCTTACCAAGGGGTTGGACGAGGTTTCGACGGGAAATAAAATGCCAGAAAAGAAACGACCGCCTGTCTGCGATTACGAAGGTTCTGACTACCAGACTCGTTTCTGGAAAAAAGGCGGGCGCGAATACGAAGATCGCTGTGAAGCTATCGCCCTCAAACGCTTGCTGCCTGAACATGGCAAGTTATTGTTGGAACTTGGTGCCGGAGCTGGCCGTAACACCCGGCGCTACAGCGGTTTCGAACATGTAATTCTGCTGGACTATTCCCGCACCCAGCTGAAACAAGCCCAGGATCTCTTGGGAGATTCCAATCGTTACACCTTTGTTGCGGCAGACATCTACCGCCTGCCTTTTGTGGATGGATTATTTGATGCCGCAACTATGATCCGCGTTTTGCATCATATGGCAGATGCACCCGCTGCGCTGCGCCAGGTGAGAAATGTGATGCAGCCGGGAGGGTCCTTTATCCTGGAATTCGCCAATAAACGAAACATTAAATCCATCATGCGATATGCGTTGCGTCTCCAGACTTGGAGCCCATTTACGCCAGAATCGGTGGAATTCACGACCTTGAACTTTGACTTCCATCCTCGCAGTATCCATGGCTGGCTGACAAACCTTGGTTTTCGCGTCGAAAAAACCTTGACAGTCTCCCATTTCCGGATCGGCTTGTTGAAACGCCTCATACCGCCTGTCTTCCTGGCAGGCCTTGATTCCATTTTTCAATGGACTGGTGCGTGGGTGCAATTATCACCAAGTGTATTTGTGCGCGCCAGGGTTGACGGGATTGTTACTCCAACGCTGGAACAAAAAAACCTCGCCGCTTATTTCAAGTGTACTGAATGCGGACATTCGCCGCTGGAAATTTTGGACAAGAAAATCCTCTGTACGGCATGTAAGCACACATGGAATATCTCAGACGGGATCTACGATTTTCGAGGAGATGACCAGTGAAAGAACGCGTTCTGCCATTTTCGAAACTCACAAATCGATTTTGGGTAGCGTGAAAATGAAATATCGTAATATTTATACTGCCCTTATCGCAATAAATATTCTGATCATAATATTCTTTGTCGTTCAATATACGAGCGCCGCATATCCCCTCGTTGGCAGTGATTATCGATTATTCGGCCCACGCTTGCTCGATACTTTGCTGCATTACAAAGTAAACGGGTTCAGCATCGAATGGTATACCCCCAGCTTTGGGGGAGGCTTGCCGGCGTACCCCAACCCTCTCCAGATGCAATTTTCTCTCCAACAACTTTTCACCTTCTTCGCCAACCCATGGATCGCAATTCTGGCCACCAGTGCGGTTTATATCGTGGTTGGATTTTGGGTTACCTTTTTACTTCTTAGGGACGTGTTGGAACTCAAACCTTTTTCTGCAATATTGGGAGCCAGTTTCTTTGTCGCAAACGGCTTTTTTATCGAACGTCTGGTTGTCGGACACGCAGATAAAATCACCTTTCCATTGATAGTGATTCCTATATTTGGATTGTTTTATCGGAAAATACCTTCCTGGCTCGCCGGTATATTGATTTCCATTACAGGTGCCATCCTTCTGAACTCTGGGGGAGTCTATATTGGCTTTATGTGTTTTTTCACAACCATTGTCACTATTCCTATCTTCTATTTCCTCAAACCTGCTTTATTTGACTTGAAGAAAATGATATCTGTGGTTATTTGGGGTGGTATTCTCACAATTCTCTTGTGTGGTTCCAAATTCTATGCAATAACCACCTTCATGCAAACTTTCCCGCGCGATGTACAGGATCATTATTTCGTGTCTTTGAATTCTAGTATAGTAGGTGCAGCCTTCCAATTGATCGGTGTTATGACCACTCTCCCATTCCTGAAATTGGTTGGCAAAAGTAGTCTCGTCTACGTTGTCCGGCTGACAAAATGGACAGGGACTCCATATGGTTTTTGGGAAGTGGATAGTTCCATCTCTCCGGCATTAATTATCTTACTCATTTATGGAATTTGGACGATCCTGTTCCACAAACCGCATTTTGGAAAAAGGGATTTGATAAATAAGGTCATCGCTGGGATATGCCTCATTATTTCTGTAATTTTTGTCTTTCAATTTTCAACTGCCCGGGGTTTTCTATTCGACGCGGTAAAGGGATGGCCTTTAATCAAGTCGTTACGGACGAATACACGTTTTATTGCTTCTTTTGTCCTTCCTCTGGCAATCCTGGGGGTCAAAGGATTTGATTATTGGACAAAGGGGAAATCAGGGTTAAGAACAATCGCTGCTTTTGTTTTTTTGAATGGCCTCTCTCTCGTTGCGCTATGGGGGTATTACTTGCTCCCAATGAGAGTCCAGGGGCGGACATATGATATTACTTCCATTATGGGCACATACACTAAAATTCAGGCCGGGGATACCTTTCCAGTGAATAAAATAATACCTACCATGAACGATGATGAAGTATTCATTGCGCAGGCAAGCAATGTCACCTTCCATTATGACCCACTCTTGGGGGAGAATTCCTTTCATCCTCACGTTCATGAAGGTTCTGTTTTTGACATTCAAAACGGTTTTTACAATATGACCGACCCAACCGGGTACGTTTATCCCAAGGAAAATAACTCCAAATTATTTTCACTTATTCCGGTCTCAGACTATAATAAGCTGATTGATTTCTTAAACCGACGTCAACCGGATTGGAAATTGCCATTGATTCAGATCGTGCTCGATTGGGCAGCCGGCCTGACTTTTATCTTGATCGTTCTTGCCGTAATCTTTTATTCATTCCGGAAACAATTCTCCGGAATAATCCCACTCCGCCTTCTACATCTTCACACACTTAAGAGTCCCTGACATCCTTTTACCACAAATAAACGCCCACTGACTTCAAAAGGAGTATTTTCGGATAATTTTACTCATCAAATCCTTGCAACTTTTCCGCTTGTATGCTAGAATCTTATTTGTTGTTGTAGTTCCTATACCGAACGCATCGAAAAGTGGGCGACCCCCACTTTTCTGCGTGTAATGGAGATTTCGGGGAGCAGGTTGATTATGAAGAACGAATTTGCATTGGCATTCAACGAAGTGTTGGAAGAAAAACAACTGCCAAAGGAGATCATCCTTTCGGCCATTGAATCGGCCATGGTCTCTGCATATCGGCGCGCAGTTAATGCATCCAATGCTCAGCAGGTTGAAGCTAAAATTAACCCAGAGACCGGTGAAGTAAGCATCTTCGTCGAGAAAGAAGTTGTCGAAGATGTACAAGATGAACGAACTGAGGTGTTGCTTGAAGATGCCAGGAGGGTAAGCCCGGAGGCCAACCTGGGTGATATGGCAATCGTCGAATCCACTCCGAAGGACTTTGGCCGCGTTGCTGCCCAGACCGCCCGCCAGGTTATCCAACAACGTATCCGCGAAGCAGAACGCCAGATGCAATCCGACTATTACGAAAAGCAGGTCGGTGAAATTGTCAGTGGAGTGGTTCAGGCAGTCAATATGACTCAGGGTGCCACTGTTGGCTTGGACATGAAAGCCGAGGGGATCATGCCTCAGAATCAGAAGATTCCCGGTGAGCGCTTTAAAGTACATGATCGGGTTCGCGCCATTATTCTGGAAGTTAAGGAAAGCCCGCGCGGCCCGCAAATCATTCTTTCTCGCTCACATCGCAATTTTCTGCGCCGCCTCCTGGAAAACGAAGTTCCGGAAATCTATCACGGTATTGTTGAGATCCGCGCCATCTCGCGCGAGCCGGGCCAGCGCGCCAAAGTGGCTGTTTCTGCCACCCAACCCAATGTTGACCCGGTTGGAGCGTGCGTTGGTATTCGGGGAGTGCGTATCCAAGCCATCGTCAAAGAATTGCACGATGAAAAAATCGATATTATCGAGTGGAACCCCGATCCGGTGATTTATATCTCTAAGGCGATCAGCCCGGCTAAAGTTTCCGGCGTCTACCTGAATGAAGTTGAAAAAACAGCCACAGTTGTTGTTCAAGAAGACCAGTTAAGTCTGGCTATTGGCCGCGACGGCCAAAATGCCCGTTTGGCTGCCAAACTGACCGGTTGGCGTATTGATATCAAGTCTTTGACAGAGGCTGCGTCAGACGCGATTGTTAAAGTACAGAGCGATCCCTCCTTGGCAAGCATCGCCGAGGTGGAACACGATCACGTTCCTGTAATTGAAGAAATCTTATCCAAGAAGAGTGCAGGACGCCCCCTGACCCCCGAAGAGTTCCTGTCAATGATCCAGTTCGTGGATCGCGTGGAACGTCGTACAGTGGAACAAAAGAAAGCCGAAGCTGCCGCAGAGAAAGAGCTGGTTACCGCTGCCCGGGCTGATATCCCGGATGCCGCCTTTGATACAGATATTGCGACCTTGAACCTGCCTGATCACGTTTACACCATCCTGACCGAGGCTGAGCACCGCACAGTGGGCAATTTGATGATGGCGATGAAGCTAAACCCGGATATTGTTCTTAGTCTCTCCGGCATAGGTCCCAAGGCCATGCAGGCTATCCAGGCAGCGCTTGCAAATGTTTCATTCCCCGAACCCGAGAAACCTGCCGAACTTCCAGAAGTTGTAAGTGAAGCCCCGGTGGAAATAACCGTTGAAACAGCCCCCATCCAGGCCATGCCAGTCGCAGAAGAAGCTGCCCCTATTGTAGAAGAAATAACCGGGACTGTAACACCTGTCGAAGAGACTAAAGAAGAAGAGTTTGACAAGATCTTCTCGCTTCAAAATGTCATTGCAGTCCCCGCGGCTGCTGAAGAGGAAAGCGAAGAAGAGCGAAACAAGAAAAAAGAAAAGAAAGCTAAAAAAAGCCGCGAACTGGAATTCGACGAAAAGAGCGGCGAGGTCGTGGCCCGCAAGAAGCATAAGCTTGGCGACGATGATAGTGTGTTGGAAGAATGGGAATAACCGCATTTTGGCGGAGGTATCTGCCTGCCGCGTGGATTGAATAAGGTGTCTGGCAAACCTGCAAAACGGCCCAAACATATCCCCCAGCGCACTTGTGTAGGTTGTCGAATGGTGCTGCCAAAACGAGCCTTGTTCCGCCTCGTGTATCAACCGGAAGGCGTGCAAGTGGATTCGACCGGTAAAATGGCAGGGCGAGGCGCTTATTTGCATAATGTCCGTAATTGTTGGGAAAAAGGCCTGAAAGGGCCTCTGGCACATGCCTTGAAAGTGGATCTGACGTCCAACGATCTGGACCGAATCCACCAGTTTATGCAGACCCTGCCTGAAGATAATGAGGCGGCCAGTGATTGACAATAGAGTCCCTATGGGCTGACGATAAACCAATCGCTCAGCCGGCAGGCCTGAGGGGTTGTTGACCAGGAAGCAACCCGCAGGATCCGGACCCGCACAGCCTGCTTGTATGGATAGGGTTAATAGCCCTGCAGGCAGTTTGACGAAAGAGGTGCCGTATGAGCGATCCAAAGAGCAAAAAGATTGAACTCCCTGCGAACATCACAATCCGTGATTTCGCTCAAATCATTGAAGTGAGCCCAATCCAGATTATCAAAAAGTTAATGAGCAATGGGGTCATGGCCAGCATAAACCAGACAATTGATTTTGACACTGCTGCCATTTTGGCTGACGAGATGGGTTTTGAAGTCTCCCTGGAAAACTTGGAAGCTCCCAAGGAAAAAGAGACTGGCGAAGTTCCTCTTTGGCGGCAGACCATCGCTGACGAGGACGAGTCAACCCTGACTCCACGTCCGCCGGTTGTTACTATCCTCGGTCATGTTGACCACGGCAAGACCTCCCTGCTGGATGCGATTCGCCATGCCCATGTCGCCGAAGGCGAAGCCGGCGGCATTACGCAACATATCGGTGCGTATCAGGTGGAATTGAAAGGCCGCCAAATTACCTTCCTGGATACGCCAGGGCACGCGGCTTTTACAGCCATGCGAGCGCGTGGTGCCCAGGGTGCTGATATTGTTATTCTGGTAGTGGCCGCAGACGATGGCGTTATGCCCCAAACAAAAGAAGCCATTGCCCATGCCAAAGCGGCCCGGGTACCAATTATTGTGGCACTAAATAAGGTCGATAAAGCCAATTCCAATCCGGAACTCGTCAAAAAACAACTAAGTGAAAACGATCTCGCCCCTGATGAATGGGGTGGGAATACCATGGTCATTCCGGTCTCAGCCAAACAGAAACAAGGAATCGATGATCTGCTTGAGGCCGTACTGCTCGTGGCAGATAATACCGATATCCGTGCCAATGCCAACGGCGCGGTTATTGGCACGGTCATCGAAGCAGAGTTGGATAAGTCTAAGGGACCCGTAGCCACTTTGCTGGTCCAGAATGGGACACTGGAGACAGGTAGTATTATTGTAGCAGGCAATGCCTTTGGACATTTGCGCGCCATGTTCGATTTTCGTGGAGAAAAGGTGGAAAAAGCTGGTCCTTCATTCCCGGTTTCAGTGATGGGACTAAGTGGCATGCCCTCCGCCGGTGATGTTTTCCAGACAGTGGCAACGGAGAAGGAAGCCCGGCAAATTATTCTGGAAAGGACTGAGGCATCCAGGAAGCAAGCCTCCCCATTGAAAAAAATGACCTTGGAAGAATTGTTCTCCAAGGTTAAATCGGGCGAAACGAAAGAACTGAACATCATCTTGAAAGTTGATGTTCAGGGGTCCCTGGAACCCATCGTTAATGAAATTAACAACCTTGGCAAAGGTGAAATTGCTATCAATGTACTATATGCTGAAGCCGGAAACATCAGTGAGAATGACGTCTTGCTGGCATCTTCTTCCCAGGCTATTGTTTTTGGCTTCAGCGTCCAGGCCGATATAGCTGCACGCCGTCTGGCCGAAAAAGAAGGTGTGGATATCCGTCTTTATGACATCATCTACCGCTTGATTGAAGATGTGGAAAAAGCTCTTAAAGGGTTGCTTGCTCCGGAGTTCACCGAAAAGCCAATCGGCAAGGCGGTTGTTCTGCAAGTTTTCAGCCTGTCGAAAGGCAATAATATCGCCGGCTGCCGGGTAACCGAAGGTGAAATTCGCCGCAATGGGAAGGTACGGGTTACGCGCGGTCAAGATATTGTTTATGAAGGTGAAGTCGGTTCCCTCAAACATGAGAAGGAAGATGTGCGCGAGATTCGCCAGGGCTTCGAATGCGGCCTCGGCCTGAAAAACTTCAACAATGTTCAGGTCGGCGATGTAATTGAATGCTTCGTCTTGGAAAAGACAGAAACCGAATAAGCCAGATTTACGAAGATAATCATCAATTGAAAATTACCAATTAAGAATCATTATGCCATCCAATATAAGGCTTCAACGTATTGCAGACCGAATTCGCCAGGATCTATCGGAATTGCTCATCCGGGAGATTAGCGATCCGCGCTTGCATCAGGTATTTATTACCGACGCCAAAGTTGATCGCGAACTGGCCTTCGCCGATATCTATGTCTCAGCGGTGGAAGGTGCAGTGCGCAGTGCGGAAATTCTGGAGGGCTTGGAACACGCCAGCGGATTCTTGCGTCGCGCCTTGGCGTCTCATATTGAATTGCGCACCTTTCCACGCTTGCGATTCCATTGGGATCCTACACCCGAACATGCCGACTACATTGAACATTTACTGGCTGAAATAAAAAAGAATGAACGACCTGCAGAAAAAAATTAGAAATCGTGTAAAGTTGGCACAGCGCGTTCTGGTCACTTCTCACATCCGTCCAGATGGTGATGCAATCGGTTCCAGTCTCGCGCTGGGCCTGGCATTGGTGGATGCCGGAAAACAGGTTCAGGTTGTGCTCTCGGACGGTTTGCCGGCTTCATTCCGGCACCTGCCAGGCAGTGAAAAGATCAAGACCAGGGCTGAAGGTCAATTCGATTTGATCGTTTGCGTTGATTGTTCAGATTTGAAACGTGTTGGCAATGCCCTAAAGGGATACCATGCTCCCGACATTGTTATTGACCACCACAGCACCACCGAAGCCTTCGGGGAATTGAACTTGGTCGACCCGCAAGCTGCTGCGACTGCCTCCATATTGGCACGCTTCATGCCCACTTGGGATCTCACCATCACAGCACCTATTGCTGCCAATCTGCTGACCGGTCTTGTGACTGACACACTCGGTTTCCGGACATCAAATACCACTCCAGAAGTCTTGCGCCAAGCTGCCGATTTGATCGAGTTGGGTGCGGATATGACCCGGCTCTATTACCTGAGTCTGGTCCGGCGCACTTTTTCGGCCACCAAATATTGGGGTCCAGGTATCTCCAATCTGGAACGCACCGATGGGATCATTTGGACCACATTAACGCTGGCCGACCGCAAAGTCTCTGGCTACACAGGCAATGATGACGCCGATCTCATTTCCGTTATATCATCCATTGATGAGGCAGACATTGCCATCATCTTTGTCGAACAAAATATACATACAACCAAGGTTTCCTGGCGCAGCCTGAAACCCAATATTGATGTTGCCCAGATTGCCAGTCAATTTGGTGGTGGTGGTCATAAAGCCGCATCCGGCGCTGAATTGACCGGTAGCCTGGACAATGTCCGGGAACGCGTCCTGGAGACCACCCGCAAGGCATTACAATTGCCTATATAATGCGGTAAAATATAATTAAATTGTGACTCGCGGGGGGACGGGTTAATACAAATAGGAGGAATGAAATGGAAAGTCAGGATATTAAAAATGCCATATCTGGTATTCTCGTGGTGGACAAACCGGTTGGTTTGACCTCCCATGATGTGGTGGACATTATCCGCCGCGGCACCAATATCCGCCGCGCCGGGCATACGGGTACCCTCGATCCCCGCGCCTCCGGTGTTCTGGTTGTACTCATCGGGCCGGCAGTGCGATTGAGTGAGTTTGTTTCAGCCTCTGACAAACGCTACCAGGCCATCCTGCGCCTAGGCAGTTCCACTGACACCTACGACGCGGAAGGACGCTTCACACAACAGTCGGAAACCCCCGTAGATGTGACAGAGGAGAAATTTAATGAAGTGCTTCAGCACTTCATCGGGGAAATTGAGCAAACCCCGCCAGCCTATTCAGCCGTCAAGGTACATGGGCGCAAAGCCTACGAAATGGCGCGGGAAGGCGAAGAAGTGGAGCTAGCCCCACGTAAAATCAACGTTTACCATCTCGAAGTTCTGGAATGGGCACCCCCGGAAGTGGTTATTGATGTTCACTGCTCATCAGGAACATATGTACGTTCCCTTGCCAATGACGTGGGAACAGCTTTGGGTTGTGGAGCATATTTGGTTGGTCTTCGCCGCACCAAATCCGGTCGGTTCACCCTGCGGGATGCTACCCCCCTGCGCAAACTGCAGGAAACTTTCTCCGCCGGTAACTGGTACCAGTTCTTGATTCCTGCTGCCGAAGCGCTGGCTGAATGGTCTGCCGTGGAACTCAACCCTGACGAGGTCGAGGAAGTCAAGCATGGCCATCGTGTTAAGGCTGCCCCGGATACCCAGCCCGGCTTGGTGCGCGGTGTCAGCATGGCTGGTGAACTCATCGCCATTATGGATCTTGTCACCGGCGAAGATGACACTCCAGAGTGGCAGCCGAAGAAAGTTTTCTTCTCATAATCAACTCTAAGATCTAACGCGGATGTGTGCTCCCTGCGGGGTACAAGTGGCGATGCGCGCGGAAACGATCCGCGTCCATGCGCTCCTTTCCGTGTCAGGTTAATTGCATTCTTCAACAGAAGTGTTTCACTATCATTCCCTTGATAATCTCAATCTCCAAAATACCTGGTTGACTATTGGTATCTTCGACGGCGTTCATCGCGGCCATCAAGAGATTCTGCACCAGCTTGTCTCAGGGGCGCACACCGCCGGCGAACCCGCCGCTGTTTTGACATTTTCACCCCACCCTGCCGTTGTCCTTGGCGGAAAAACCGATTTTAAATATTTGACGACCCCGGAGGAACGCCTCGAACTACTGGGATTGTTTGGCGTGGATGTAGTCATTACCCAGACGTTTGACCGCCTCCTGGCTGACCAGACTGCTGCTGCGTTCATGCGCAGGCTCTCCCAAACGCTGGATCTGCGCCACCTTGTCATCGGCTACGACACCGCCCTGGGGCGCGGCCGCGAAGCGGATGCCACCCGACTCACGGAAATCGGCAAAGAACTGGGCTATTCCGTCCAGGTGGTGCCAGCCCTAACGGATACTGCTGGTGTCATTTCGTCTACACGCATCCGCCGAGCAATCCTCGCCGGGAACATATCCGCAGCCGCTTCCGATCTGGGCCATCCCTTTGCTATTACCGGTCCGGTCATCCACGGCGATGGACGTGGCCACACCATTAATATCCCCACCGCCAACATCCAAATCCCAGGTGAAAAGGTCCTTCCAGCTTATGGTATCTACGCCTGCCGGGCCTGGGTGAATGGGCAGCTTCATCTCGCTGCCACCAGCCTGGGCGTTCGTCCCACCTTCTACGGCGATCCCCCTGCCCCCACCATTGAAGCTCACCTGCTCGATTTCCACCAGAACTTGTATGGGCAGATGGTTAAGCTGGAATTCATGGAGTATTTGCGCCCCGAGGAGAAATATGACTCGGTGAATGCATTAGTAGAACAAATCCAGAAAGATATTGCACAGACACGTAAAATATTGGAATTGAGGAATCAATAAATCAAATTTCGCGATTATTCCGCCTGGCTATCATGTTTGCTAGCTGTCAAATGCCCCGTTGATGCACGGGGCATTTGTGTCGAATGTACTTTTTTTGTTTTTTTTACTTTTCTTCTGCCCCTAGCAATTCCATGTTGACTCATCGCCCATTTTCGTCTATAGTTCGCCTAAATCAGCACTCATCGACTTCTGAATTACATAATACGAATTAGGGATCCCTAGTCTCCCATGCCCCCTCGCCAGATCTACCTGCTCTCCTCCAAAGAACTTTCGCCCGAGACCATCGCAGTTGCTTTTGCAAAAACCTCCCGTTCGCCCGAATCATTCCGCGAAATCGCCGCCGAATTAAGCGACGAGAAATCCGCCCGCTTTCACGAAAAATGGGTGGTCGGCTATGGGCACGCCTCAGTGGCCGAACACGCTGTTCTGCATATCGCCATCGAAAACGTTTCCCGCCTGGCGGTGGAATGTCTCGAGTCCAACCGGCTGGCTTCGTACACGGAAAAATCCACCCGCTATCAGAAATGGGATGCACAGGCCTTCTTTGTCCCGCCTGAATTGGAAGGACACCCACTGCTGGATACATTTAGGCGTACCTGTAAAATGCTCTTCCAAACCTATCTGGATTCCCTCCAGCCCATGCGCGCGTTGATCGAGCGCCTATCCACCCGGCGTGAGCAGGAAAGCGATGAGGCCTACGACCGGCGTATCCGCTCGCAGTATGTGGATTCGTGCCGATTCCTGCTCCCGTCAGCATCACTGGCCAACCTGGGCATGACCGCTAACGCACGTGTGCTCGAACACGCCATCGGAAAAATGCTCTCGCATCCGCTTGCTGAAGTGCGCCAGATTGGCATGGAGATCAAACGCGTTTCCCAAGCAGAAGCACCCACACTGGTAAAGTACGCCGATACAATTCCTTATCTGGTCGAAACCGGTCGGGCCTTCTCCCATGATCCACGCGCAATAGAAATAAAAGACAAGAGCGAACTCGACCAAAAAGACTCGGATTGGTGCAAGTTGATTGATTTTGATTCTGAAGGGGAAAACAAGGTTCTAGCCGCCGCATTATTCCGTTTTTGCGGTTTATCCTTCATTAGGGCTTTGGAGTCGGTTCAATCCGCCACCCCGGCCCAGCGTCTGAGCTTGGCAGAGTCCCTGCTGGGGCGAATGGGTGAACATGACATACCGTTACGCGAACTGGAATACACCACCTACACCTTCGAGTTGGTACTCGACCAGGGTGGCTACGCTGAGTTCAAGCGCCACCGCATGATGACGCAAACACCACAAACGCTCACGACCCGCCTCGGGTACGCTGTCCCGAACCGCTTTGCACAGGCTGGCTTCGAACCTCGCTACCGTTCTGCCATGGACGCGGCTGTACAGACTTATGAGGAACTGGCAGAATGGAACCCGCAGGCGGCTGCGTACATTGTTCCCAATGGCTTCAACCGGCGGGTGCTTTTCAGTATGAATTTGCGCGAAGCCTTTGCCTTCTGTCAGTTGCGCTCTTCTGCCCAGGCCCATTTCTCCATGCGGCGGGTTGCCGGGCGGGTGGCCCAGGAGATCCGGCGTGTCCACCCCCTGCTGGCAAAATACATGTTCCTGCCGGAAGAACCCTGGCAGATTGTCGAAAGCCAGCATTTTGTCCAGACTTAAATCAATTGCCCCGGGAAATAATCCGGGGCAACCGATGATTGTGAAGAGAGGATATTTCATTCGTGGAATTCCTCCACCTGGTAGACCAGCACTTCCAGGTGCTTCCGTTTCCAGGTATCTGTTGCCGCGCCCATCTTGTAACACAAATTCGCTAGGAATTCTACCGGTTCCGGGATTTTTTCCCATACTTGTGGAAGGAATGTCGCCCGCCGGAGACTATCCCGCAGGATGACTCCATCCACTCCTGGGTGGATTTTGGAAAGTAAATCTTCAGCATCCTTATATTCCAGCGGTATGGGGATGGTAAGCCGCGATACTTCGATCTCGATATTCGCCAGTTCGTTTTCCTGCACCTGCGGGAAGCGATAGTCCTCCAACGCAGCCGCGACGGCGTGCTCGCACACATCCTCAGCCAAGGATTGGTACGGCTCCAACGCGCCGATGCAGCCGCGCAGTTCGCCATGCACTGTCAACGTGACAAAAGCCGCCCCCTCCGCTCGTAATGCCGGAGTCAACGCGGCTTGATCAAGTGTCGGGAGTGTGACCCCCTGTACTCCGGCCTCTAGCGATTGCCGAGCCAGTTTTAAAAGAGTCAGTTTTTCTTCAGCTGTCAGCTTGTTGCCTGTCATATATCTCCATCATACGATTCTCTTGGGATGGAGTCAAGAGACAGTAAATTAATGGAATTTTCTGGCTTTTTCATTATACATTCGGGTGCAACCACATGGTCACCAAGTCATTATCACTCTATGGTCTCTATCAAGGAATTCATGTCTTTGCCCATTTATAGTAAAGAGCTATTGATTTTTGAGTTAATCCCAGACTATCCTGGAATGAGTTTCCAACCTCCCCCTTCACGATAAAAAGACCCTGAAGGTTTTCCTCTTTCAGGGGTCTTTTTTTCATTAGCTGCCACGTTTGGCAAGTTGATGGTCAAGCATCAATACTGCGGTACCGTGGGCATCTATCAGCTCTAATTGTTGCACGATTTCCGCCGCATTTTTTTCCTCTTCTACTTGTTCAGTAATATACCACTGCAAAAGCACTTGCGCGGGATAATCCTTCTCTTTAAGTGCCAGTTCGTATAGGTTGTTGATCGAGGCCGTTACCGCCGCCTCATGGGATTGGGTTTCCTTGAAAACTTCAAGATTGGATTTCCAATCAGTCCCTGGCGCGGCTATCGCTTTAAGCATCACACGTCCGCCCCGGTCC
>JBEKEB010000090.1:0-15000 GCA_050014055.1 Anaerolineales bacterium | reverse complement strand
GCCAGTCGGCTGCCATGGCTCTCAAACTCCGTGAGATGACGGTGATCCCTGCGCTCAACTTCACCCCCGCCCCCTGATTTTTCTTGTTCTTTGTGCAAGGAGTCGGGTTAATAGTTCCTAATATCTCAGCTGATTTTATAACCTTTTTTTCTTTTCTTATATCTTGTAAATATTCCCGCCTATCACTAGCTTTTTAGGAGAATCCATAACCTAAGATTGATATTCCTTCGAATTTATGTTTAAAGAATCCTTCTACAGACTTCCACTTAAGATTACTTAGGAACCCCGTACATTCTTCTTGTAATGGCGCAGATAAACATTCCATTTTTTTAACTTCCATTAAAATACCTACGAAAAGTTCTGCAGCCATCAATGTGCGATGATCCTCAGATGTTACAGATGGATCATCATCAATTATCATGCGAACCTCATCTGAACGAATCGATATAACCCGACGCCCGTGATCCCCTCCTTCTAACCATTTCACTAAAGCTGTTTTTCCTCCACCTGGTCGAGAAACAAAAATAAAATTCTTTTGCGGTTTTTCGCTTAGAATTATTTTTTTTACCTGTTTTGTTTTTTGGAAATAACCCAAGATATCAGGGTCATCCTGAGCAGCTAAAGGACCGAATTCGAACATATCAACCTCATCTGCGGGAGCACTTCGCCATTTACGGGTGTAACTGCCACTGTTACGGGCAGTGAAACCTGGACACTCCAAATCCATAAGCAGACCACTCCATGACCGCGCCCACCTGTCCTATGGAAGAGGATAATCATCTTATACCTGAGCCAAAAGTCTTATCATTCCCGCAAGGCACCGTACTTTGGAACTAATATGGAAATTGATTTACCAAAGTAGCCACTCCCTTAGAACATTTCTATTGACAGATAATAATTATAGTGAAATAACCTCCTCCAGGACTTGAACCTTGAACCGCTAGGTTCGAGGTTCAAATCCTCGGCGAGGAGCTTTTGAAATAAAAGAATTGCTCTTATCTAAAAAGCTGAAGGCATTTTTTTGTTTCATACTAATTTGATATATTCTTTCAAGGATGATACTTTGGGAAAAACGGTATCAGTAAGATCATGCAATGTTACGCTAGACCTAAATGTTGATAATTTTCCAGATACTTGTCTATTTTGCCATTGCGAGGCAATCCATATTCGGGCAAGATATATCTCATGGGTTCATTGGTGACTATCTCGAATGTCGAAGTCGCAAGAGTCTGCCAATGAACCCCATTTCTTGCGAGTCTTTTCATCACCCCACCACGCTTAAATAAGATGTCACCTTTTTGGGTGCTTGATTTTGGACGAGCCTAGCGTGCCACAGCGTGCTGCAGGGCGCGCTCCAACTCGGCGTCTGCACCCGGCAGCAGCTTAACCGGTTGGGACTGCTCAAGCAAACCGAGCACCTTTTCATGTGCCACCTCATAGATGTCCTTGCTGCCGGCCTTTATCCACTCGTCCGACGTCTGGCGCTGGAAGAGTGCCGGGAAATACATCTCCTTGCGGTAATTGCGGCGGGTGTGAGGCTGGGCCAGGTAGCTGCCGCCATAACCGCACTTGCGGATTACATCCAGGGCCAGGGTTTCTTCGTTCACGTCGAACCCTTGCAGAACGCGCTTAACGATCCGTACCATTTCGTCGCAAAGAACCGCCATCTCCGATGAGCCGTACATGCCAAATGCCAACGAACCCAAGCTCTGGCACATTGTCATGCCTGCCAGCCCGTCCAACAGCATGGACTGCATCGCCTCGGCTGCAGCCTCGGCATCTGGCATCTTGCCCTCCACACCTCCGCCCAACCCATATATTGGCAGGTGATAGCGCTTGGCCAGTTGGACCATGGCAATCTTGCCGAGGTTCTGTTCCGGGCTTCCGTAGGTGACCTGGGTGGTCTTCATATCGAAAACATCCGTATCGGGTTTGAGTACCACCGGTGCGCCCTGTTTGATCAACTGCACCAGCGTGACCCCGAAGAGCACCTCGGCATTGGCCAGGGTTACCAAGCCGGCCACTGTGGCGGGCCCGGTGGCGCCCATTAACGGTCCGGGGGAATACAGGATCGGCACCCCGGCATTGACCGCGTCGATAATGCCTTCGTTCATGATGGGGATCTTGAGTGGGCTTACCGGCGTGGCAATGCCAAGCATACTGGGCTTCAAGCGCAAGGCCTCCTCCCCACCCGAAACCGCCGCCGCCATCTCGAGAAGATGCTGTGTGAACGGGCGTTCGAGAATGTTGAGTACTGTTGGCTTGGTGGTGTTGCGGAAGATCGCATCGAAGTCGTGATAGAAGATCATATCCGTCTGCTGGTCGCCGGACATGCAGAGTGTCTGAACAAAGTCGATGTCTGACAGGGCCTGCCCGATGCGGGTATTGTTAATCATATCCTGCTTGGTCGGCTGGCGTGATTTCCGCTGGTCATAGTCCCAAACCAGCGGCTCGGAGGTGCCACCCATGCCAAAATACGTGTGACCCAGCTCGATCTGCAGGTCCATGGCAGGATCATTTCTCCCATAAAGGGTGAAGGCTTTGGGAGCCATCTGGATGGCCCACTCGATCAGGTCCTGCGGCAACTGGATGGTGCGCTCGCTCCGGTTGACCTTCGCGCCACCTTTCTCGAAAAGGTCCAGATAGATATCCGATTCACTGAAAATGCCAGGATCCATCAACAGGTCGAGGGAGGCCCGGTAAATACGTTCCACGTCCTCTTCAGGTATAACGGTCAATGCTCCGCCGCGTGCGCCAGTTTTCATTTCTTGTCTCTCCTAATTCAATAATTATTGGATTCCACTATTTCCAGTGGGGCGCGCAGGTCCGCGGCGCCACGGCCGACTTGCGCAGAAGCAGTTCGAAGCTAATCTTCATTAGCACCGGCGGACGCTTGCCTTCATCCGAATTCTCTATGCGCTGCAACAACAGGGCCACGGCGGACTCGGCTATCCGCCTGTGGCTGATAGAGATCGCCGAGATGGAGGGATTCGAAAAAGTGAACCAATCCAGGTCGTCAAAACAGATCAGGGACATTTCATTCGGGACTTCGACCTCGTGCTGGAGCAACGTTTTCATTACGCCCGGCATGACAGCGTTGGAAGCTGCAAATATAGCAGTGGGCGGTTCTTGCATGGACAGCAGGTCGTCAGTGGCGACCGAGCCCCAGGTATCCCGCACAGTACCAACCTTAATCAGCGGTTCTTCCACTGGCAGACCGGCTTCCTGCATGGCCTTTCGATAACCCAGCCAGCGGTCATTGTTACTGTTATAGTTGATGTCGCCACCGATGAAGCCGATGCGCTTGTGGCCTAGCTGGATAAGGTACTGCACAGCGGCATATGACCCAGCTAGGTCCTCGAAAATGATGGTATCCAACCGGTCGCCGTCCACCCGCCGGACGATGGACACACAGGGGATATTCTGAGTGAGCAGCATGTTGACGGTCTTCCTGTCCCCAACGGTTGGCACCCACAACAGGCCGTCGATGTCGTGCCCGATCAATTGGCGCAGGGTTGACTGTTCTAGGGCCGGGTCATCCCGGGTCGAGGAAAGAAGGAGCTGGTAACCGCTCTTGGTAATCAACTGGCTGATGGCGTCCGCCAGGGCGGTGTAATAGGCGTTAAGAAGGTTAGGGATCAGCAAGCCAATCGTATTGCTGCGCTTTTGCCGCAGCCCCTTGGCGCGCAGGCTGGGTTGGTAGTTCAAATCCTCGGCCGCCTTCAACACACTCGCACGCGTTGCCTTCGCAAAATAACCCGTGTTATTCAGGACCCTGGAAACTGTCGCCACCGAGGTGTGGGCGGCGGCAGCCACGTCTCTAACGCTGGTACGCTTTCGGCCGGGAGGATTCATATCGACCTTTCTGATGTATCATTCAGGCGGCCGCGGAGGTCGAGAGCCTCCAGCTGGGATGCGATGACTTCGACGCGCTCGATCGAGTTGTGCCGCAGAAAAAGGTCCACAAGACCGAGGATGAAGGGCTGATTAATCGCAGCCAGCAGGTTGTTGAGATAGGCCTGGAACTCTGCCTCGCTGGTTTTTTCCTCCAGCAGGGGGGTCGGAAAACCGCCCCAAAGTATCGGCTTGCCGCGCCAAACCAGGTTAGCCTCCTGGAAGGTGAACGAGGTTAACGGGGCCGGGGAGACAGACTCACAGACGTCCAGGCCGGATTCGGACAGCAGGCCAAGCAGGGACCGTAAATCACCGTCGGTATGGCTGCCGACCTTCTTTCCCTGCTTATGCAGGATATTTGTATATTTCTGATAAGATGGCGTGCAATACTGGCGGAAGAGCTTCGGATTCGTCATCAGTCCGTGCATGTTATCCGGAAACTCGACATAGGGGACATCCAAGTCGGCCAAGCGGTCGATAGCGGTGAGCAATTGACGGTCAAGTAGGTTCAGCAGGCGATTGACCAAAAGCGGGTCATCGTGAAGCGCATAGAACAGGTTCAACTCGCCCAGGTATTCCAGCAAGACCTGCTGGAATGGGATGCGCTGCAGAAGTGGAACTACCAGGCCGTTCCCACCAATTTGCGCCTCCTCCGCCTTGATCTTCTCGAAAGCCGGCACGAACTCCGCTCGTTCCAGGATATATTCAACCACCTGCAGGTCAGCCTCGTTTTTTACCAGGTGTTCCTTTAGGTAGGGATCGGTGCCGTTAAACACGCCCTCTTTAAGTAGCATATGGGTCAGGTGCAGCCTCCCGACCGGGGTGATCAATTCGGTCAGGGTGGTGCCTGCGCGGTCAGTGGGCACCAAATCCCATAACCCCGGGAAATTCTCGACCACTGGATCGGTCACATGAATAAGTTCTTCGCCATTGAAGGTGGCGTGCACTTCAACGCCCGCCAGGCGATACTTATAAGGAACGGAAAATTTCAGGCGTCCTACCCCGACTGCCTGGTGGACTTCATCGAGGCTCATGCCATGGAATTTTTCGGTGAGCGTACCGGAGCGGTTGTGGGCGGTGTACCAGGTCTCCAGACGGGTAACGAACGGCAGATGCTGAGGAATCTTTCCCTGCAGCACCATCAGAACCCGTTCGCGCATATTCAATCCATCATCCACCATACCAGTTATTTACCCTGTACATGCGGCTTGAGCAGGCAAGATCACTTGACTGCGCCACTGACCATGCCGCGGATGAAGTATCGCTGCCCCAGCATGTAGACGACCACGATCGGGATCGTGGCAATGGTGAGACCTGCCATGGTAGCGGGGATATCGACATAATTTCGGGAGCGCAAGGCCGAGATTCCCACCATCAGGGTTTTCAGTTCATCCTTCTGCATGAACACCAGGGCAATCAGCAGCTCATTCCATACCCACAGAGCGTTCACGACCACCAAGGTAACAAGGGCGGGCGCGGAAAGAGGGAGCAAAATGCGCCAGAACACTCCCAGGGTGGAACAACCATCCATGCGCGCCGCTTCTACGATCTCGTGAGGAATAGTCTGGAAGAAGTTGGTCATCAGATAGATCGAAAACGGTAATAGCAGCCCAGTGTAGATCAGGATCGTCCCCTGGTAGGTATTTATCAATTGCCATCGTACCATCGAAACAAACAACGGTACGATCATGACCACCGGCGGGATTACCATGAGCGAGAGAATAAGGTTAAATAGGAATCGTTTGCCAGGGAATTTCATGCGCGCAAATGGGTAAGCCGCCAAACACGCTATCACCATGGAAGCCCCAACCGAGCCAACCGAAAGTATGGTGCTGTTGGCAAGGCGTCGGAAGAATTCGCCTCCAGCAAGTGCGATAGTGAAATTATCCAGATGCAGAGCATGTGGCAAGCCCCATAAATTCGCCATATACTCGGGCTGCGTCTTAAAGGAAGAAACCACCATGAAGTAAATTGGGAAAAGAACCAACAGAGTAGCCCCAATCACCAATATCTGACGGACAGCCCCGCTAAAGAAAAGGCGTAGAGTTAGATGGTGTCTCATCCCAACGCCTCCCCGATTTCTGCCCGGTTGCGTAAGTACAATTCCAAGAAGATGAAAATGCCCATTACCAACAGTAAAAGGACCGAAACAGCAGCCGCCAGGTTCATATTACTATACTCGAATGCCATTAGATAAATGTACAATTCAGTTACAATGGTTGCGTTTCCCGGACCCCCGCTCGTCATGACATATACATAATTGAAGACCCAGGAAAGCATGGTGACGATTGAGATTACCGTGAAGAATTCAATCACGGTCGAGGTCTGTGGGATGGTAATGTTGAGATGTAATTGCAACCAGTTCGCCCCGTCGATTTTTGCAGCATCATACAGTTCCTCGTCAACCGACATCAACCTGGCCAGGAACAAAATAATACCAAATCCCATTTCCTTCCAAATGATCACAAACATCAGGGTTGGTAGCGCCAGCCTTGTGCTGCCCAGCCAATCCAAAGCCAGGAATTTCAACCCAATCGCATTCAGGATACCATTCAATACGCCGCTGAATTGAAATATATAGGAGAAGACCAAGCCCACCACTGTGATCGGCAGGAGATAAGGCAGGAAGAGAGTCGTGCGGTAGAACTGCCAGCCGCGGATGCGCTCGAACAATAGGATCGCCAGCAGCAGAGCCGCCACGACCATGATGGGCACACAGATAAGCAGAGTCCCATTATGCTGAAGGGCCTGAATAAAGACATCATCCTGGAATATGAGCTTGTAGTTGGTCAAGCCTGCAAATATCTGTTTCCCCTGAGATTGCCGCTGTAAGCTTAGAATCACCAGGCTGTAAACGGGATAACCGAAAATGACCACGAGCACAGCCAGGGCTGGTGCGAGATAGAAAAAGGGCTCAATTTTGTTGGACCGCATGGCTTATTTACCTTGGGATAGATTGATTGCGGCGTTCCGCCGAAATCAATCTATCGAATTAGGTACTTCTAAATATGACGGACTTTACTTTGACCAGATTAGGAAATTGTTTAGCATGTCCGGGTTCTGACTGCGCCATTTTTCAATGGTAGCCTCAGACAATTGGGCCAGCTGAGCTGGGGTATCATTACCAGAGAAGAGCAACTGGGCGCCAGTCATGTTGGCATCATTGTCCAACATGTCGGGGATGAAGTTCTCCAATTCTGGTCCAGATATGGTGGAATCCCATTTAAAGATCTTCTGCTGGAGAGGTTGTGTGATCAGGCTCGGGTCCAGGCGATCATCGGCCGGTAATACACCCGTATCGGCCCACCAGGCCGCCAGGCGATCTTTGGTATGCATGTACATCAGGAAATCGGCGTCCTGCTGGGGGTATTTCGACCAGGAGGTGATGCCCCAGCCCTGGGCGGTGACGGCATATGTATCGGCCAATTTTCCACTGGCGAATTTTGGAACGATCATAACGTCCATGGAATCCCAACCCAAGGTCTTGGCAATTCCTGCCGTGAAGGTATCGTTACCAAAGGTCATGGCAGCCTTGCCCTGGGTGAACATATCCTGGCCTTGCTGGTAATCGATCGAGCCAATATCGGTGTTCCAACAACCGGCATCTTTCAGTTGGCCTAAGGCGGTCCACCAGCTTGCAAATGTCGGATCGGTGAATTTTGCGTTACCAACCACGGCCTGGATGAATTGAGTATAACTGTCATGATCTTCACGCGCCAGATCAGTGAACAACCAACCACCAAACCAGGCATCCTTCAAGCCACCCGAGATGGGCACAACACCGATCGCCTTGAGCTTACCGCAAGCGGCGATGAGCTGATCCCAAGTTTGAGGCGGATTTGCTGGATCGAGTCCGGCCTTTGTAAACATTTTTGGGTTAAAGAACATCGGGAGGCCCGACAGATACCAACCAATGCCCCATTGTTGACCATTGTAAGTCCGCTCCCAATTGTTGATATAGTGGGACAATTCGTCAGCCGGGATCAGGTTGTTAATGGGGATTAAAGCACCCTGCCAGGCAGGCTCCAAAGTATAGGTCCCACCCCAGAAGTACTGAATATCCGGGCCGGACTTGGCTGCCGCGGCGGATGTGAAGGCCGGGATCAATGAATCGGTGGACTGCAGGACGGTTTCGATGGTCACATTGGGATGCAATGCTTCGTAATCCTTAACCGTCTCATCCATCCACTTCTGTGCGCCGGGGGCTTCCTGCTCGCCCCACCACCAGACCACCAAGTGTGCGGGTCCCAGGGTTGCAACGGGGGCAGAAGTTGCCGGTGCAGCGGGAGCGGAAGTCGCCGGAGCAGCGGGGGCAGAAGTCGCCGGCGCAGTCGGTGCAGAAGTTGCCGGTGCAGCGGGGGCAGCCGTGGGCGTTGCAGCTGGTGCGCAGCCACTCAAAATTAACGCAAATAACGCCAGTGCCGTTAGCATCTTTCCAATATTCTTCATTTCTTTATTCTCCTCGATCAAACAGAATCAGATTGAAGTGACAAGAAACAACGGAAATACATCTGAATTAACGGATATCTTCCCGCAACACCTCCTGTCCAAACTGGTTGGAATCGTCTAAAGGATCCACGGATAAAAGGAAGAATGTCCTTCAGCCCCGGTGATCGTACCAGGCATAGTCCAGGACATCCATGGGGCACAATTGCTGGTTTTCTTCAAATAAAGCCTTGGCAATCATTATAATTTTGTAGTAATGTGAGAACGTTTACATAACGATGGTAGCATTAATCGATGGGCTTGTCAAGCAGGACAAGCACCATTTATGATAGGATTGATAGGAATTCATCGATCTCAACCCACTTTCAGAGGTCAGACCATGCGTCCCCAACTCGCTTTCCCGCTCCAGTTCCTTTCCCAACCTCAGATCGAAACCCTTCACCATGCCATCCTAAACGTGCTCTGGGAGACCGGCGTGCGGGTCGAGTGGCGCCCGGCCCTGGAGGCCTACGCAGGCGCAGGCTGCCGGGTAAACTTCGAGCGCCAGATTGTGCAGATCCCCGAACAGGTGCTGGAGCAGGCCTTGCAGACCGCCCCGCACTCCTTCAGTCTGTACGGTACCACCCCGGCAGACGAAATTCGCGTCACCATTGACGACGTTTACACCATCGCCGGTTCGTCCGCCCTCAAAGTCCTCGACCTGGAAGGCCGGCATCGGCCAGCGACCCTGCAGGACCTGGCCGACTTCACCCGCCTGATCGACGCGCTGGAGAACGCCGATATTATGCACGCCATGGTCATCCCACAAGATGTCCCCCAAGCCGGCTTCGACCGCCTGTTGCTTTCCACGATCCTGCAGAACAGCAGCAAACATTATTATTCCCAAGGCCTGGGCGGGGCCAGCGTCATGGATCAGGTCGAGATCGCTGCGGTTGCCCAGGGCAGCACGCAGGCCGTCATGCAGCGGCCCTGCTTCAGCATGGTGGTGTGCCTGGTTTCGCCTTTGGTGCACCCGGCCGAACAGGTCCAGGAGATCATGGAGTGCGCCCGCTTCGGAATCCCGCTCTGGTTGGAAGCCACCAATATGATGGGCGCCTCTGCCCCGATCACAGTGGCAGGCGCGTTGGTCGAACACAGTGCCAACGTGCTGGCCAGCCTGGTCTTGGCGCAGTTGCTCAACCCTGGATTACCGTGCATCTTCTCGGTCGCCTCAGGCGGTTTCAACATGCGCACCGGCAGCTACGTTTCGGCCTCTCCGGAGATGGTCCAGTTGCACTGTGCCACCGCCCAGATGGCGCATTCCTACGGTCTGCCTTTCCACGGCGGAGGCGGATTGGACGCCTGCCTGCCAGACGCTCAGGCAGGTTACGAACGCACGCTGCAGGCCGTTCCGCTGATTCTGGCGGGTATCAACTTTTTCTGCCTGGCCTTCGGTATGATGAACCAGTTGCTTACTTCCAGCTACGAGCAAGCCGTCATCGACAACGAGATCTTTTCGGCGGTCTTCCGTTTGGCGGAAGGCATCCGGGTCACTCCCGAGACCATTGCACTGGACCAGATCCACAAGGCAGGTCCGGGAGGGCAATTTTTGAACCAAGCGTATACCTTGCACAACTACCGACGCGAGCAATGGCAACCCGAATTGACCAATCGCTTGGAATGGGAACAATGGCAACACACAACCAGTGGAAAAGACATGCGCCAGCGGGCGAACGAGCGCGCCCGCAAGCTCCTGGCTGAACATACCCCCCACCCACTTAGCCAGGAACAGGCAACCGAGATCGACAGAATGGCGCGCTTATTCCAGGCACGCGCCGCAGGATCCACGGGTCTATAAACGCGTGACAGAGGCGACAAGCCGGGTTTCCAGGCTGGACCGGCCGGCCAGGCTGCGCGCCTGGCCTTTTTCGACCGCCTCTGTCAGTGGATACTGCGAAACCCATGGTTCGATCCCCACCCCATATAAGCCAGTGAAGGGTGCTAGGTCCGCCCCCCCGTAGGGCTGCCAAAAGGCGATCCAGGGGAAAAGGGCTTCGTCCCAGTCCAGGGAAAAGCGCAGCCCTTTATGTTGGCTGGTTACCGTGTAATGGCCGCTCGCGAGGTTGGTCAAGAAAGAGTCGTCATGGGAGTGTACCTGCCAGCCGGGAATCTCAGACAGGTTAATCGTTCCGCCTTTGCGATCCCGGGCGGCCGGCCAGGGGCTGGTTTGGCCAGGGTCCAACCGAGCCGTAGCAGGTTCGAAGAGCACCTGCGGAGTCAGGATGGTCCCGGCCGAGATATCCAGTCGGCTTTCCCCGTCCAAGAATGCTTCGCCCAAGGTCAGGTGGTGTCCCCAGACAAATTCGCATGCCTGATCGGACTCGTTCGTCACCTTCTCTAGAATCTCCAGCCGAGCCTTTCCGGCTTGCAAGCGCATGGTACGCTCCAATAAAAAGGGGGTCTTCTGGCAGCGCACCTGCAGATGAATACAGGTTTCGGCGTCATTATCCTGCAGGACTTGCACCTCCCAAGGCAGCAACGCCACCTCCCCGTGCATCGGCAAGGATTTACCTCGAAATGTGCAGGCATCCCCGTGATTGGGGAAGAGTTCCTGCCAGCCACCCTCGTAATTCTCGAGAAAGTCAGCCGGCGACAACTTCCCTGGAGATTTAAGTCCCCAGGGAGTTTGCATTAGTAGCTGCACGCCGGCTGGCAGATAGGTAAATTCAAAAATATCCGCGCCTTTATATGGCAGCACGCCCACACGCAGTTGTTCGTTAACCAGCCACAGAGCTGGATGCCCATGTTCAACACCGGTTATCAGCATATTACCTTCAATCGAGGCACAATCTCGCGGGAACCTTTTATCTGGATTTAGAAATTAATTATCAAGCCTCCGTCAACTGTAATCACCTGTCCAGTGATGTAGGTGGCGTCAGGTCCAGCCAGGAACAGGAATACACCAGCCAGTTCTTCGGGAAGGCCGCCGCGCCGCAGAGCGAGATGGTTTCCGACAACATAATTCTGCTTGAACCATTCACCGTCCAGTTCGTTCTCACCATTAACAACGCTCATGGGTGTCCGGACAAAGCCTGGTGCGACCGCATTGACAAGAATATTCTTTGACCCCAGTTCACAAGCCAGGGAGCGGCAGTATTGGTTAATGGCCGCCTTGGCCATGCTATAACTGCTTGCGCCTGCATATGCCCGCTCTCCATGAATCGAAGTGCAGTGAATGATCCGTCCCCCCTCTTTCATCCAAGGCACGGCCATGCGCGTCATGTACACCGCCCCATTCACCATGATATCGAATTGCTTGCGCCATTCTTCCAGGGGTGTCTCGATCGCATTGACTTCCCAGAAAGTTCCAGCAACATTAGCCAGGGCATCCACCCGTCCCCATTTTTCCCGGATCATCCGATCAATCGAATTGGCGGTTTCCAGGCTGCTGTAATCGCCCGGGCAAACCAGATGCTCGCCTTTTGGAAATTTTTTTACCAGGTCGCGCAACTCTTTCTCGCGGCGTGCGGTCACGCACACATCCCAACCCTCTTTCCCAAAACGTAGTGCTGTGGCTTCCCCAATGCCGGAGGAAGCTCCGGTGACAATTACCTTTTTTCGTGTGTCCATTGTTTGCTCCTTTTCAAAATTTGTAGGGATCACTTTACTAGGCATTTTCCAAGTGTCGGGTCAATAATACGCAGCCGGTTTCTGTCACGAGTACGACATCTTCCAAGCGGACTCCACCAACTCCAGGCAGGTAGATTCCGGGTTCGATTGCTATTACCATGCCAGTCTCCAACTGGATGTTGTTATAAGGCACGATGCGCGGTTCTTCATGATAGCTCGTGCCAATTCCGTGGCCCGAATGATGCGAGTAGACCGGATACCCCTTATCACGAATATAGGTACGCAACAGGTTGTCCAGGTCGCATGCCCGTAAACCCGGCTTCATCGCCCGTATGCCTATACGCAATGCATCAAATACCACAGAATATATCTTACGTAGTTCGGCAGGTGGTTCACCAACGAAATGGACACCGGAGTTATCACCCCAATAGCCATCAAAACGCGGAACAATATCGGCGAGGACAGGATCTCCCTCCTGAAGAATGTAGGTTCCAGGCAGGCCACCGATTTCAGCGGTGCGTTTCCCTGCGACTAGGTCTGCCAACACTGGCACTCGCCCGCCAGCCTCGATCTCCAGCCGGGCCTTGAGTGCCACCCAGACATCGAGTTCCGTTTTCCCGGGCTGAACCAGGCGCTTCGTCTCAGCCTGTGCAAGGTCGCACAGCCTCAGCGCGGCTCGGATATGCTCGAGCTCTCCGGCCGATTTAACTGCCCGCAGCAACTCGAGTCTTCCATCCAAAGGCACAAAAGTTACAGATGATAGCGTTCTTTGGATAACTGAAAATAAGGAGACAGGCAACGTGTCCATCTCCACCCCCACCCTTCCATGCAGGCCACTGAATTTGCTGAGCAACCGGGCCAATCCGGTCGCCTGGTTATTGTATCCAGCAAGCGGGGCTTCAATGGTGTAGGCAACATAATCGATCACTTCCACTCCATGCGCCTTGGCCGCACCCGCCTCCATATCTGATAAAACCAGGATCATATCTTCTCCACAGCGCCACAGCATTGCCGGACCGCCCTCGAAAGGGCTGGGACCGGTTTCTATCGTTGGTGCATACCCAGTTAGCCAGGTCAGGCTATTCGGGTTGCTTAACAAGACCGCCGACAAGTCCTGCGCTTTTTGGAAGGCCATCAAGCGTTCCAAACTTGGTTGATTCATCCTCGCTCTGCTCCTCTCTAGGCCCTTCTCGCAATTTGGCAATTATAAAATAACGAACCTGTGTAAACTATGAAAGCAAATTTCTCATCGCCAAGCTATTCCTGTCCAGACTCATTCCATACTATTTAGCTGCAATTACTTGCCCAAGTCTTGTGTGGATTTCCCAAGAATATATGCGTCCATAATTACGTTTGCCGTGAGTACCAACCGGCTTTCAAGGCGTTAATTTTTCTGAGGGTTTCTTCCGAAAGTACAGAATGATGATTTTCGATAAGTTTGCGGGCACGCTCGTTCAACCTTTGGAGTAGATCGAATCCTGGTTCATCCCTCAACGGGTCGAACATGCCTCGGCTAAACAAGCTCGGGTACCAGAAGTCGCGGAAATGCGCTAAAGTATAATCCTTTTCGATATACTCGCCTAACGGCCCGGCTTCACCAATCATTCGAACGGCTTCTGCCAAACCAACCTCAGTAACTTGGACTGGTTTCATTGCATTGCGGGTAGAGGCAATAATTTCATCCGCGAGTATTACTGCTTCTGCGCCACACAGCTTACCTGCGCCATAGATGCCTGCGTTATGGACCATTTCCACTCCACTTAGAAAAGCTCTCTGGCATTCGGACATCATTTCGACTCCGGCCTGGGCGTCCAGAGCAGGAACGTCGCAGGTCATTTCCAAACCAAAAGCCGGAAACCCGTACCAATGTGCTAACTCGGTGGCTGCTGAATAAGCTGCAAGGGTTTCTGGCGCGCAATAAGACCAGAGAGATGTGTGCATATCCATCAGTTGAACAGTGAAACCGGCAGTACAAAATGGTGCCCCAGGATGTTTTAATTGGTGGATGACCAGGCTGGCCAGCCAATCCGCATTTGCCAATACCATGGTTGCCGCAATATCTGCTGGGCTGTTTCCCCCTATTGCAGGGCAACAATAACTCAGCACCGGCACCTGGCGTTCTGCACAAGTCAACAGCAGTTCCAAGCTGTAATCTGTTCCGGAAAGCGGAGCTGCTGGTACAGCTGCACACATTAGAGATGGCTTTTGGCGGAAAAGCATTTCTCCTCCACACGCAAGGTAGATCACGTCCAAAGCATCTAAAAGGCCATTCCGATCATAAGGATAAATTAGTAGTGGTTTGGAGGTCTGTTCTACGGTTTGGGCTACGGCTACCTGGGTCTGCAAGTTATCCGGAACATCATGCGCCTGACCCACACACTGGACGTAATCAATTCCAGGGAGGGTATCAATGACAGCTGCCAACCAGCGCTGGTCATCCTTCAAGAATTTACGTACTTGCTTTGTATATGGGTCAAGAACATAAAAAGTATCGGCAATTGTACCGAAACTCACTTCACCGTAGGACAAAACACGGGAAAGGTTTCCTACTCGGTCAAACATCTGTACAGGGCGATACGACTTCATTGCCGTATTTACCATCTCCTGGGTAATAAAAGTTCGCTCGCCGGATACCTTTCCGCCACCCTCCAAGATTAATCGTCGTGCCTCAGCCACAGGAGTATGATAGCCTGTAGTCGTCAGTATTTCCAGGCTGGCATCGTGGATCGCCTGCAATTGTTCGGTGGTGAGCACACGAAACTGTTCCTTTTTACCTGAACCTGGGGTATTCTCCTTCATAGGTCCTCATGCGAATTACACTAGCTGAAATAGTGGATGAAATATGATTTCGATAAGAAGATCGGCATAAATGGACAGCTCAGGTTTAATTAGGCCATCTTAATGTTCAAGAAAAATGCCTGAGCTGAATAACTATTTGGCGTATTTATGTAGACAATTAAAGTATTGAAATTAATTGGGCCCGAGACTATCGCCGAACGGGTATTTGCCAAACAGGTGCGTCGCATTTATCATCGCCCGGTAATTTTCGGG
>JBEKEB010000089.1:0-25780 GCA_050014055.1 Anaerolineales bacterium | reverse complement strand
CGACTATTCTTTGATTTTTTTTACTCCTACGTGATACTTTGTGTCCGGTGGGTAAAGAGCGCCTCAATTCGTTGAAAAGGTTTATGGTCGAACTATGGTTAAAGGCCGCCGCGATCGATTAGCGTAATATGCAGGTCTTTCTCCAATCTGCGGGCACGCAGCTCGAGCCTGTGCAGCTGGCTGAGCAATACTTCGCCGCTTGTCCGGTCGCTCAACCCATTGATATTGATGCGGACGTTGTAACCTGCGCTGGTCAGGCATGCGTACGCCAGGCTGGCAGCCGAAGCAGCATCGCTGATGGCATTCAGGTTGCCTAAGGCGGCGCAGCGTTCTGCCAGCGCTATTACCAGCACGGCCTTCTGCGCCACTGATAACGGGGATTGGGCAGCCTCCAAGGTGGCCTGCTCGATCGCGACTAGGCGCTGCGTTTTCTGCCCGGCTGTCTCCTTCGGCAGCCGGAAGGCAGCCAGGACGCCTTCGAAAGCGGCGGCATCTGCCTCAACCGCCTCGCTCAATTCCCGCCGGAGGCGTTCTGCCTGGTTGAGGATTTCAATCATCTGGTCCTCGACCTGGGCATACTTTTTCTTGCCGATCGTTAGCCGGGCCACCATGGCAACCAGGGCCGCGGCCATTGCGCCTGCCTGCGCAGCCGCCGAGCCGCCGCCTGGGGTGGGCGTGGCAGCCGCCAGGGCCTCCAGGAAGCTGCCTCCTGGTACGTGCGCTGACGGGCTGGCGGTTTCGGCTAACTGCCGTTCCAGGATCTGTTCGGGCCGGAATCTGTCCAATTGTAGGTACTGGGCTGCGGAGTCGATCAAAGCGTCCTGCGGGATCAGCCCGATCAATTCGCTATGATGAATAGCCGTGCCGAGCTGGCTGGCTTCGCTGCGGATGGCCTCCACTACGGTTTTTACAGAAGTCAGGCGGAAATTAGTCAGGTTCATCGAGACCTGAGCCCTGCCTTCTACCAGCATCCCCAGCGCCTTGACCGCAGGCAGCCCGCCGGAGGATTGCCGGATCTTTTTGGCGATAGTTTTGGCGATGTTGACATCCTCCGTCGTCAGGTAGACGTTGTAGGCGATCAGTGGATACCGTGCCCCGATCACGGTGGCCCCGGCGGGCCCTAACCGGGCTGGGCCGAAATCCGGTTGGCGTTCCTTATTCGTTGCGATCTCTGCTTTGAGCCCTTCATACTGCCCGCGCCGGATATTCTCCAGGTTCATGCGTTCCGGGCGGGTGGCGGCTGCTTCATACAGATACACCGGAATATCCAATTCCCGGCCGACTCGTTCCCCCAGACGGCGCGCCATCTGGATACACTCTTCCATGCTGGTGCCTGAGATCGGTACGAACGGCACCACGTCGGTGGCACCCAGGCGCGGGTGGGAACCGCGGTGCTGGTCAAGGTTGATCAACCCGGCGGCTGTCCGGATGCCTCGGAAAGCCGCTTCTTCGACTGCCGCGGGCGGCCCGGCAAAGGTGATCACGCTGCGGTTGTGGTCGCTGTCCGAACTATGGTCGAGCAGGGAAATTTCAGCCACGCCGGTGATGGCAGCCAGGATGGCTTCAACCACTTCCGGGCGGCGCGCTTCAGAAAAGTTGGGAATACATTCGACGATTGGGGTGGGCATATCTGTCTCCAAAAGAACGCCAGGATTATAACCCAATGGGGGAAAACGGGCCCTCCTCGTAGCAGGATCATTCCGAATCTACTTTTTACGCGCGGCAGTTCAACTTATTTTTTGTTTTATACGCTGCGCCTCGTTCCAATGAACAAAGCTGTGCCTGGTCGGTGGCATCAGCAGCAGCCCGCTTATGCTAAGTCCGCACCAATATTCCAGCAGTCTACCGGCCTCCGCGCGCACAGCCCCTTGCGCGGTCATTTGTCCCAGGCGGGCAGGCTCAACTTTTTGTTGCAGCTCTTGCGGCTGCAGATGCTTTACGATGGCGCGTGTCCGGCGGCCAACGGACCTGCGGTAATCCCGTAATGCCAGCACGTTTACGGCCGCGCTCAGGTTTGCCACGCCGGTGGCGTCCATCGCATTGCCGGTATCACGCATGGGTATTTCCATCCGTTCTAGCCAGTTCTCCCCGAGCAGAACTTGCGGGCTTCCCGCTACCAGCAGATTCATGGTCGCGTCCTCGATGCGGGTCATGTGCCAGACCACCCAGGCTATCGAATGGTCAGAGTTGGAAGGGATGATACGCACCTGGTCCGCAGCCAGCCCATCCAGGATTTCGTCTTCAAAAGACCACAAGCCCATCTTGGACATCCCGGCAGCGTGCAGCATGGCATGCTGGCTCAGGAAGATTTCGATTGGCTTGGGGAAAATCCCCCCGACCGCGAGACTTTGCCGCAAAGTTTGCTGTTGTTGGTTCCAGTATTTTCGTCTGGGATCCATCAATCGTCTTCCAGGTCTTCGATGGCCTTCCCGGGATAATGCCTGGCCAGGGCGGTATCTATTTCCACCTGCCTGTGTTTGTCACATGCCACTAGCGGCCAGTGGGCGTCCGGCACGCGCCGTCCACCCGGGCTGGTTACCTTGCAATCGACCAGTCCCCCGTCAGAAGCGTATTCCACCAGCAGTTGGTAGACCTTTCCACAGACAATACAGCCATGCTGTTCCACGACATTTGAATTTTCCGACATGAAGGTTCCTTTCTATGAACTGCTTATTGCCATCGCCATCGCTCCCAATATACCGGAGCGCTTGCCCAAACCGGGTGGAATTATGTATCCGTCCATGCTGCCTTTTATCACCGGGGAGGTGATATAGCGGTTCAGGTTTTTTCGCACCTTTTGCTGGATGAGTGGGAAGAGTTGCGATTGTTCCATCACGCCGCCGCCCAGCACGATGCGTTGAGGGGAAATTAGGTAGATGGTTTCGGTGAGGGCAAAGGCGATGTAGGTTGCCTCCAGCTCCCAGGCGGGATGGTTCCCGGGCAGGGACTGGGCCGGCTGGCCCCAGCGTTTGGTGATGGCCGGTCCGTTTGCCAGGCCCTCGAAGCAGTCGCCGTGGAAGGGGCAAACTCCCGGAAATGGATCCTTCTGCAGGTCATGCGGGATTGGCACGTGGCCGGCTTCGGGATGGGTCAGGCCGTGTACCACTTTCCCATTGATGAGGATGCCGGCCCCAATGCCGGTGCCGATGGTGAAGTACACCAGCGACTCCAGCCCCTGGTTTTCGGGCACCCAGGCAAATTCTCCAAAGGCCGCCGCGTTCACATCCAGATCAAAAACCATCGGCAGGTCGAAGTGTTTGCGAAAAGTTCCGAGGATATCAGCATTGCTCCAGCCGGGTTTGGGCGTGGCAGTGATAGAGCCATAGCCGGGGGAGGCCGGGTTCAGATCCAGCGGGCCGAAGGGAGCCAGGCCAATTCCAGCCAAAGTATATTTCTTGAAGAAGGAGATCGCCTGCTCCAGGGTTTCTTCCGGAGTGGTGGTGGGGAAACGGGTTTCGGCGACGATCTCATCCGGCCCCGTACCCACGGCACACACGAACTTCGTTCCCCCGCCTTCCATTCCGCCGTACAGTTTTTCCATGCGTTTTCTCCTGGCTCTGATTATAAAATGTAGTAACGACTTTAGTCGTTCGGTTTCCGACTTTAGTCGTTCGGGTATAAATCGACTGAGCTCGCAACTACAATAACTTTTCCTGAATTACTGATTTTAACAGAAACTGGTAGAATCCTGCCATGCATTCGCGACAATTCTGGATGATTGGCCTGCATATGGTCGCGCTTGCGGCTCTCGGCTTTGGCTTGAGCGCCTGTGCAAGCCCCCGGCCATCCGCGATAACACCCGCCTCTGTCTGGGCCCAGGGTCAATTGCCCACCGGCGCGGCACCTGTAATTGACACTCCCACCCGGTCATACAACCTCCCCCCAATGCGCCCGCCCGGATCGCCCGAATTGACTCCTACGCCGGACGCGCCCCATTACCAGCCCGGTGCGCTGCGGACCCCGCAGGCCTATGTTGTCCAATCCGGTGACGCGCTCAGCGCGATCGCTCAGAAGTACAACGTCAACATGCAGGCGCTTGCCCAGGTCAACAAACTCACTGACCCGGATGCATTGCAGGTGGGCCAGACTCTCACCATCCCGCTCGCAACGCCCAGGCCGGCTGTTCCCGGGGTCAAAATAATCCCCGATTCGGAATTGGTCTATGGTCCGCTGGCTGAAAAAACGGATGTGCAGGCCTTGATCCAAAGTAAAGCCGGTTACCTAGCAAATTACAGCCAAGTCGTGAACGGAGATACCCTTGACGCCGCGCAGGTTGTGCTTCTGGCTGCCCGGGAATCCTCCATCAACCCGCGCCTGCTTCTGGCATTGCTGGAATATCGTTCCAACTGGCTGACCAACCCCCAGCCCGACCCGTCATTGGATGAGCAGCCCTTTGGATTCTCGGATGCCTGGTATCACGGCCTGTACCGTCAGTTGGAGTGGGCGGCTATTCAATTAAATACCGGCTACTATGGCTGGCGTTCCAAAGCAGTCACCAATTGGATATTGTCCGATGGCTCCGTGGTACCGATTGATCCGACCATCAACGCCGGAACGGCTGGCGTTCAGAATTTTTTTGCCCGGCTGGACGATTATTCCTCATGGTTGAAGGATGTCAGCCCGGCAGGTTTCTATGCCACGTATCATAAGCTTTTCGGAGACCCCTTTGATCTGGCAATTGAACCGCTCGTACCGGCGGATCTGGTCCAGCCGCTGATGGCACTTCCATTTGGCCCTGGGGAAACCTGGTTTTTCACCGGCGGCCCGCATCTGGCCTGGCTGGACGGCACGCCCTACGGCGCGATTGATTTTGCCCCGCCTGGCGATACCCAATGTGGGGATGAATCGGATGCCTGGGTGACCGCAGTGGCGGATGGCGTGGTGACACGTACCGGGAATGGCGAAGTGATCCTAGACCTGGATGGGGATGGCAACGAAGGCTCCGGTTGGGATATCCTGTACATGCACATAGAAACGCGCGATCGTGTCCAGCCTGGCACGGTACTGCACGTGGGTGATCATATCGGGCATCCCTCCTGCGAGGGCGGTGATGCCACTGGCATGCATGTTCACATTGCTCGCAAATTCAACGGGGAATGGCTATCCGCTCTTGGTCCGCTCCCGTTCAACTTGAGCGGGTGGGTTTCTGCCGGGACTGGTGAGCAATACGTTGGCACGTTGACGCGTAACGGCGTTATCCTCCACAATTTTGACGGCGCCAGCCCGGATAACCAGGTCCAACGCTGAACCCCATCTACTGATTTTTCCTAACTACTCTCTAACCTTGCCTCTTCACCTGCTGGGGTATAATTTGCCGCTGATGAAACCATCTTCGACGCTACCAGGCAGATTAACAGCCCTACTCCTTTGTACTACCATGCTCCTTTCTGCCTGTGGAAATGATCTGTGGGGAAGCTACGATCCAACCGCAACACCCGAGCCTGAAAGTACCGGTACCAATCCCGCTCCCACCTTGACAGCCCTCACGCAACCTATTTCCATTCTGACACCCTTTCCGACTTTCACCGCCTCCCACCTCCCGACCGTTACCACGGATCCCGCTCCGGCTCGCACTCTCCCCACCGATACCCCCCCTCCCGTCCTTGGCACTTCGGTTCCGGGTGCTACGATCTCCTACACTTCCCAATCAGGCGACAGCCTGGATGTGGTTGCCACCCATTTTAGCGTCAGTCCCTCAGAGATTACTTCTGCTGGGCCGGTGCCTACCACCGGCTTTATCAACCCCGGTACGCTCCTTTTTATGCCCAACCGCCTCCTCCAGACTCCCACAACTCCCTCCCAGCCCATCATCCCGGATAGCGAACTGGTGGATTCCCCCAGCGCGGTTGGTTTCGATATCGCCAGCTACGTGAATTCCGCTGGGGGTTATCTGAGTACTTTTTTCGATTACCACAACCCGGTTGGCACCATTTCCGGGGCCGAAGCGGTGCAAACAATCTCCGTGGGAAGTTCCATCAGTCCGCGACTGATCCTGGCACTGATCCAGTATTACACCGGTTGGGTGCAGGGGCAGCCCAAGCCGGGCCTGGACGATAAGAAATTGTTCGGTTACGAATATGCTTCTTACGACCCGGCCACTCCGACCATATACCAGCCGATGCGCCCGGCCGTTCAAGACCTCCTCACCGGGTATTATAGCTGGCGGTCTGGAAAACTAAGTGAGTTGACCTCCCCGGATGGGACCAGCCTGCGTATTGCGCCGGGCTTGAATGCCGGAAGCGTGGCACTGCAATATTTCTTCTCCAAACAGCTTGATTATTCTGATTGGCTGCAGGCCATTAATCCGGATACCGGTTTCCTTTCGCTCTATAAGAGCATGTTCGGCGATCCCTGGGAATGGTCCAATGAACATGGGCCTCTCTTCCCATCCAACCTGATCCAGCCGGATTTCACTCTGCCTTTCGAAGTGGGCACCTTATGGGCGCTTACTGGCGGGCCGCACCCTGCCTGGGAGGCGGAAAGCGCCTGGGGTGCTCTGGACTTCGCACCCGCCTCGGCTGTCTCGGGCTGTGCCGTCTCCAACGCCTGGGCGGTCGCAGTGGCTCCTGGGCAGATCGTGCGCTCTGAAAGTAGCTATGTGGTGCTCGACTTGGACGGGGACGGCTTCGAGCAGACCGGCTGGGTGGTGATTTACCAGCATATCGCCACCAAGGACCGCATCCCGGCCGGCACCTGGGTGAATGCGGGCGCCCGCATTGGTCACCCCTCCTGCGAAGGCGGCGAAGCCACCGGTACGAACCTGCACATTGCCCGTAAGTACAACGGCGAGTGGGTGGCCGCGGGCGGTCCTCTGCCTTTCGATTTGAGCGGTTGGATCGCGCATGAAGGTGATGCTCCGTACCAGGGCACGCTCACTAAAGGCGACCAGACGATCATTGCCAATCAGACCGGCACACACGAGTCGCAGATCATCCGCCAGCCGGGTGAATAATCCTTTCCGTGTCACTTTACAGGAAGTTTTTTCCGTTCGTGCTTGTTTTTATACTGGCGGCTTGTTTGCCACAGGGCCCAGGCACTTTGATTCCCTTCCCGACCACACCGACAATTCAGCCGTTCCCGACCAGTGTGGCAACTCCTTCGCGCCCGCATTACACTCCCGGCCAATTGGTGGATTACATCGCCCAGAGTGGTGACAGCCTGCCGGCGTTGGCTGCACACTTTAATACAACCATTGACGAAATCCGAAAGGCCAACCCGCAGATCCCCGCGGAAACCACCACGATGCCACCAGGCATGCCGATGAAAATCCCAATTTATTATTTACCGTTCTGGGGGACAACCGTCCAGATCCTGCCCGACAGCCAGTATGTGGATGGGCCTTCCACCGTAGGTTTCGATACCGCTGCGTTTGTTTCCAGCCATCCCGGCTGGTTGAAGGATTACAGCGCTTACGCCGCCGGCGACATCCATACCGGGGCCGAGATCGTGGATATGGTGGCGCTTGACTACAGCATCAGCCCGCGCGTCCTGCTCGCGCTGCTGGAATACCAGACCGGCGCACTTTCCCAACCGGTCGCGCCTGCCGGCAATTACCCGCTTGGCGATGTGGACTATAACAATGCCGGCCTTTACTTGCAACTCATCTGGGCGGCCAACACCCTGAATGTCGGATATTATCGCTGGCGCACCGGCAGTCTGACCGAGTTGACCCATCCGGATGGTACCATCGAACGCCCGGATCCCTGGCAGACCGCCGGCACGGTCGCGTTCCAGTACTATTTTTCGCTGAGTACGCCCCTTTTTGAGTACTACCGCGCCACCGGGCCGGATGGCATGGCCCGCATTTACCGGACCTTATTCGGCGACCCTTGGGCGGCCAATGTGAACCTGCCGAACATCCCGGTCAGTCTCCAGCAACCGGATCTGGGTTTTCCCTTCGCCGATGGGGAAACATGGAGTCTCACCGGTGGCCCGCATGCCGGCTGGGGCACTGCTGCACTTCAGCCCTGGTCGGCGCTCGATTTCGGGCCGCCGGTCAGCGGTTGCAATCCCTTCAACCATCCGGTGGTGGCGATGGCAGACGGGGTCGTCGTCCGTTCGGAGACGGGCCTGGTGATGGAGGACCTGGATGGAGATGGGGATGAACGCACCGGTTGGGATCTGCTCTATTTGCATATTGCCACGGTCGGGCGCGACCAGGTTGGCCAGAAGCTGAAGCGTGGCGACCCGATCGGCTTTCCCTCATGCGAGGGCGGCGAAGCCACCGGGACGCATGTTCACATTGCCCGCAAATATAATGGGGAGTGGATGCCGGCCGATAGTGTCATCCCATTCGACCTGGAAGGCTGGATCGCCCATAATGGCGCTGCAGCCTATTCCGGCTACCTGACGCGTGGCACCGCGATTGTGACTGCCTGCACCTGCTCCGATGCGGCCAGTCATATAACGGCCGGGAAATAATCTATCAGCACAATCAATACTAAATTCACCCCTTTGCCTGCCGCACAGTGTCTGCAACGGAGAAAAGATATTTGGTTTTTTCCTTGGTGTCCGTTGTGGCGCCTGTCCCGCGGTGCATTCCCGCGGGATTGTGGTGAGGTGTTTCCAGTCCAAAACAAAGGGGTTAAGTTTCCATTATTGCCGGGGTGTAGATTCCGGTTTTTACCAATGCATGCTTTTTTGCGCTTTCCCCTTCGTAAATCTCATACCGTAATTCCATCGGCACAACTTTACCGAGCATGGCCTGGGCCGGGCAATATTTCGTCGCTGATAGTTCGATGGAACGATGTAAGGCTTGCTCATCCACATTGTGGCCTGTCACCAGATATGTGATGAAAACATGGGTAAATACCTTCGGGAATTCCTGTGCCTGGTCAGCCTGGACCTTGACTTCGAAGGCGGTAACAGCCTGTTGTTTCTTCCTAAGGATGGAAATTACGTCCATGGCGGTGCAGCCAGCTAGGCTAACAGCCATCAACTCCAACGGGCGGAAGCCATCTTCCGCTCCGCCCGCTTCCACCTCCGACCCCAGCGGAACTTCAAAGCCGCTCGCGGCTGTGCCGCTAAAATGCAATCCCTGTTGCCAGATTACTTTCGCGTCCATATCATTTCTCCAATAGAGGTGTGACGTATTTCTCGAGGGTGGCCTGATTGATCTGTCCGGTCCAGCTCATGCGGAGAACACCCTGCTGGTCCATCACATAGGAGCTGGGCAAATCCATGTTTTCGAAGGCATCCATGGCTGCGCCATCCAGGTCCAGCCAGACCGGGAATGTCATTCCAAGCTGGCGTACGAAACTAGTCACTGTTGCGGCGGGTTCGCCCGATTCGATCGCGATGATGACAAAGCCTTGTTCTGTGTGGATCCGATAATATGCCTGCAATTCGGGCATTTCGGCCTTGCAGGGTGGGCACCAGGTGGCCCAGTTGTTGATCAGGATCACCTTCCCACGGTAGGTATTCAGGGATACCGGGCCACCTTGCAAGTCAGTTAAAGACAGCCGGGGAGCTGCCCGATTCATCACCACCGGCTGACGGACAATCACAGATCCGTCGACGGCGCTTTCCTGTCCACGGAACATCCACATAAGAAGTGCCCCGCCGATCAGGAAAACTCCCGCAGCCACCAGAAGTAGAATAAGCGCAGCGTGCGATTTTGATCTTTGGTACCCGAACATTCTATCGATCACTCTCTTATTATTCCAGGTAATCCTGCAGGTTCAGGGTTTTGAAGAGTTGGGAGCGTACCTCATGGGGGATTTCTGCGGTTTCATCCGCGCACTCGTGGTAGAGCGAGATGGTCTTGCGCAGCGTATCCACCACGATTCGGCAGTGCTCGCATTCGGTGGCATGCGATCTAATTTCCTGGCAGAGTTCTTCGCTGAGAGTGCCATCCACAAAATCGGACAGGAAAGCCAGCAACGATTGGCATTGGGATAGGGATTGTTCCTTCGCTCTCATTCTTTGCTCCTTTTATTGAGCCGGCCTCCATAATAACTGCTCAATTCTTCCCGCAGGCGTAGGCGGGCTCGCAACAGGCGGGTCTTGACAGCTGTATCGCTCAAACCGAGAACCTGGCTGGTTTCCTGGATGGAGAGACCTTCGATATCGCGCAAAACGAAAACTATTCGCAGGGTTTCCGGAAGATGCTCGACGGCGCGGTCCAGCGCTGAGCGTGCTTCGGCGCTTAGAAATTCTTCCTCCGGAAGACAGCACCAGTCGGTGAATTGGACCGGATCGTAGTTTCGCTCGTCCTCTTCCTCCGCTGTCATGTCGGAGAAGGTGGTTTCCGGACGCCGTTTACGCAACATCATCAACGCTTCATTGGTAGCGATCCGGTAGAGCCAGGTGGACAGGCTGGACCGGCCCTCGAAGGTGTCCACATGCTGGAACGCTTTTAGAAAAGTATTCTGAAGCGCGTCTTCAGCATCTGGGGCGTTTCCGAGCATTTTAAGCGCCAACCGGTAGAGTGGGCCTGAGTAAGCATCCACCAACCGGGCAAACTCGCGCCGGTCTCCACGGCGCAATGCCTCAATGGAAATTTCGGATTTTCCTTCATGCATTAGATGATTGCCCTGTGTAAAAGTTGCGTGGTTTTGGTCCTCTCAAAACGCAGACGCTGGGAACCCCTGCTCCCTTTAAATTATTGGATTTCATTTATTGCAGAGTATACACGAATCCTCGGCTTTCATGACAAAAAACACGGACAAATGTCCAACCTTTTAAGATGTTTGCCACTATGAAGGTTTTCCGGGTTTCGCTAATATCGTATATAATAATTATGAATCTCGAAAGATCTAGTCATCTTGCTTTTTTTGCCGGCCTCCAATCAGCCGATCTTCAGTTGCTGGAGCCTTATTTCGCGCCACAGACATGGGTCGCGGGTACGAAGATTTTTGAGCAGGATGATTATGCCGAATATCTCTATCTTGTGGTGATTGGAGAAGTTACCATTCGCTACAAGCCGCACGATGGGCCGGTGATGACCGTGACGCGTGTCCAGCCGGGCGGTATCTTTGGCTGGTCGGCGGCAATGAATAATCCGGCTTATACTTCCGGTGCAATCTGTACGTTGGACAGCGAGGTCCTGCGTATCCGGGGGACAGACTTGCGGATGTTATGTGACAAATACCCGGACCTGGGAAAGATCATCCTGGACCGGCTGGCAGGAGTCATTGCAGAGCGCAAGCACCGCCAAATGGGCCAGGCCTCATCCATCCTGGCAAGCGGGATGCACCTCCCTGCCAAGGATTGAGGAGCAGTCATGCCTGAATTAAAAGCGGACCCCAAAACCGAGTTGCAAATGAAGGCGCTGGTCGAACAACTGAGCGCCTATATCGAGACTTTTCACGGTGGTGCGGCCGAATTTGTCTCATTTGATGGCAAGGTTTTGAAAGTGCGTTTGGGAGGTGCCTGCCTTGGTTGCCCGCTTTCTCCTGCCACGTTGCACGGCTGGGTGGAAGGGACGGTCCGCCAGTTCTTCCCGGATATTGAAAAGGTCGAGGAAGTCAAATAGTTGCATGTCCGTCCGCACAAGACGGCGGATTTCTTTTTTCGGCATAGATAATGCAGTTAACTACAACAGCCCCTCGCTGCGACACGTGGGGCTGTCTTATTTTAAGAAGAGGACCTACTTGGAACGGACTGCCGAAGCGACCAGGATGACCCCGGCAATCAGCAGGACGCCTATCCAGATATAATCCATTACGCCCAGGAAGGGCATGCCAACCAGGAAGCCCAACAGGAGTAGCACCGCCGCCGGTATGAAGGCCCATTTCATTTTTGCCAGTATAGCCACCAGCACAAAGGTGAGCCCCAACCCGACGAAGAACACGCCTCCGGAATTAACCGCGCCGTATAGTTCGCTCATCACCGCTGTTACTCCCAGCGTGACCAATACCCCGCCCGGGATGATGGCCCACCAGCGCCCTCGCCCGCTGAAATACACCGCCCAAAATCCCAGCCCGATCCCGCCCAGCAAAGCCAGCCCGCCCCAACCGGTTCTATTGAGTAATAAGGAGGAAGCAGCCATGCCGGCCAGGCTGAAACCGGGGATGGCTGCCCACCATTTGGAGCGGTCACTGAAGAACCAGAACAGGCAGATGGCCGCCCCGATGGCCAGGACACCCGCCCATAACAGCGCTATCGCACCTTTCAGTATGCCGGTCTGGTCGAGCAGCAGCAGGATGCCGCCTAAGATCAGTGCCGCGCCAACCAGGATTTGGTAGTCAAATCGCTTCATTGCCATTCTCCTTACTTGACTTCCACCGAGCCGACGCCTGTGTCGATCGTAATATCGGCGCGGCTGGCGGCTGTGGCGTAATCAGCAGATTGGTAAATGCCGCCATCCTGTCGTGGGAATCTGCTCAAGTCAACATTGACCGAAGCAATGCCGCTCTTTACCCGGATGCGGGCAGCCACTCCCGTTGGGACGCGCAAGTTCAGGGAAGACGCACCCGAGTTGATGTCCACCCGCGTATTGCCGGCATTCGCAGGCAGGGTCACTACTGTGCTGCTGGCACCGGTGTCGATATCCAGGTCAACCACTTTCAGGGTCGTCAGATCGAGTGTCGAGGAACTGGCACCGCTGTCTATCTTCAAGCTCAACGGAATTTCGCCGTTGAGGCGGATATCCCAATCCAGGCTTTCGCCCAGGTACCAGGCCCAGAAATGTGGAGAGTTGCGCAGTTTGACCTTCAACTCATCTCCATCCAAGCGGGTGCTGCTATCCACTTCTGCGCCGAAAGTCCCATTAAGCACCTCGGTGGATGATGCTCCGGCCTGAATGGTCAGCCGCCCGGCGCCATGGTCCAGCTTGATCCGGGCAGAGCGGGCGCTTTCCAATGGAATGGAGAGCGATTGCGCCCTTGCAGTAGAGCGCCCCCTGCCAAACGCGCCGGTCAGCAGCCATACCCCCACCAGGATCACCACCCCCGGCCAGAAATACCCGAATATGTCGCCTTTGATCCAGCCCTGCTGGCTGGCGAGCAGCAAAGCTGCCAGCAGGATGAGCACGATCCCCCAGAAAAGATTGCCGCGTATACGCATGGTATTCTCCTTTAAGCACGGCGCAGTACGCCGCGTACGATCAGCCAGATACCACCCAGAAAGAGTAACGTGATCGGTACATACACGCTGTTGACTCCGAAGATGGTCCAGGCATTGAAGAAGGTGCCGAAGATGGCAAACAGGATCGCGCTGACGATCAGGGTGTTCACCCCATGCCGGACCGATGACTTGAAATCCTCTCCAAGCACCCCGGCCATGATACTGCCCACCCCGGTGAAGCCGGGGATCAGCGCCCACAGGTACGCCCAGGATTCCCAGTTGCCGGTGGCATTTTGGTAATATAGAATGCCGCCGATGCCCGCCACGATGCAGGCAGGGATGGCCATCCCGGGTGCCCCGACCAGCAGACCGATTACCAGCAGGGTTGCCCCGCTGAGAATCACCCACATGGGCCAGTCAAACGGCGGCAGTTGGATGAACCTGCCCCAAGCTGGATTTGCCCGGGTGGCAATCAACCATCCAGCCACCAGGATCAGCAAAATCCCCAGGACCAATTGCGTGCGATTTCTCTTTTCCATTCCACATTCTCCTTTAAATAATTTCCTTTTTATCTATGTCCGCCAAATGGCGGAATAAGTTACTCCACGCGCAGTTTGATTCCAAAATATATGATCAATCAAGCATGTAGTAGCGACTTTAGTCGCTGCTCTTACCAAAAATCTATCTTCTCTATTATAGGGTTAACCCGGCCAATCGCGGCTATCCATTGGCTGAAAGGTTGCCATCAAAAAGCCATCCGGAAAAGGCAATAAAAAAACCGCTTCCGCTCGGAACCGGGTCCATGATTTCACAATTCTGGAACGGCCTTTATTGGAAAGCGGCTTTCTATACGGCTTTGCCGGTCAATTCCAGGCTGACCTGCCAGAGTTTTTCAGCCAGGGCCTGGTCGTGGCTGATCGGACTGGAATCGACGGCCTTGCAGTCAACGAAGTATTTCCCGCTTACCCCTTCCACTTCTGGCGAGCTCGCCAGGTAGATGCTGGTCTGCGCCCCTTGCTCGGGTTTCCGGATGAACATCCCGATCACTTTCATGCCAAAGTTGTAGAAAATGCCGTTGTTGCGCGCAAAGCCGGTCGCGATGAAACCCGGGTGCAACGCGTTGGCGGTCACCCCGCTCCCCTCCAGGCGGCGGGCCAGTTCATAGGTGAACAGAACGTTGGCAAGTTTGGACTGTCCGTAGGCTTGCATGAAGGCAAAATGTCTTTCGCTTTGCAGGTTGTCAAAATCGATCGAGGCTCCTACGTGTGCGCCAGAAGAAACGTTGACGATCCGCGCCGGTGCGCTGGCTTTCAATAGATCCAATAACAGATTGGTAAGCAAAAAATAGCTCAGGTGGTTGAGGGCAAAGGTCATTTCAAAACCGTCGGAAGTAAGCTGGCGGCGGGCGATCAATGCCCCGGCATTGTTGACCAGCACGTTCAGGTGCGTGTGACGTTGCTTGAATATGGCCGCGCCCTGCATGATGCCCGCCAGCGTGGACAGGTCCGCCGCGATGAACTCCACCGGGCTGCCCGTCTCAACCTTGATGGTCTCGGCGACAGCCGCACATTTTACCGGGTTTCGGCTGAGGATGGTCACTTGGGCACCCATTCGCGCCAGCTCACGTGCCGTCACCAGGCCAAGTCCATTGGTTCCGCCTGTCACCAGCACTGTTTTTCCCTTTATGAAATTTTCCACAATCGCCTCCAGAAAGAAATATTCATATTCGGGTTTAGTTTATAGCATAAACGCTTCTTCGTCAAAGGGAACACGCAGCCCGAAAGAAACCTAGACGGATGGCCTCCCGGCGTGGTAAAATCCAGCCCGCTGGAAAAATGCTGCAAAACGCAGCTGGATTGGTGGGGGCTCGTCCAATGGCAGGACAACTGACTCTGGATCAGTCGATAGGGGTTCGAATCCTCTGCCCCCAGCCTGACTTAAGGCCTTCGCCAGAGCGAGGGCCTTTTATTTTCCGAGAAAGTGTCATCTGATTATAACCAAAAACCGTGACCGCATTGCATCAAGTTGAATCTTACTATAGACAGTTTCGTTGCATCACGAAGAATGTTACCCTACGGCAGAAGCATTTGCAATGCCGGAGGAGAACATGATGAGTCGACGAAGCAAGCGAGAGTTGTTAGAAGAGATCCGACCACGTTATCTGAAAGCGAAGAAATCAGAGAAGAAGATCATGCTGGATGAGTTTGTGGCTGTGACGAGTTACCATCGTAAATATGCAACCCGGATCTTGAAACATGGTCGGCCGCGCCGCAGTGGCAAGAAGCATGGCCTGCCGAAGATCTACCAGGGCGAAGTGGTGGTGGCGCTGGAGCAGATCTGGGAAGTATGCGGGCGGATTTGTTCGAAGCGGCTGCATCCATTCCTGCCAGAGATGGTGAAAGTGCTGGAGCGATGCGGCGAATTGACCCTGCCTGCGGAAACCAGGAAACTTTTATTGCAGATGAGTTCTGCCACGATCGACCGTTGTCTGGGCCCAGCTCGCTTTGACCATCCACGTGGCCTGAGCACCACCAAACCCGGCAGCTTGCTCAAGAAAGCCATCCCCGTGCGCACCTTCACTCCCTGGGATGAAGACCAGCCCGGCTTCCTGGAAATCGACCTGGTGGCGCACTGTGGCGGGTCTGTAGAAGGCCAATATATCAATACTTTGACCTGTGTGGACCTTTCCACCGGCTGGATCGAGTGTCTGGCTGTGCACCATCGCTCCCAGCAAGCTGTTTTCGAAGCCATCCAGACCATGCGCACTTACCTGCCTTTTCTCTTGCTTGGTCTCGATTCAGATAATGGCAACGAGTTTATCAATGATCTGCTCTACCAATATTGCCTTTCCGAAAAGATCACCTTCACTCGTTCGCGTCCCTACCAGAAGAACGACCAGGCCCATGTTGAGCAGAAGAACTGGTCTGTCGTCCGTCGTCTCATCGGCTATGACCGTCTCGAAACCGAAGACGATTACCTGCTCTTGCAAAGCATCTACGCAGACCTGCGCTTATATGCCAACTTCTTCCAGCCCGTTTTGAAACTGGTCTCGAAACAACACGTGGACAAAAAACTCGTCAAACGCTATGATACGGCTGCTACCCCTTTCCAGCGTGTCCTGGCCGCAAAAGATATTCCTTTCGAAACCAAGGCCCATTTGACCAACTCGTATATCCAGCTTAATCCGGTTCAACTCAGAACCACGATCGATATGAAAGTCATCCGGTTCAACTCAGAACCACGATCGATATGAAAGTCGCCAAACTTTGGAAAATATCACGGTAACATTTTCATTTGATGCAACGATGCCCCTATAGTAACATTTGGCTTTGATGCATCACGGGGATGTGGTTGGAAATTGCGCATAACCAATTTGGCAAACCTGAAACATATTTTGCCCTTGCGTTATAATGTGCCCGTCATGGATAACAATTATGCTCTCTATAAGACCATGCTGATTATCCGTCGCTTTGAGGAGCGTTTGCTGGCTGAATTCAACGCAGGAAAACTGGTCGGCACAACACATACGTATATTGGTCAGGAAGCCGACGCGGCAGGGATTTTCTCAATTACCGACCCTGAAGACGTGGTTTTCAGCAGCCATCGTTGTCATGGGCATTTCCTGGCTTATGGGGGAGATCCTTATCGTTTGGCAGCCGAGTTAATGGGCAAGCCGACCGGATTGGTCGGCGGGCGCGGTGGCAGCCAACATATCCAATGGCGAAATTTTTATTCGAACGGAATTCAGGGTGGAATTGTCCCGGTGGCAACCGGTATGGCACTGGCCGAGAAAGTACTTCGTACAGGTAAAATCGCCCTGGTTTTTATTGGCGATGGGACGCTTGGAGAAGGCACTTTATACGAGAGTCTAAACATTGCTGCCTTGTGGAAGCTGCCCATCCTATTTGTGCTGGAAAATAACGGTTATGCCCAAACTACACCGGTTGAAAAAGGCGTGGCTGGTTCAATGGCTGGACGTTTCTCTGCCTTTGGTATTCCGGTCTGGGAGTGTAATACTTCGGACGTACTGGAAATCCTGTCTACTGCGCAAGAGGCCGTTCGGCACGTCCGATCCGAAATCAAACCGGGAGGCTTGATCCTGCATACATACCGCTTTTCTGCCCATAGCAAGGGTGACGATCCGCGTTCACAAGAAGAGCTTGAAAGTATCCAGACCTTTGATCCGTTAAAGCTTCACAGCCCACGCTTGACCTATGAAGAACAGACCAGGGCCGAGTCAGAGGCAATGGCAATTGTGGAGGATGCTTTCATTCGTGCAGGAGCGGATTTAAATCCTTCGGTTAATATTACTGACTAATTAACGATGGCTGACACTGTCCTAAACCGGCTAAATCAGGCTCTATATTCCGCGCTGGAAAGCGATGACCGCGTTTACCTACTTGGTGAAGATATTCTTGATCCTTATGGGGGCGCATTCAAAGTGACTCGTGGGCTGTCCACCAAATTTCCAGAGCGGGTTCTGACCACACCCATTTCTGAATCGGCTATTGTTGGCATGGCTAATGGGATGGCGCTGCGTGGCTTACGCCCGGTGGTTGAAATCATGTTTGGGGATTTTGTAACTTTAATTGCCGACCAGTTAATCAATCATGCAGCCAAATTCCGCTGGATGTACAATGATAATGTGCGCGTGCCCATCGTTGTTCGTACACCGATGGGTGGTAGGCGAGGGTACGGTCCGACGCACAGCCAATCCCTGGAGAAAATATTCCTGGGTGTGCCCGGTTTGAAAGTGATAGCTCCAAATACACTCGGTGATCCAGCCAGGCTTTTGGAAGCCGCCATCGCCGATGACGATCCAGTACTCTTTGTGGAACACAAATTACTTTATGCCCGCCCGCTGCTCGAATCCGGTCAGGGAGAATTGACTGAATTTGAAATTCAAGAATCAGCCAAGGCATACCCGGACTTCGTCTTGCGTATTCCAGGCCATGCTCCGCACCTTACTATTGCCACCTATGGTTACAACTTCGAACTTGCCCGCGAGGCTGCCTTAAAGTTGCTGATGGAACGCGAAATTTTTGCCGAGATTGTCCTTTTCTCTCAACTCAGTACCTTTGATCTGGAACCGGTTTTCGACTCGCTGAAAAAAACTCGGAAACTGTTGACCATTGAAGAGGGGACGCAGTCCCTTGGATGGGGAGCAGAAGTGTTCGCCAGGGTAGTGGAAGGTAGTAATGACTTGGGTGCATATAAGTTCCGTCGCGTTACGGCGCATAACCTGCCCATCGCCAATTCTAGAATCCTTGAAGATGCCATCTTGCCGTCCGTGAGCGATATTATTCAAACCGCTTTATCTTTGGTCCATTGACTCTTTGTTTCGATTCTTTTTTTATATGGTGAGGAATGATCAAATCAGAAATTTTCGTACCTCTACTCAATGCCAACGAACCCGAGGCGCGACTTGTCGAGATTCACGTTAAGGACAAGCAGGCTGTAGAAAAAGGCTTGCGACTTTTCACAATTGAGACAACCAAGGCTACATCTGAAGTTGAGTCACCTGAGACGGGTTTTGTCCATGTTCTCGCAAAAGAGGGTGCAATGCTTTCGGTGGGAGACAGGTTGGCTGTGATCACCGAAACGGCGAATGAAGATATTAATGGTTCAGTCAAGGATGGCCTGCTTTCCTTACCGGAAAATGGTCTTCGGATTACCAAACCGGCCCGGACGCTGGCAGACTTACTGGGAGTAGATCTGACAACCCTGCCGTCTGATCTACTGATTACAGAGGAAATCGTTCGCCAGGCTGCTGCAAGTGCACAGAAAATGGATATAAAATTGCTGCCAACAAAGAAGCCATATTTATTGATTTTTGGCGGTGGGGGCCATGCCAAATCAATCATGGACTTGGTCAAGCAACTCGATAATTACGTTATTGCCGGCATTTTGGATGACGATAAACACCTAACCGGGAAAGAAGTACTGGGCATTCCGGTGTTAGGAACGCGGGTATTATTACCGACATTACTTAAGCAAGGCGTCAAGCAGGCTGCCAATGGGGTGGGAGGTATTCTTGATATTAATGTTCGCATTAAGATTTTCGAATCACTGGAACATGTCGGGTTCACATTTCCTACCCTGGTTCACCCACGGGCCAATGTTGAGACAAGCGCTTTAGTGGAAGAGGGCGTGCAAGTCTTTGCCAACGCTTATGTTGGTTCGGAAGCTCACTTGCAGCCGCGCTGCATGGTCAATACGAATGCAGTGGTGTCGCACGACTGTGTTATTGGAATGTATTCGCATATTGCCCCCGGCGCATTGCTGGCAGGGGAAGTTCGCGTAGGGGCGCACACGCTGATTGGTATGGGTGTGACGACCGCGATTGGCGTACGGATTGGTGATAATGTCCGCATCGGCAATGGAGCCATCATACTGGCGGATGTCCCGGATAAAACCATCATCCAAGCAGGGCGGTTTTGGACCGGAAAAGCATAGAGGCATGGCATGTCCTTTGAAAAGAATCAACAAGATGTTCTAAGGAACATCCTGGAAAATTCCCTTCATCCCCGGCTGCTTGATGCGCATCCTTGGACGAGAAGTCTGATCGTCCGTCAGGAAAGCGCAGACACACCAGAATTATTGGATAAAAGTCCCGGGCAGAGGCTAATTTATGCCATTTCCAGGTTATTCACTCAGATGATGCCCACGACTGCGCCACGGCGAGGAAAGCGCCTGGATACGCATTGGGGGGAATTTGGGATGCTGGCAGCGGAATACTTTTCGCCGGTGCTCTTTGGGGAACCCACCCCTGCATCTCTCAGGGAGGCGTGGGGACATATTGATCAAAGCATTCTGCTATTTGTTTATGGGAAAACAGGTCAGACTTTATCGGATGCAAAAAAAGAACCCTATAAATTGGTTGGGGATGAACCGGAAATAGCTCCCACCAGTACGCTGAGCGATTGGCACAGGAATGGATTGGATCGCCTGTTGGAAATGATCCTGCAGCGAGAGAGTTATTTGTCAGGAACCCTTTCGAAGCCAGCCGTAATCTCTGACAATAAACACGCAACAGATCCGGCTTCACCCGAACCGGGGATGAAAAAATCAAAGCAGCGTTCTTCTCGCTTGGGATGGTATGTATTTCTGATTATAGGTATTGTGTTATTAGGTGGCTTGGTTTTTGGGGGGCTTAAGGCCTGGCAAATCTACAAACAGGCCATCCTTGTCCGGCAGGATGCGCTCCAAATGCGCAACCTGGTTAGTGCCTCCGGCCCGAAACTTAACCGTGTAAAGACAGCAGGTCCGGCGCTAAAGACTCTCAGCCAAGACTTTGGAAAGCTCAAAAACGAAAGTGGGCCTTTCCTCTGGATGGGACCCTGGTTAACCTGGATGCCGGTCTACGGAGGGGACCTGGCCTCTGTACAGGATCTAATGGATCTGGCCGATCACATGCTCTCCTCAGCGAATCTGAGCTACCAGGCGATTACGCCTTTGCTGGCTGGAAATAATTTAGCTGGATTCAACCTGTCGCAAATGAGTGATGTATTACTAAATTCTCAGCCCGAGTTGGTCGAGGCCCAACAACAAATTTCGGAGGCGACGTTGGTCCGTGGGCGTCTGATACCTGAGAAACTGACCCCCGAAATACGAGATCTGATTGTAAATTATATAGACCTTTTGATTCCGGTAATGAAAGATGGACTGAGTGTGGCCGAGGAACTGCCGCGCCTGATGGGAGCGACGAGTGAGGGTCCAAAGACATACCTGCTGCTGGTCGAAAATGAAGACGAATTGCGCCCGACCGGAGGTTTGGTAACTGCTGCTGGGACTTTGCTCATGCAAAATGGACGAATAAGCGCGTTGACATTCGAAAACGAAGATCAGACAGTGGATCCTTTAGTCGATTGGTCCAAGCCATATCCGGCTGCCCCCTGGCAGCTACAACAATTTATGAATAGCCAGGTCTTACTTCTTCGTGATACGAGTTGGTTTACGAACTATCCCACGGCTGCATTGTATGCAGAGACTCTGTTTTCTTATGTCAAAGGGTATTCCGTGAATGGGGAGATTGCCTTTGATCAGCAATTTCTGGTGGAAATCCTGCAAGCAACCGGGCCTATTCAGGTGGAAGGCGTTTCCTATCCAATCGATGCCGGAAATGTTGTTGCTTATATGCGTTCAGCGAAAACGCCCACTGCGGCAGACCTTGCCTCGCCTGACTGGAATAATAAACTCTTTATTAAATTGATCGCCGATGCGCTGATTGTAAAAATTTCAAGCGGAACCGTCCCGCCGGAAAGCCTGCTATCCGTTTTGGTGCAAGGTTTGAATCAGCATCACTTGTTATTGAAATTGGACAGTCCTTCCATGACATCTCTGCTGGCCGACCATCATTGGGATGGAGCCGTCCGCCCGGAAAAGGGTGATTTTCTTATGGCGGTAGATACTAATGTCGGCTTTAATAAGACTAATGCAGTAGTGACGGCCAACATGGTCTATGATGTTGACCTGACCAAGCTGTCTGCTCCCGTCGGTTCGCTTACGGTTGTACATAATAATAATGCGGCTGGAATTATCTGCAAGCAGTGGGATAAGATCCGGTTGCCGGGAGAGGAATATTATCCAATTACGGATTGTTACTGGAATTACATGCGGATCTATACACCGAGTGGGACGAAGCTTCTGGATGCTACACCACAATTTGTACCGGCCAACTGGATGCTCATAAAACAAGACGTTCCCGCACGCGTGGATACCCTTGACGAGGGCATAGCTGGTGTTCAAGCTTTCGGCACTTTACAGGTTGTGCCGGGTGGTGAAACCCTGAATACAACCTTTCGTTTTGCCCTGCCGCCCAACATCGTCCAGTCCGGCATTGACCAGTCGGTCTATCAACTCCTGGTTCAGAAGCAACCTGGTACTTTGGCGGAACCGCTCACCATCCGTTTGCATCTTCCTAATGATGCTTCGATTAAATCGGTTCCTGTCGGAGCAGTGGTTCAGGATCAAAATATCTTTTTTCAAACCGATCTTCGGACGGACGTGGAATTTGATGTTGCTTTTCAAATTCCTTAAATCCGGCCTAAATCCGTATTGCGCTATCCTAATTTGGAGATAAAATAAATTTGGATGAATTTGTTCTAAACTTGTCGGAGGAGGATCCTTATGAAGAAGTACATCCCTATTCTTGTTGTAATTGCTTTGGTTCTTTCAATCATTGGAGTCGCCAGGAGTAATCCGGTCTGGGCCAGCCCACAGGCGGCTGCTGGTGTCAAAGCACCCTTGAGGACACTTATCGATGTCACCGCGAACGGAACATCCAATGTTGGTGGTGTCTGTGATATTACGGCCGATTTCAAGACGGGTGGAGCTGTAACAAAGATTCAAGCAGATGCAGAAGCTCCGATCGATCAATCCAAAGTAGTTCCTTATAATTATGATGTTAATGTTTATGGCAATCTTCTCTTCCCGGGCTGTCATTTCGTTTTTTATGATAATACGGGTCAAGTTATTAACCAGATAGATACATCCAAGGATTCCCCCCTGCAAGTCTGCTTTGGAGCCAGCCCACAATTGGTGATGAACATTTTCTATTACCTGGACACTCCGGCTAGCGGAAGACAATGGATACAGATTCCCTCACATTTGGACCAAACCGGGCACCTCATCTGCACTGATAATGCTATTTATACCGGCGTATATATGCCTACTGGCATGATCCCACCGTCTCTCTCATACACACCTGGTGAAAATGCATTTTTCCCAAGTGGTTTGGGTGGTACCGTCCTGCCGCCTCCCTCTTTTATCACTATTACAGGGAATGGAACATATGCTGTGGGTGGCATGTGCTTGCTAACAGCGCAATACTATGTCACAGGCCTTTCGGATACTGTTCAGGTGATGTATCCAACACAATATACGCAGAACACCAAGACAGTTCCCTTTAATGATTATATCAACGGAGACTTGTTATATTTCCCAGGCTGCCATGTGTTACACTATATGGATGTAACAACAAATAATGTGACGACTCCTACAATACAAAAGGAGATGACTTCTAAGCAAGGCGATTGGCAGATTTGTTTTGCGGCCATTCCAAGCAAGACGATGACGATCTACTATTATCTTGATGATACTGTAATACCTGTCCCTACCATTGCGCCCTTGTCGTATTGGACGGCACTCACAACAACGACTGCGAACGGGATGGCGTGCGCCGATATAGTAAATTTCTCAGCAGTCTATGCACCTGCCGGAAAGTAATAAAAAGATTGTTAGGCAGCTAAAATAAGAAACAAGATAGAGGCGCAAGCCTCTATCTTGTCATAATTCTGGCATGCAGCGCCCAAAACTGTTTGTCCACCTCATCCCGCCGGGGATTCTGGCATTATCCCTGATGACGGTATATCTGGCCAGTATGGCGCCAGGGCTGACCTGGGCTAATGATGGCGCGGATGGAGGTGACCTGATTGCGGCTGCTGCAACCGGGGGGATTGCGCATCCTACTGGATATCCGCTGTACCTCCTTTTGGCACGCTTGTTTCAATTTATACCGCTTGGTTCCCTGGCTTTTCGCACCAATTTAATGTCGGCAGTCGCCGCTGTAGCGGCTGTGCTATTGGTATATGGCATGGTTACCCGGTATTTGTCTCCTAATTTTCCCCATCAATTTTGGCTGGCAGGCCTTGCGGCTGGTTTAGCCTTCGGACTTTCACCTCTGATCTGGTCCCAGGCAGTGATAACGGAAGTGTATGCGCTGCATTCTCTTTTTGTTGCGCTTCTGCTCTATTTATCAATAATTATCCTGCCTGTGCATTCCGACCAAAAGCGAGTGGACCGTTTGATTGGCCTTACATTTGGGCTGGCAATGGGGAATCATCTCACCACTGTGTTGATTTTACCTGTCATTCTTTCTGCAACGATTATCCACAAAACGGGACTTCCACTGGAAAATCGCTGGTTAAAGAACTGGCAGATTGATGGCCGCTCTATCTTGCGCAGGTTAGGCTGGATAGTGATAGGGCTTTCCGTATATCTAACTCTCCCTTTGCGAGCCCTGTCCCATCCACCCGTAAATTGGGGTAACCCGGTTACTTTGGATGGCTTTGTGTGGCTGATCTCAGGTAAACTATATCAGGGTCTTCTCTTAAGTTTGAGTTTTTCATCCATACTGGAGCGTGCTCAAACCGTGATCGCGCTGTTGCTGCGTCAATTTGGGATTATCGGGGTGACTGTTGGATTGATAGGGTTGATCGTTTTCTTTAAGCCTAACCGCTTGAATTACCTTATGCTCTGGGTTATGGTTGTATCTTCAGTCTTTGCAATTGGATATGCAACCAGGGATGCGTTTTTGTACCTGATCCCTGCTTTCCTTTGTTTTGCCATCTGGATTGGGTTGGGTTTGGGACGGTTGATGGAGTATTTCACCAAACGATCCAATACCCTTGGATTATTGATTGCCTTGGTTCTTATCCTGACTCTGGTATTGCAAGCCTGGAAAGTCTGGCCTAACGTGGATGCATCTCATGACCAGACGGCGGAATCTTTTGGAAAGAGCGTACTTTCCCTTGCACCGGCACATGCGATTGTGTTTGCACAGGGGGATGAAGCAGTCTTTTCATTGTGGTATTTCCAATATGCTTTGCGAATTCGTCCCGATCTTGCAATTGTTTCAACCGACTTACTTCAATTCAAATGGTATCTGCAGACATTGCGTTCAACTTATCCCGACTTGAATTTGCCGGGTCCCTTTTTATTTACGGGAACCGTGGTGGTGGATAATCCGGGGCGACCGGTATGTTATGTACAGTATATCCAGGTAGCGGAGATTAATTGTTTGCCGGCTGGTGATGCCCGTTTACCGTGATTATATATCCCCTTTTTGTGCAGTTACGAACCAATTGTGTGGCATATTTGGCATGGTGAAAGGAATAATTGGAAGATGCCACCGGCCATGGTTGGCGTCTGGTGCGCCGGCCTGGGATAGGGTCGTTTTCCAGCCTCGGGTGGTCAGGAAACCGATCAGGTCGTCCATAGTGCCAATCCAGGGCGCGCCGGAATTGAACTGCATTTTGATCCATAGACGTGTATAGGGGGATGTCTGTGTGATGTTGTTGATTATGTCGAAACCCAACCAACTGCCAGAGATGGATAAGCTGTTCACCTCGTCAAGCAAGTAGGAAATGCTTTCTGTGGGGATATAAAACAAAAAACCTTCCAAGAGCCATACAGCGGGTTGGTTCGGTTCGAAACCGGCTTTTATAGTGCTTTTTTCCAGGGTCCAGTCAGGTCCACTGCGATGGACCGCCGTGCACAGTTAGGTTGTGCACCGGCGGAACGAAGTGCCTGCTCTTTCTCATGCAATACTGCAGCTTGGTCCAACTCAAAGACAATCATCCCGGCCGGCCAGACCAAACGGTAGGCGTGGGTATCGAGACCTGCGGCCATCAGAACTACCTAGTGTATCGCCTCCTCCCTGGTCACGCACAGCAGAAAGTCATCAAAAAAACGGGTGAGCAGAATCATCGGTACCAGGCTGTCTGGTGGACAGGTTGCTGCCCAAGCCGCTACTTCAGTTCCAGCCAGTGCGGAAGCTCATGGGTCTTCGAATAGGCGGTCTTCAGGCTCGTTCCCCTATGCACGCGCCGCGGCAGTCCAATGGGCAGTTGAACCCAGTGAGATACTAGTTGTGCTGATTCCAACCATGGCATTTACCTACCGATTGTTTTAGGAAGAAGGTTACAGGATTTTGGATTGCCAAAAGTAAACTTTTTTCGGTTTTACCAATAATGGTGGACCTGCGGGCGGA
>JBEKEB010000088.1:0-15317 GCA_050014055.1 Anaerolineales bacterium | reverse complement strand
TTAACGTCAGGATTGCCGCGCCCGCCTCCAGGCCATTACTGGCCGCCAGTGCTGGTCCGCCGGGGATCGCCAGGGAATGCCCGGATGCCGAAAAAAGTTGAGCAAGCCGCCGCAGATCGCTGTCACTCACCCCGGAGACTTTGACAACCCCGGAAACATCCACATTCTGATAAGCACCCGGGATTGCGCCACCACTTCCCTCTGCAATCAGCCGGCCAATGGCAAGCGCCACCAACCCTTCCGTGCCTGGTGCAACCGGGATCCATTCATCAGCCACTGCCGCGGTCTGGGACATGCGCGGTTCGAACTGCACCAGGTAACCACGCCTTCCCAAGTGACCCTGGCGCATCGTTGAAAACCCACGTGCATACGCTACGGGGGAATGATAGGTTTCGAGAAAGTTGGCGCCGAATGAGAAAGTCATATCGGCATTGGCAAGGTCAAAAAATGGCAAAGCCGGGATGCCAAAGATCTGGTCGGCTGCCTTCGCCAGAGTGGCCCGGGCTTCAACAGTCTCGAATGCACTATAGCGCAAAGGCGCTGGAGATCCCAGGGATGTGGTTATCTCCGTGACGAGATCGGCCAGGTGATCGGACGTGAGACCAAGCAGGAAGGCAATTTCTCCCGGTTGGTTCTTTGTCAGTGCCTGGCTGACCACTTTGATGGCATCATCCCAGGTTGTTTTACTCAGGGCTTCGGCCCCGCGTTGGGAACGGTTGGCCGGAAACTGTATCCGGTCAGGGTTATAAAGGCCTTGAAGTGCAGTCTGTCCACGGGCGCAGGTCCTGCCCAGGCTGACCGGATGATTCTTATTGCCTTCGATTTTGATGGCCCGTCCCTGCATGGTGCGGACAACCATCCCGCAACCCGCCGGGCACTCACGACAGGCAGTGGCATAATACGTACTGACGCCGTTATAAGTGTATTCCGGCATCTGTATATAAGGTTCACGCGTGACATAGCGGGATAGTGGACCACAACCCGTCAGGATGGCTGCCGCGACACCCACACCACTTAATTTAAGAAAATCTCGCCGGGAAATTTGACTGCTCATTCTTCGGTCCTTTCGTGCCCGGTCATTTATGGCATGTCAGACAATCGGTCAGTCTTGCTAGCATAACGGGATTGTTTTTGTAGCGTGTGCGATGGCAGTCCAAACACCAACCCATATTCATCTCTTGCGGCACGGCGAGGGTCATTTGGCCGACCTCTCCATGGCAATTCTCACAATTAAGACCGGCTGCAATGTGTGGACTATGGCTAAAGAAAACAAAGTCAGGCAAAATAGCCACCGGCACCCAGGTGATGGGTCGGTTATTCTTAATATAGCTTGCCAGTATGCTCAATTGGAGTCTGGTTTGGGCGTCGGTACTGGGGTTGGCGATCTGTTGGTGGCAGGCAGCACATAATGAAAGAGTGGGCAAGCCGGCTGTGTCTCCCTTCAAAGCTCCCGAATGGCAGAACAGGCACGGTATTCCCAGGCCCACGTGCTTGGTATGAGAGAATTGGATCGGTTGGGGTGGAGGCAATTGAGTCTGGCGAATGCCAAATACCGCGCCTCCCAGCAAGACCAGGCCGGCCAATCCCAGTCCGATCCGGACAAGTGGCATCTTTAATAACCTGGAAATTAAACGACCAAAGGGATTTTCCTGATTAGGCAGACCAGATTGATTTTCCACCGTTCCACTTCTTTCTGAAGTGAATTTCTTCATGCAGCGATTATGCGGGGTTCTGCTTCAATGCTTAACGAGGCACACCAGGAACGTTATTATTATAATTATTATAAGAGGGTTTGCACAGTCTCAACCTTAAAATATTGAGAGTTGGTGGATTAAATTATTCTTCCTTTTCTGGATTCTCGCTGGACGCACGGTTACGACCCGGCACGCTTGACACCTGCACTTTATCCACCCGTTTGTCGTCCATTTCCATCACTTCGAAATACAGGCCATTCCAATCAAATTGATCGGCGGGCTGTGGGATGCGTCCCAGTTGCATCATGACAAACCCGCCCAATGTTTCGTATTCTTCTTCGTCTGGCAGATGGCGAAGATTGAATATTTCCTTGAATTCATCATTCGGAAGCATCCCGTCCAATAGCCAGGAGCCGTCCTGGCGCTGGGTGGCCTGTGGCCCGCCCTCGAACGCTCCCACAATTTCCTCCAGAATATCGGCCAGCGTGATCAAACCCTGCACCACGCCAAACTCATCCACGACCAGCATGAGTTCGCGTTTGGATTCCCGGAACATTTCAAGCGCCCGCGAGCCAAAGGCGGTCTCCGGGATATGGATTGGTGGCCTGGCAATTTGCCTGAGTTCACTGCCGTTTTTTAGCTCGGCCAGCAACAGGTCTTTGGCTTTTACGACGCCCAGGACGTTATCCAGACTGTCTTCCGCCACAGGAAAACGCGAAAATGGACTCTCCTGGACTTTCCGCCGAATCTCTGCCAATGTGTCATTCACATCCAGCCAGACGATTTCGTTGCGCGGGGTCATCAAGGCATTCACGCGCTGATCGGAGAGCGAGAAGACCCCCTCCACCATATCCTGCTCGGCTTCCTTAAAAACACCTGCCTGGGTACCTTCATCCAACTGGACCAATAATTCCTCCTCCGTCACCGGCAGTTCCTGGCTTGGCTTGACCCCCAGCATGCGCAGGACCAGGTCGGATGATTTTTCCAAAAGCCATACCACCGGTGAAAAGAGTGTAGAGATAAAGCTCATAAAACCGGCGATCATGGAAGCAACTTTTTCAGTGTCATGCAAGGCCAGTCGTTTAGGAACCAGTTCGCCTATCAGCATGGAAAAAAAAGTGATCAGGATGACCACAACGGCCAGACTGACGGGGTGCGCGTAGGGCAGTAATGCTGGGACTCTGTCCATCTCCGCAGCCAGGGGGTTCGCGAAAACCGCGCCGCCCACCGCACCCGTCAGCACACCGATCAGCGTTATTCCAATCTGCACGGTCGGCAGGAAACGGTTGGGGGTTTCCGCCAGGTTCAGCGCCTTGCGTGCTTTTGCGTCCCCTCCATTGGCACGTTGCTGCAAGCGGACTTTGCGGCTGGCCAGGATGGCGGTCTCCGACATGGCAAAAAAACCATTCAGAAGGATGAGAAATAATACGATTAAGATTTCGAAGCCGATATTCATATAAAAACGGACAGGTTGAAAGGTCTGTCACATATATTGTACTAGAGATATAAGACAATTGAAAACTGCTATACCTACTTTACTTCAAGCCCTTCACCAGTAAACGCTTCCCCGACCACCCAGGCCGGTTGGCCGACTTCCCCAGCTCGCTTCAGGAAACCTTCCAGCTTTCTGCGGGGGACAGCCAGGAGCAGGCCGCCACTGGTCTGCGGGTCAAACAGAAGCATGCGTGTTTCTTCAGGAATATCCGGTGAAAACCGGACCATTGGCCCGAAGTGCTTGAGGTTATCGAAAAGGCCGCCGGCAAATGCCCTCATTCCAGCATATTTATGGGCACAAGATACGAATGGCAGTTTATCAACGAAGAAACGCATGCCAACGCCGCTGGCCGCTGCCATTTCCGAGGCGTGACCCAGCAGGCTGAATCCAGTCACATCCGTACCGCCGCGCAGGTGGAACTCCACCGCCAGGGCGCCGGCCTCCTTGTTCAGCCGTTTCATCCACGCCACCACTTCAGCCACATCTTCCGGGGCAGCTTTTTGCTGTTTCAAGGCCGTGGTCGTCATACCAAAGCCAAGCGGCTTGGTCAGCACGAGCATATCCCCCGGGTGTACCCCACCTTTGGTGAGCATCCTTTTCGGATTGACAAAACCCAGTACCACCAGGCCATATTTTGGCTCTTTATCCTGGACGGTATGTCCCCCTGCGATGACAACACCGGCTTCACGTGCTTTCTCTGCGCCACCACGCAGGATCTCTCCGTTGATTTCCGCTGACAGGTCCGGAATGAAGGCAGCCACATTCAGCGCCAGGAACGGCTGGCCGCCCATGGCGTAAATATCCGAAATGCTGTTGGCTGCCGCGATGCTGCCAAAATCGTACGGATCGTCCACCACCGGCGTGAAAAAGTCGGTCGTCACCACCAGGGCGCGGCGTGCATCCAACCTCCAGACAGCCGCATCGTCGGGTTTATCAAGCCCGACCAGCAAATCCGGGTAAGCATGTGAGTCAAAGATATGTTCAACCGGGCGCAGAACCTGTGCCAGCGTTTCCGCATTCAGCTTGGAGGCTCAACCCGCGCAGTTCGAATAACTGGTCAGGCGGATTTGCCGTCCGGTTGGATATACATCCGACATGGAAACTCCTCACATTACAATAAGACTACGATGTGGCGACTTTAGTAGCTAATTGATTTATCAACTCTCCCCATTATGCCATATTTAACACCGAGGTGTACATGTCATTGCTGAAGAGCGAAAAATCCCGCCACGACAAGTACGTCCTTGCTATGATCAATTTCCAGGCTTCCGGGTAGTAATAACCCTTCCAACTGTTTGAACACATCAATATAATAAAGAGCACATTCGGATATAAATTGCTTTTTCCGCTGGGGATCTTATTTCCTTACCACCAGTTACGAATAAAGCCACCGAATGCTCTTGCGGAGAAAAATCATGAATAGTTTAATGATGAATGGCATGGAGATGGCTGATGATTTGCTGTCATTTACGCAGGATCTGGTGCGAATAAAAAGTTTTTCCGGCCAGGAAGAGCAGGTAGCCAGGTTAATTGAATCAAAAATGGCAGCTTTGGGTTATGACGAGGTTAAGATCGACCGCTTCGGTAATGTTCTGGGACGAATTGGTTACGGCGAGAAGGTTGTTCTGTTTGATTCCCATACCGATACGGTAAATGTGTTCGATGACGAACTGTGGGATGTGCCGCCATTTAGTGGTGAAGTGGTGGATGGCTATCTCTGGGGGCGCGGTTCGGTCGATATGAAATCCGGCCTGGCCGCATCGCTCTATGCTGTGGCTATCGCAAAGAACCGGGGATTGGCATCCGGAAAGACGGTTTATGTATCCTGTACAGTTTTCGAAGAGGATTGTGACGGAGAAGGGCTCAGGCATCTGCTCGAAGAGTGCCATGTCAGGCCGGATTATGCGATTGTCTGCGAACCTTCATCCAATACCATTGTCACAGGGCATAAAGGCAAAGCCCAGATTATTATCAAAACACAAGGAATCTCGGCCCATGGCTCTGCGCCTGAAAAGGGCTTGAATGCAATTTACGAGATGGCAGAGATTATTCAACGGATCGAGCAAACCAACCAGAAACTCATGCAAAAGGCCGGCCGGAAAAGCACGCTGGTCCTGTCGAAAATTTCCAGTACCAGCGTTTCTTTAAATGCAGTGCCATCTGCATGTGAAGTTTACATTGATCGCAGAATGGTCGTCGGCGAAACAGAACAAACCATCCGGGACGAAATGGACCGGCTCATTGCGGACAAGCATGCCACCTGGGAGATTGGAACCCTGCGAAGGCATACATGGACAGGTGAAGAATTAACCTACGAACCATTCCACCTGGCCTGGGAAATCAGTTTACAGCATCCTCTTTCAAAGACATTTATTGAGGCGTATTCTGAAACCTTCGGACATTCCCCGGATAAGTACGATTTTTGGGATTTCAGCACCAATGCGGTGGCATTGATCAGGTTGGGAATCCCCACCATTGGTTTTGGACCCGGTGAATATAAACTGGCGCATATGCGTAACGAAAAATGTGAAGTCAACCAAATCATTGATGCTTGCGCAGTTTTTGTCAGGGTAATCCACATGCTGTAGAAGGATTTTCCTTATTAACTGGCGACCAACGGGTGGAATTCAGAACCCGGGATTGGGCTTACAAAACAACCCTGACAAGCATGTTCACCCAAATGACATTCGTGGCATTTGTAGACTTATGTTATTGGCATTAAATCGTCTAATGATGGAACCGCCTTCAGTGCTGGACGTATATCTAACAGGAAGTTAATACAATCTACCCAACCTTGTTGTATAATCATTTTGGTGATTCCGGAAAGGATTTTCCCATGAATACACTTGTCAATCCTGATATTGCCTACCTTCTGCTCATGTTCGGTTCCATCTTTTTAATGATGGCCATCGTGACACCTGGTACGCACCTCCTGGAAGGCGGCGCGCTGCTCCTGCTCGCAGCTGCCGGCTACGAGGTCTATAACCTGGGTTTCAACGGATGGGCGTTGATCGTCCTGGTATTGGCGCTCGTCCCGTTCATCTACTCCATCCAAAAATCCGGTCGTGAATGGGCTCTGGCAATAAGCATCTTGGCCTTGATCGTTGGTTCCCTCTACCTGTTCCCAGGGACAGGCATTTTGCCAGCCGTCAACCCCATTCTGGCAGTTGTAGTTTCAGCATTGAGTGCCATTTTCATATGGTTTATCGTCCGAAAAGGCATGCAGGCATTTCACGCCCGCCCCCTGCAGGACCTTCAGAATTTGATCGGTCAGGCCGGTCAGGCTAAGACCGAGATATTCGATGGTGGCTCGGTGCAGGTGGCCAGCGAACTATGGAGTGCCCGCAGCGAGCAATCCATTCCAGCCGGTTGCCGGGTCCGTGTAGTTAGCCGGGAAGGTTTCACTCTGATCGTCGAACGCGACGAGCAGTTAAAAAAATGATTGAACCATATTCAGTTCTCTAAGGAGGAACAAATGGCTACATCAACATATTTGCTTTGCGGAGTTGCATTCGTTATTGTCGTGGTGGTGATATTCCTTTTCAACGCCATCCGTGTCGTCAACGAGTACCAGCGCCTGGTGGTCTTTCGCCTGGGACGCTGCATTGGGACAAAAGGACCTGGCCTGGTCTTGCTCATCCCAATCATTGACCGCCCTGTCAAAGCAGATTTGCGCGAGCAGATCCGTGAGGTACCCCACCAGGTTTCCATCACCAAGGATAATGCTCCCATCTCAATTGACTTCTTGTGGTATTTCAAGGTGATGGATCCGACCCTCAGCGTGGTTGGCGTCGGCAACTTTGAACTCTCGGCAGCCGGAATGGCCACCACCACCCTACGGTCCGTCATCGGTGGAATTCCTCTGGATGAGGTGCTTTCCCAACGAGAAAACATCAACCAGACCTTGCGCGTAAAACTGGATGAAGTCACTGAACGCTGGGGCGTCAAGGTCACCAACGTCGAGATCCGCGAGATCATCCCGCCCAAGGACGTCCAGGATGCCATGAACAAGCAGATGTCTGCCGAGCGGATCCGCCGCGCTGTCGTGACGGAATCGACCGGCACGCGCGAGGCCGCCATCAACGTGGCCGAGGGTGAGAAGCAGGCCGCCATCCTCAAAGCCGAAGGCGGAAAACAGGCCGCCATCCTGGAGGCTGAAGGCCAGAAGCAGGCGCAGGTGCTCAAGGCCGAGGGCTTCTCGGTTGCCTTGGAGAAGATCTTTGCCGCCGCCAAGACCATTGATCAGAAGACCATGACCCTGCAATACTTCGAAACTCTCAAGAGCGTCGGAATGGGTGCCTCCACCAAGTTCATCTTCCCGATGGAGTTCACCAGCATGTTGACCGATTTCGTCAAAGGAAAAGAATAATATCGGAAAGAAGTAAGAAGTAATCAGGAAAACGGCATCAGGAAAGGGTAAAATAGAAGTCTCCCGCCCATAGCGGGAGACTTCTTCCTAATTACCTTTACCTTCTTACCAAATCTTGGTTCTCTGCTTTCTTTCTTATGGACATCCTCCCCGCCAACCTGCGCGACCTGGGTCAGTTGCGACATGTGGAACAAACCTGTTTCCCCAAGGATGCCTGGCCCTTGCTTGATCTCGTAGCAGTTCTCACCTTCCCGGAAGTAGTCCGGTTGAAAGCAATAGTGGATGGCCGTATGGTCGGCTTTATCGCCGGGGACCCGCGCCGTTCCGAGGGCATGGCCTGGATCGCTACGCTGGGAGTCCTGCCGGAATACCGCCGGCAGGGCATTGCGCGCCTGCTTTTGCTGGAATGTGAACAACGACTGAACTCCGCCCGCCTGCGCCTGTGCGTACGGCTGGAAAACACCCCCGCCATCCAATTGTATGAGCAGGAAGGCTACCTGCGCGTCGGCACCTGGACGAAATACTACAATGATGGCGGAGATGCCCTGGTGATGGAAAAAATACAGGTTATCAAGGAGTAGAAATAAAATCCAAAACCATCGTTTTCATCCACGGCATGTACATGACCCCGCTTTGCTGGGAACATTGGCTGGACTATTTTCAGGCAAAAGGATACCACTGCATTGCTCCAGCCTGGCCTGGCCGGGATAAACCCGTCGAGACGTTGCGGAAAAGCCATCCCGATCCTCAACTGAGCACTCTCACCCTCAGCCAGGTCATTGTGCATTATGTCATTCTGATCAAAATTTTGGATGAAAAACCGATTCTTATCGGCCACTCCATGGGCGGGCTGGTTGTGCAATTGCTGTTGCAGAAATATGTAGGCATCGCCGGGGTTGCCATTGACTCCGCCCCGCCCCAGGGCGTTTTTACCACCGAGCTGCCATTTCTCAGATCCAACTGGCCGCACATAAATCCGTTCGTCTCCCAAGCCAGCCCCATCCAGATGACGCTGGAACGTTTTCAATATACATTCGTCAATAATCTGCCCCTGGAAATACAGCAATCCGCCTACGAAAGGTACGTTGTGCCCGAATCCCGCCGGGTGCCAGCCCAGTCTCTCACGAAAGTTGCCGCCATTAACTTCAGCAACCCCCATCCTCCGCTCCTTCTGGTAGCCGGTTCGAATGACCATCTCATCCCGGCTTCGCTTAACCAGACTAATTATAAGAAGTACAAACGCTCCCCCTCCATAACCGATTTCAAGGAATTTGCTGGCCGAACCCATTTCACCATCGGGCAGCCCGGCTGGGAAGAAGTGGCTAGCACCATTTCTACGTGGCTGGACGAAAAAGCAGGCTAACCTGTAGCTCTGGTCAGCCGCATGATCAAGTCGGCATGCTTGGGAAAATCCCGCAGAAGATCCTCCCGGCTGGCCATATTGAAATTCTCAAATGAGAATGGGGGTGCGCAAACGTTGCTTCCGAAAGCAAAGGGTACACTTGCAAGAATTTCCGCAGCTTGCCAGTAGCCGGCCGGCACGCTAACCACCGGTTGCTCGCCCGCTGCAAAGTCAGTCCCAAGCTGCAGAATTTGGTGGCTGCCGTCCGGATCGAGCACGTGCACCAGCAGCCGGCCCATGTGGATCAGCCACAATTCCGCATTGTTGTTCACTTTGTGAAACGAAGAGAAAGCGCCGGGCAGAAAGAGCCAGTGACCGGAAGTACGGAATTCATCCCGGTGAGTTTCCACAAACTTGGGACCATCCGGGTGATCGAACCATTCATAACCAGCCAGAATATCATCGAGAATTGCCATTGTGCCTCAGGAGAGTCATTCTACGAGGATTGACTGGACTCACTTGTGCCTTGCCATCCCCCTTACCTTAATGCACCACTCCCAGGAACCTGCCAAACCAGTACCCCAGCTCATCTTCCGCAGGTTTGCCATGCACCGAGGCGGAAGCGTCCTGCAAAGCTGCCGGCGGGTAATACCCCCGGCTGACAAACCCACCCAGCCAGGCGCGCTCGTTGACGGCGCTTAGCAATGCCTGGTAGACGTCCGCCTGCGCCTGTAAATTAACCGGGGCCTGGGATGTTCCTGGTTGGAAAAGCGCCTGCATGGATAAAGTAGCACTGGCTGCGCCGTTCGCCGATGGGTAGGCTGCGGCAAGAATGACCGGTTTGCCCTGCGCGGCCTGGAAAGGTTGGATATCCTTATCCAGCAACTGCCCTGCCGCCGCCTTCAAATCATCCATACTACTCCCGCTCAACGGCGCGTACCAGAGTAGATAGATGCCATCCATGCTCTTGGTAAACGTCGGAACGGACTGCAACCCCGCTGGATAGGAAACTGCCCACAGCACCTGTCCTCTGAAGCGCTGACGGACATCCGCAATAATGGCCTCCCAACGCGTTTCTGCATCCGCCGGTACACCGGAACTGGTTCCATTTACCAGGCCTGCGGGCAGAGCCGGGGTAACCCAGTCACCTCCCAAGATGAGCGCCGATGCGCCAGATTTTGCCGCCAGGTCAGCGTGATAGGCCGCGAAGGCCGCATAAAGACTGAACCAGCTATCCCACCAGGCCGCGTCGCGCGGTGCAGACTGCCACCATGTGGCTGTGTCACTTGGCAAATTTACGCTTGGGAACAACGCCACATTCAGGCTGGAAGCGCGTGCGTGGTTGATGGTGTCGAGCGTGTCCGCCCACAGCGGGTCGGCGCCCGGGATGGGTGAAAAGACCAATGGGTCGGTCCGGCTGATACTCCAGGAGGGTGTTAGCACCAGCCAGTTGGCATACCGGCTCTTTATATCCTGGATGGCCTGCGGCAGCCAGGCTTGCCAGGTTGGGTCATACCCGGCCATAGACTCAACCCCGGCCCAGAAGCCAGCCTGGCGGCTGGTTACTGGCAAGCCCGCTAGCGCAGACGTTGCGGCGGGCTGGAACATGTTCCAACTGTTAACGGTGTCCTGCAAATCCTGCGGTGTCAGGCTGGTGGAAACCGGGCGCCCAGGTTTGCCCTGGGTTGTTTGCAGATCATCCGCCACGCCGCACTGATCGTTTCGGCAATAGCGATACTGAAAATTACCCAGTATATTTAGCGGGCTGTAAAGCTGATAAACCCACTGGTTGTCGCCGCGCGGCCACATCGGCATGGGTTCAGTCCAGCCGTACGGATTGAATTGGATCGAGATGATATCTCCGGCGGGAGTGTTCGCTGGCACATTTACCTCGAACAGGATCGGTGCGGAAGTTCCTGCCTGCCAGGTTTGGATGGTATCCTGAACCTGAAGCGGGCTTTGCGAATCCGGAACAATTAATTGCCGCACGTTAAACGCACCATCCGAGGTATGTTCGGCATTCCAGAAACCATCACCCAGGGTATATTTATAACGGATATCCGCCCCGACCGGCAGGGCCAGGGTGATTCCGTATCGACCATCCGGTAGGGGGGACAAAACGGGCATGCGCGTGGCAACCGTGTTCAAACCACCTTGCAGGTCACCAAAAGTGTCGCCCAGCTGGTAGAGGTTGCCTGCCAGGCGGATCGGTACATTTTGAATGGTGTTGCCCGGCACTGATACTGTAAAAACAACGTTAACCATGCTAGCCCGGGTCAGGGAGAGAGTCACCGGGGTGGATTTTCCTTCTTCGACCCGCGCCCCCTGTTGGAAAGGCTGGTACGCGCCATCAATTGCATATGCTACCATGTTGTGCGTACCAACCGGGAGCTCCTCCAGGTTGAATTTTCCATTTGAGTCGGTCAGTATCTGCTGGCCGCCTGCGGCGATCAGAATATTCGGGATGGGGGCATTGTTGGAGGAATCCACAACCTGGCCGGAAATCCGTCCATCAGGGCTGCTAAATAGTCCATCAGCCCAGGCCGAAACCACGTCATCAACCTCGCCAGGGCCGGTGACCATGTACATGCGGTAGCGCACTGTCTTATCGGCGGAGGTATCTTCCAGGGTGGACAATTTCCCCTGGCGCATGTATCGGTATTTGACAATGCTGTTCATTGCAAACGGGAAGGTGGCGGTATAGTGCAGTGTATCCATGCTCTGCATGGAAATATTGACCGGGTTCAGACCGAGCCCGGTGATCTCGTCCACCACAGACAGGTAAAGTACCTCCCCCGACGGCAGAGGTGCGGGCAAAGTCACATTGAAAGTTATCGCCGCAGAAGGCTGTGGGGTGGAAGTCGGTCCAGATGGAAGTACTGCTACGGGAGCAGTGGCTGGCGGGTTAATTCCAGGAATATTGAGCAACGATAAAGAACAGGCGTTGAGCAACAGCACCAACAGGCTTACAATGGAAAGTAGTCTGCGGGTCGAAAAACAAAGAAAATGAGAGCGCATGCCCCTCCTTTTGGCTTGGAAGCCTTTTCTGCTAATCCTGTTGCTTACTGTGTAAAAATTGCACCACTTCGTTCTCATGGTCAGCCAGGCTGCCCAACACACCATTTACAAAGCGCGGTGCGCTGTCGGATCCAAAGGCCTTGGCCAATTCCACAGCCTCATTAATTGCCACCTTGATAGGCGTCCCCTGCTTGCCTGCGAATTCCCAAGCCGCGATGCGCAATATGTTCCGGTCAACCGCCGCAATCTGGTCCAGCGGCCATTCGGGCGCATACCGCGCCAGGACGGTATCCAGAAGCTCACGCAAGGGCAGCACACCAAAGAGAATCTGGCGGGTGAACTCCGCCAGTTCTTCGGTCTGTGGTTCTTCCTTCAGGCGTTCCTTCAAAACCTGCGCAGGAGGATGGCCGACCATATCAATTTCGTAAAGTGCTTGCAGGGCAATCCCGCGCGCCCTGGTGCGTGCTTTCATAAATGACTATTCCTCGGGCTTGTAATCAATATCCTCGATATGAATATTGACGTGCCCAACCTCCAGCCCGGTCATTTCGACAATGGCACGCGCGACGGTTTGTTGGACGGAGCGGCTGACTTCGCGGATGTTAATATCTCTTTCCAGTATCAGGTACAGGTCCACGATCACATTATTATCTTCAACCACCATCCGGACTCCTTCAAGCCCGCGTCCGAACAGGCTGTTTACGCCTCCCTTTACAGGCGCCATGCACTTGACCCCCTCAACCTCCAGTGCTGACATGCGGGCAATGGTAAGGAGTACATCGTGGGTCAGGGTAGTCTTACCGGTGGAACGATAGTCGGCCATTGTGCCTCCATTAATATGCTTGGAATTATAACACCTGTAATAACACGTTAATTTGATTTCGGTCGCAGCCCCAACCCCAATGCCAAACCGCCGAGGACATCCAATATCCCCGCGAACAGGAAGGCATCCTCCCAAAAAGGTAACGGGAACAACCGGATGAGCGTATCGGAATACAGGAATAACCAGGACCCGCCGGTAAAAAACAACTCATGGAAAATCGTAAAGAACTGCCAGAAGCTGGTCGCAGCGAATGCACCGAGCACCACCACCAGCCCGAACGTGAGCCAGCCACCGTGCCGCAGACCGCGTAGATATTCGCGCCACCAGCCTCCTAAGCGCGCCCACAAACCAAGCACCACTAGCAAAAACCAGATCGTGTACCCGATCCATAACACGGGTAAAACCACCTGCTTGACATCGTGCATGTGGCTCAATTCACGCTCGTTGAACAGCGGGGAACCATCCGGAAAGGTCAGGTTCCCGAGGTAGGAAATATCGGCGTTGTTGACCAGATAATCAATGGATAGGGTAGACCAGTGCAAGCGGTCCTGGAGTGTGAAACCATATTCATCGGCAGGGAAGCCAGGCGTGCGATATTCCACTTGTGGAAACGCCGGTGTAAGCAACAGGCGCAGGCCTACAAAGGTCAGCGCAAACGGGATAAAAATAGTGATAAACCAGGCCAGGATTCGTGAGAGGATTTTCATGTTTTTTTCCTAAGAGTCTTTATTTTCGTGAGCTGTTATTTGCTTTGGTTGTTTAGCTTCCTACTTCAACGTGTTCATCTCTCCGTGCAATATGAAATTGAGAATCAGATTATTCGTCATCCACTCAATTGGGGACAGATCGTCCGTAAAAACAATGGTGTGCAAAGGCGCGGGCTGAAGATTGTTCCAAGTCAACGCCATGGAATCGGTCAGCAGGGGGTTCACACCCGGCCGTGCCAGGAATGCCGCCAGGTCGGCCTGCAAGTTCTTCACCGAAGTCGGCTGGAGGGTGGCATACAATATGGAGTTAAAGGTGTTCGGTATATCCATCACGTATATCGAAGGGAACAGGGTACCAATGGTGGTCGCCAGGCCGTTTATCAGCCGCCGGTCGCCGGGAGCGCGGCCTACATTAATAGCCAACGCACCATCCGGTTTCAAATGATCCACTGCGATCTGGAAGAACTCCCGGGTGGTCAGTTGTGGAGGAATATACGGGGGGCGGTAAGCGTCAACACAGATCATGTCATACTTTTGCAAGCTTTTCTCCAACCCCCAGCGCCCGTCCCCAATGATAACGTTCAGATTGGGCAGGTTTAAACCGAAGTATATCCGGCCTACCTGAACAATTTTCGGGTCAATCTCGAAGCCATCTATGGTAACGTTCGGGAAGACTGCCGCAGCCTGGCGGGCAGTGGTACCGGCGGCTAGGCCGACGATGGCTATCCGGGTGATATCCGCAGGCTGGCGGTCTTTGTAGAAAAATGGACCAACCAGAAACTGCTGCCAGGGTCCGCCATATTCGAGCGTGTTCGGGTTGTATTCAGAGTGCCAACCCTGTCCATCATTCAGACGTAGATAACGGGTCCCGTTTATCTCCAATACCTGGATGTAGTTATAAGCCGATTCTGTCTCATAGATCTGGCCGTTGGATCTCTTGATTCCTCCACCACTTCCGAAAACCGCCACCAGGACCAGCGCGACCGGCATGAGCAGGAAGGGCAAGACTGCCCTTCGCCCGGCGCTCAGTCCCAAACCGACCAGGGCCACCAGCAGCATGGTCAGGCTGAAGACGAGAAAAGTTCGGGTGGTGCCGATGGTGGGAATCAGTACCAAGGTCGGCAGGAATGTTCCAATAAAGGAACCGATGGTGGAAATTCCATAAATCGTCCCGGCTGTGTTCCCAGCCCGGCCGGTATCCTCCATCGAGAGACGAATGGCGAACGGAGAGATCATGCCCATCAGCGTAATGGGGATGGTGAACAAAACCATCACACCCACGAACGCTCCGGCGAGAATCCCAATCTGTAAATTATCAAAAGCATTGGCGGCCAGGCGCAATACCGGGTCTGCCACGTACGGCACCACGCCCAACGTGAAAGCAGCCCAGGCCACGATCCAATACATTGTCCATGGATGCGGCGAACGATCGGCCCAGCGCCCGCCCAGGAAATATCCCAAGGTTAAGTAAATCAGAATGAGACCAATGATGGCCGCCCAGACAGGATTTGAAGTGCCGAAAACATTGCCAAGCAGTCGCGCAGCCCCAAATTCAGCCGCCAGGCTGGTCATGCCGGAGATAAACACCGTGAAGTAGAGGTACCTGCGCATGCGTGCATTATAACCGTGAAGAAGAAAAGCCTCAGCGTGATGCCTCAAGACCAAATGTTACTTTCGATGTATCGTTGCCTCAAGACCAAATGTTACCATGAGATCTTCCAAAGTTTGGCGACTTTCTCGTCGATCAAAGTTCTGAGCTGGACCGGGTTGAGCTGGACATACAAATTGGTCAGGCGAGCCTTGGTTTCGAGGGGTATTTCTTTGGCGGCCAGGATACGCTGAAACGGGGTCGCAGCCGTATCATAGCGT
>JBEKEB010000087.1:0-15362 GCA_050014055.1 Anaerolineales bacterium | reverse complement strand
TGCATAACAATGCCTCGGAACTGGGGGTACGACAGCGAGTGCGCAAACGGGATGTCAGTTTTGGACCACGTACTGAGGATGGAAAGCGGGCCTGGGATACTTTCGCGACCCTTGCGGAGACATCGAAAAAACTGGGAGTAAGTTTCTATCGCTACCTGCATGATCGCATATCTATCGATAACCAGATTCCGCGGATGGCTGATCTGGTCAAAAAACGTGCCAAAGAACTCAATTTGGGTTGGTCGTTCTCCAAACTTTAACTCTGCTACCCCGATTTATTGAGATGTTACAAATTGAAGTTATCTCTGTCATTTGGATGGTGATTGAAATGGCGGTCGCTATCGGTGCTGGGGTGGCGGCGGGCAGTATTCTCCTGACTGCCTTCGGTATTGATAGCTTGATAGAGCTAATAAGCGGCAGTATTCTACTGTGGCGTCTTCTAGTTGAAAGCCGAGGAGGCGATCTTGAGAGTGTTGAGCGGGCCGAACATCGAGCAGCCTGGATTGTCGCAATCACTCTGGGTCTTTTATGCGCCTATGTGTTTATCTCATCTGCCTATGGGTTAATCACCCATTCAAAACCCGAGAGCTCCATTATCGGGATTGGAGTATCTGCGGCTGCCATATTGATCATGCCTTATCTGGTTGTAACCAAACGCCGCATTTCAAAGCGAATTAAAAGCGATGCTTTAGCGGGAGATGCTACCAATTCCATCACCTGTGCAACCATGGCAGGAACCGTTCTAGTGGGACTCGTGCTGAATATCCTCTTTGGCTGGTGGTGGGTCGAGTATATAGCCGCACTTGTTTTTCTCGTCTGGTTATTGCGTGAAACCATGGAAGTATTTGAGGAAGTAAAAGAGAGACGTAAAGAAGAAAAGAATAGGAGGCCATGAAATGAACATCAATTTTAAAATGTGGCGGACGGCTGCCTGGCAACTGATCAAGATGGAAGACAAGAAAAAATGGGACGCGCTGGATATCGTCTCGAAGTGGCTGATTGCCACCCGCTCCGGCGTGACGACGGTCACCATTTATTCCTGCATCATTGCCGGCCTGCTGGCCTGGCGGGATAAATCCTTCGCCTGGCTGCCATGGATCATCGTGACGATCGGGCTATTCATCGCGCATGGCACCAACAACCTGCTCAACGATTACACCGATTTCAGCCGGGGCATCGACAAGGACAATTATTTCCGCATCCAATACGGTGTCCATCCGCTGGTGCAGGGTTTCTGGACAAAAGCGCAGCAATTGCGCTGGTTCGGGGTGAGCGGCGTGCTGGCAACGCTTTCGGGAGTCTACGCTCTTTTCTACACCCACTTCAACCCTGTGGTGATCGGCCTGTTTGCTTTCGGCGCGTTGATGCTTCTTTTCTATACCTATCCGTTGAAGTATTTCGCGCTGGGTGAAATGGCCATCTTCCTGATTTGGGGCCCGATCATGGTGGGAGGCGTCTACCTCGTCCTGACCCAGCACTGGAACTGGAACGTTGCCCTGGCAGCCATCCCATTTGGATTGTGCGTGGCGAGCATCAACGTGGGCAAGCACATCGACAAGCGCCTGGAGGACAAGGCCAAAGGCGTCACCACTCTGCCGGTTTTAATCGGCGAAACGGCTGCACGCGTGCTGAATATTACGGTCATCGTACTCGCCTACGCGATCATCCTGTATCTGATCTTTGTGGCGCGCTTCTTCACACCGGTAATGCTGCTGGTCTTCCTGGCTTCCAAAGACGCGTGGAAAGCCATACGGCGGTTGTCGAAACCGCGACCGGCGGAAGCACCCCAAGGCTACCCAATCTGGCCGCGCTGGTTCTCGACTGTCTCCTTCGTACACAACCGCAATTTCGGGAATCTGTTCATTCTGGGATTGGTGGCCGACACGTTGCTGCGCGTTTTCCTGCCGATCTTCTGGCATTAATTATAGTTTGTTTTATATTTGCGCTTTTTCCTTCAATGACTTCGTGTACTTCGTGTTAAGATATTTCCATCAAAAACGGTAGAACCCTAATTTGGAAAAGCCGGGCGGGATGATATAATTTTCTGTGAATTGCCAGACAGGAGAAATTGATATGGCAGATGCGCGCGTTGAAAAACTTGCTCAAATCCTGGTGGACCATTCCGCCGAGATCAAACCCGGCGACCGGGTGGCCATCGAGGCAACCACCGCCGCCCAGCCGCTGGTGCGGGCGCTGTGCGCCACCATCCTGGAACGCGGCGGCTTCCCACACCTGCTGCTGGAACTGCCCGACCAGGAGGAGATCCTGTTTGCCCATGCCAAAGACGAACAGTTGGATGCCATCCCGACCTTCCGCAAACTGGCCTACGACCAGTTCGAAAGCCGCATCCGTATCCATTCGGATACCAACCCGCGCGCCCTTTCGGGCGTGGAGCCGGCCCGGCAGCGCCGCCGGCAGAAAGCCAGTGCCTCCATCCTGGAGACCCAGATGCGGCGCGGCGCAGACCGTTCCTTCAAGTGGGTCACGACGCTCTATCCCACCGAAGGCTATGCCATCGAAGCCGAAATGAGCCTGCGTGATTTCGAAGACTTTGTCTACTGTGCCTGCCACGCCGACCAGGCCGACCCGGTGGCCTACTGGAATCAGGTGGAGACCAGCCAGAAGAAGATCATCGACCGGATCGAGGGGCACGACCAGGTGGTGCTGCGCGGCCCCAACGTGGATTTGAGCCTATCCATCAAGGGACGCAAGTACCTCAACGCGGCTGGCAAGAACAATATGCCGGACGGCGAGGTCTTCACCGGGCCGGTGGAGGATTCGCTGAACGGCTTCGTGCGCTTCTCCTATCCCGCCATCTATAGCGGCGTGTTGGTGGAAGGGGTGGAACTGACATTCAGCGAAGGCAAGGTGACCAAAGCAAATGCCGAGAAGAACGAACCCTTCCTTCTGGAAATGCTCGAATCGGATACCGGGGCAGGCTACGTGGGCGAGTTTGCCATTGGCACCAATTACGAGATCGACCGCTTTTCGCACAATATCCTGTTCGACGAAAAATTGGGCGGCTCCTTCCACATGGCGCTGGGCGCGGGCTACCCGGAGACCGGCTCCCATAATAAGAGCATCATCCACTGGGATATGATCTGCGGCATGCAAAAAGACTCTGAAATCCTGCTGGATGGAGAGGTTATTTACAAGAACGGGAAGTTTGTGTTCTAGAACGCAGCCGGAGATGTGCTTCTTATTTTGCCAGAAAAATATTTAACACAAAGGGCACTAAGGCACACAAAGGAACACGAAGGAAAGAATTTTTTATTAGAAGAAATAAGGTTGCAGGTCCATAAAAACAGCCTGCAACCTATTCTTATTTTGCAAGGGAGCGGAATCGCATTGCCGTAGCCGCCGAGGGTTAACCCTACGGGATCCCCTCCAGGGATAAGTTGCTCCGCGAAAACCCCCGGGTCAGAATACAAGGCCCGCTAGCGCGGGCTTGAACCATTTTTTAAGCCGTCTTTCGGCGGCTTGGCAAATTCAGCCCGGCGAGTTATCGCCGAGCTAGTACCCGGATATTCCCTTAATATCAATAATGGCTGCGGATTACCGCAAGCATCAAGGCCACCTGTACGATCCCGGCGATCAGGCAGACGCCAATATGCACTGCGATGTGCCGCTTGTTCCTTAAATCCGACCGGATGGCTATTACGGCAAAGATGATGGCAACTGGGAGATAGATGAAACCGACCGACCAAGCGCCCAAGATCGAAAATCCAATGAATATGCCGACCGCACCCCAAAGTAATAACCGACCGCGTAGATCACCATTAAAAAACACAAGCAACACACAAACCACACTCAGGACCGCCATTTCGAGGAAGTATAGGCCGGGCAGCGGCCACATGCTTTGCAGCGCGCCGATACTTGCCCAGAGGATGACCGTGACGACCAGGCAGATGGTGGCTCCCACAATGGCAAGGATTCGCTCGAGCGGGTGGGTCGTCTTTGTACCGGACGGTTTGGAACTCATGGATGTCATACTTCTGGCGCACAGGCAAAGCATCAAAAGAAACGGCTTGTGTTCAAATTCCCTGGTTGGAGGCTGCCCAGCGTCAGAATTGGCGAGACACATTCTCAATATGTCGCGCCATATTTAGAAACCGTACTCCTTAATCTGACCGCTAAAACTACCTGATCCTGATTTCATTATAGGGTTTTTCCCATTCGAGTCAAGTACCCACCCCGGCAATCTCATAATTATTTTGCACATTTTGATTTATTCGGTCGTCACTCCTGCCACATCTTCCCCTGATTATTTTCTTTTCTTCTTCTATTGCCAATATTACTGTCCCTCGTTTATAATATCCCCTCGCTACCGGGCGGGTAGCTCAGCTGGTTAGAGCACTGCTTTGACATAGCAGAGGTCGTAGGTTCGAGCCCTATTCCGCCCACCTGGTCAGTTGTCAATGACCATGCACCATTAATACGCTTTGACCGGGACGAGTAAGCGGTTCCCAGCCGACAGAGAGAGCAAGCCATTGCCAGCCAATGGATGAGAGCCTGCTCTGGCGAGCCCGCCGAAAACCACCCGCGAGCGTGAACCTGAAAGCGGTCAGCCATGTGCTGTAAGCGATTAAGGCGAACGGACGGCCCCGTTATCGGCCCGATGAGATATGTCAGGAGAGACCCTAAAGGTCTCGGAGACCTTTAGGGTCAAGGCATAACCCGGGTGGAACCGCGTGAGCCAGCTCTCGCCCCAGGATGGGGAGGGAGTTTTTTGTTTTTAACCGGCAGACCGCTGCGATGGATAACGGTCAATTGCCCGGCTGACAAGCTTTATCGTCCATCCTCACTATTATGGAGGCAGAAATGTCTGAACAGAACGAACGTTACGAAGATACGCAACTCTACCGCATCCGCCACTCGGCCGCCCACGTCATGGCGCAGGCCGTGCTGGAATTCTATCCGGAGACCAAGTTCACCATCGGTCCGCCGATCGAGAACGGGTTCTACTATGATTTTGACCTGCCCCAGCCCATCACGCAGGATGACTTGGAAAAGATCGAGAAACGCATGCGCCAGATCATCGCCGGGGCACATCCCTTCGTCAGAAAGGTCGTGTCGGCAGACGAAGCCCGCCAGGTTTTCAAGGACCAGCCCTACAAGCTGGAACTGATCGACGGGCTGGAAAAAGGCGGCCTGGACGAATATGGCAACCCGCTCGACACCAAGCCGGAGATCTCACTGTACCAGAGCGATACCTTCACGGACCTGTGCCGCGGGCCGCATGTTGAGACCACCCGCCAGATCAATCCTTCCGCCATTAAATTGATGTCCATTGCCGGGGCCTACTGGCGCGGCGACGAGCACAACAAGATGCTGACCCGCATCTACGGCACCGCCTGGAAGACGCCCGACGAACTCAAGCAATACCTGAAGATGCTCGAGGAAGCCAAAGCGCGTGACCACCGCAAACTCGGCAAAGAGCTGGAAATCTATATGTACGATGAAGAAGTCGGCCCCGGCCTGCCGCTCTGGCTGCCGCGCGGCGGCGTCGTCATCGAGGAGCTCGAACGGGTGGCGAAGGAGTTCGAAGAGCAGGCGGGTTATCTGCGAGTGCGAACGCCCCACCTGGCCAAGGAAGACCTGTTCCTGCACTCCGGCCATTTGCCCTATTACGCCGAGAGTATGTACCCGCCGATGGAACTGGAGGGCACCAAGTACTACGTCAAGCCGATGAATTGCCCGATGCATCACAAGATCTACGGCTCGAAACCGCGCTCCTATCGCGACCTGCCCATCCGGCTGGCAGAGTATGGCACCTGCTACCGCTACGAGAAATCCGGCGAACTGTTCGGCCTGATGCGCGTCCGCTCGATGCAGATGAACGATGCCCACATTTACGTGCCCGAGGAACTGTTCGAACAGGAATTCATGGCAGTCATTGACCTGTACAAGAAATACTTCGACCTGTTCGCCATCGGCAAATATGTCATGCGTCTTTCCCTGCATGGCAAGGAAGGCCTTGGCAAGAAGTTCGTGGACAACGAGCGCCTATGGCTCAAGACCGAAGACATGGTCCGCAACGCCATGAAGAACGGCAACGTCCCGTTCGTGGAGGCTGCCAACGAGGCGGCGTTCTACGGCCCGAAGGTGGATGTGCAGATCTGGTCGGCCATCGGTCGCGAGTTCACCCTGGCCACCAACCAGGTGGATTTTGCTGTTCCAGAGCGGTTTAACTTGAAGTTCATGAACAAGGCCGGGGTCGAGGAGACGCCGCTGTGCATCCACCGCGCCCCGCTCTCCACGCACGAGCGTTTCATCGGTTTCCTGCTCGAGCATTACGCCGGCAATTTCCCGGTCTGGCTCAGCCCCGAGCACGCCCGTGTCATCCCGATCACGGATAACCAGAACGAATATGCCGAAAAGGTGGTGACCCAACTGCGCGAGCAGGGCATGCGTGTCATGGCAGATGTCAGCGCCCAGCGTATGAATGCCAAGATCCGCGAGGCGCAATTGATGAAAGTGCCCTACATGCTGGTGGTCGGCGAGAACGAAGCCAACGCCGGGCAGGTTTCCCTGCGCGTGCGCGACGGCAGCCGCTTCGATGCTATCCCGCTGGCCGAGTTTATCGCAAGGGCCAAGGACCGCATTTCCCGCCGGGCAGCCGAACTATAACAGTGATTGTTGGGAATAAAAAGCGGAGGGCAAAATTCGTCCTCCGCTTTTTTGAATCATTCCCTGCCGTTTTCCATGGGTTGATGCTCACCTTTAACATCCATCGACCCAAATATTTGCGCCATGCATGCATAAGACCACCGTTTTCCCATGAATTTATTGACGATTCGTCTGACTTCATGGTATCATCAGCCCGCTTAAGCCAGCCTTGTGGCAGGTTACTATTATTATCGAGGAGAGAAGTATCAGCGCTAACGAATTCCGAGTCAACGAGTCCATACGAGTTTCCGAAGTACGGCTGATCGACGCAACTGGCGAAAACGTAGGGGTGGTTCCCACACGCGAAGCCCTGCGGATGGCCCAACAAGCGGAACTCGACTTGGTGGAAGTCGCCCCCAACTCCACCCCGCCCGTCTGCCGGATCATGGACTTCGGCAAATTCCTGTATGAAAAGGAAAAGAAGGAGCGCGAGGCGCGCAAAGCGCAGACCAAAGTCGAGGTCAAGGAAATACGTCTGCGTCCCAAGACAACCGGCCACCACCGCGATTTCAAGGTTGACGACGCCCGCCGCTGGCTGGACCATAACATGAAAGTCCGTGTGACGGTTCGCTTCCGTGGCCGGGAAATCACGTACCCGGAAATCGCACTCGAAGACTTGCGAGAGATCGCCCTGAGCCTGGCAGATGTGGCAGTCGTGGAACAGCCGCCTGCCATTGAAGGGCGGGCCATGTCGATGATGCTGGTCCCTGCCAAGGGCGGCAAGAAAAAGACCAAAGAAGATATGGATGAGGCCGCTGAAAAGAAAGAACTACCGCAGGAGCAAGTTCCTGCGAAATCTGAAGTAAAGGAGTAATTAGCTGTGCCACGCAAGATGAAAGATGGTAAGTTAAAGCTGAAGACCCATAAAGCCACTTCGAAACGGTTTGGCATTACCGGGTCTGGCAAGATTATGCGCACCAAGGGCGGTAAGGCCCACCTGCGTCGCAATAGATCGCGCCGTGTGAAGGCTTTGTTCGGTGAAATGGTTGCCGTCCAGGGGAAAAGCTACATCAAGCGCATCCGGCGCCTGGTGCCACATATGAAGCCCTAGCTTCATAGTACATATCCGTTTTCGTTGCGGCTCCCGGGTGTATGCAACTGGAGCGCAGGGCCAGTCCCTGCACCGGCGCCCGGAGGTACGCAGGAGGTAAATAATGTCTCGTGTAAAAGGTGGACCGCAGGGTCACCTGCGCCATAAGAAAGTTTTGAAATATACCAAGGGGCAGCGGGGTTCCAAGCACCTGCTGTTCAAGCGCGCCAATGAGGCCATGCTTAAGAGCATGTGGTACTCCTCGCGCGACCGGCGCGTCCGCCGGCGCGACCTGCGCAAATTATGGATCGTCCGCATTAACGCGGCAGCCCGGCTGAACGGCACAACCTACAGCCGCCTGGTCTCTGCTTTGAAGAAGGCCAACATCAACCTTAACCGCAAGATGCTGGCAGAACTGGCCGTGCGCGAACCACAAGCCTTCGCGGCGGTGGTGGCACAGACCAACAAATAACGTAGCGAAATGATTAAGAACCGGTCGGGATTCTTCACGAATCCCGACCGATTGTTTTAAGCACAATGTTGATGCGGGTATGCAGTTGCATTCCTTCCCATAATCCGGGGTAAAATATTCTTGTGAACAGCCTGCTGCTCGAAACCGTTCTCCCATCCGGCCAGGCCATCCAATTTGTCCAGGGCGACATAACCGCCGAATCCACCGACGCCATTGTCAATGCCGCCAATGCACATTTACAGCATGGGGCCGGCGTGGCCGGAGCGATTCTCCGCAAGGGCGGTCCGGTCATCCAGCGTGAATCGGATGCCTGGGTACAGACGCACGGCCCCGTCAGCCACGCCGCGCCTGCCTGGACCTCCGGTGGGAACCTGCCGTGCCGGATCGTAATCCACGCGGTCGGCCCGGTCTGGGGAGATGGGGACGAGGATGCCAAATTAGCGAATGCGATTAGCGGGTCACTGCGCCTGGCTGACGAGTTGGGGCTGGGCTCCATCGCTTTTCCAGCCATCTCGACCGGGATTTTTGGCTTCCCGAAAGAACGCGCCGCGGGTGTGATGTTCGCCTCCATCCGGAAATATTTGGCCAGGCCATCCAGTCTTCGCCTAGTCCGGTTGGTACTTTACGATACTTCGACGATAAAAGCCTTCGAGAAAGCCTGGCATGATCACTTCGGTCCAAAACCCTAAGCTCAAATTAGCCCGCAACCTGATGGGCCGCCCAAAGGAACGCCATGCCGCCGGAGCATTTGTGGCCGAGGGGGTTCGGCTGGTGGAAGAAGCGCTGTCAGCCGCCTGGCCGATCCAATTTGTTTTGTATACTCCGGAATTGAGTGAGCGCGGCCGGGAATTGGTAAAGAAGCTGGTAGCACACGGCTGTGAAGTGGAGCAGGTTGCGGATGCACTTTTGAATGCCATTTCCAAGACCGAGACCAGCCAGGGTCTCCTGGCGGTTCTGGATTATTCCCCGCTCCCCCTGCCCCAACGGTTGAACTTTGCACTCATCGCCGACTCGATCCGTGACCCCGGCAACCTGGGCACACTCCTGCGGACAGCCGCAGCGGCTGGTGTGCAGGCGGTCTTGCTCCCCCCAGAAACAACCGAACCCTTTGCCCCGAAGGTGGTCCGGGCAGGCATGGGAGCGCATTTCCACCTGCCCATCTTCAATCTCAGCTGGGATGAAATCCGGATGGCGACCAGATCGCTGAAAGTCTTACTGGCCGACATGCAAGGCAGTCCCTGCTGGCAGACCGATTTCAGCCAGCCTTTGGCGCTCATCATAGGCGGGGAGGCCGAGGGAGCGACGGTAGCGGCGCGCCAGTTGGCGGATGGGACCGTCAGCATCCCCATGCCGGGCAAAGCTGAGTCGCTCAACGCCGGGGTGGCCGGGGCGGTTTTGATGTTTGAAGTGGTAAGACAGAGAAAATTGGCGGAATAGTACCTTTTGGTAAATTAAATCCCGGCTACTCTTTGTTTCCCGATCCCTTGAATTCTTCCGCCGTGGCATGGCCTGGCTGGCTGATGCCTTCACGCTTGAAGACTTTCCAGGGGGTCAGGAACAGGATCTTGAGATCCAGCCATAAGGACCAATTATCCACATACCATACGTCCAGGCGAAATTTTTCCTCCCAATCCAAGGTATTACGACCGTGGATCTGCGCCCAACCGGTGATGCCGGGGAGTACATCGTGCCGGCGCATCTGCTCTGGCGTGTAACGCTTAAGATATTGCATCAGCAGCGGGCGCGGCCCCACCAAGCTCATCTCGCCCCGCAGTACGTTGAAGAGTTGAGGTAAATCATCCAAGCTGGTGGAACGCAGGAAACGGCCAAAAGGAGTCAACCGTTCGGCGTCCGGCAGCAGGTTCCCATCCGGCCCGCTGCGGTTGTTCATGGTCCGGAATTTATAGGTGACAAAAGGCCGGCCTTTGTAACCCGGGCGTAGCTGGCGAAACAGGATGGGGGTTCCAAGGAAGATCCAGACCAGCAGGGAAAGAATCACCATTAAAGGCAGGATGATCACCAAACCAAGCACGGTCACTATAAGATCGAAAAGGCGTTTTAAGAAGGACATGCTTCCCATTCTACCAAAAGTTTGTGGTATATTTTGAGAGGAGGCGCAGCATGAATGAACGAATCCTGATTATTGAAGATGATCCTGCCATCCTGAAAGTATTACAACGTGGACTGGCCTATGAGGGGTATACCGTGGATGTAGCCACCGATGGCCGTACAGGTCTTAACCTGGCTCATGATCATCATCCGGATCTGGTAATCTTGGACTGGATGCTGCCCGGCATGGATGGGTTGGAGGTCTGCCGCCGCCTGCGACTTCAGGGAGGCCTGCCAATCCTGATGCTGACTGCCAAGGATACCATTCAGGATCGCGTGCAGGGCTTGGATGCCGGAGCAGATGATTATATCGTCAAGCCATTCAATTTGGACGAACTGACCGCCCGTATCCGCGCCCTGTTCCGCCGCACTCAGGTTGAACGTAACCAGGTCTACCAGTTTGCCGACCTGACCATGGATTCCGACTCGCGCCTGGTGACACGCGGGAAAAGGTTGGTACCATTAACCGCCAAGGAATATGAATTGCTCGAGCTTTTTCTCCGCCATCCGCGCCAGGTGCTGACGCGCGAGGTCATCTTTGACCGCGTCTGGGGATATGATTTCGGCGGCGAGAGCAACGTTCTGGAAGTTTATATTCGTTACCTGCGGCAAAAACTCGAATTAGAAAATGAGTCGCGTCTGATCCATACCGTACGCAGCGTGGGATATGTCCTGCGCGAGAATCCTTAATGTCCCTGCGTTTACGTCTGACAATCCTATATTCGGCGCTCACCGGGGGCATCCTGCTAATATTTGGAGTGCTGGTCTTTTTCTTGGTCAATGTACTGCTGGTCACCCAAATTGATGACACAATCATCCAGGCTTATACCGGCCTCATGAAAGACCTGCGGGTCAGCACGAGCGGCGGCCTCACCCCTGGCGTCATGACCGAATTGAACCTAACCACGAATATCAGCTATCAAGTCTGGGACCAACATGGCCGCCTGAGTTTTTCCTCCCCGAATCTGGGAGTTTTCGATAAACCACTCGATCAGGTTGGATTTCAATCCAAGACCTCCCTCTACCACGATTCATATCAAACCTGGGGACATTTGCGGGTGTTGACCGTTCCACTGGAAGCCGGCGGGCGTCCGATCGGTGTACTACAAATGGCTGCCAGTATGGATGTGGTTGACCTGGCCCGGCGCGCCCTGCTCGAGATCATTATCATCATCGCCGCCACTTCGATGGCCATGGCAGCCATAGCCTCCTGGTTTGCCATTGAACAAGCCCTTTCGCCACTTTCGGCGGTTACAGAAACTGCTCTCCAGATCAGTCGAGCCGACGATCTCTCGCAACGAATCCCCAATCCCAGCTCCAAACAAGATGAGACCGGCCGCTTTATCGATGCTTTCAATGAAACCCTTGAGCGTCTCGAGCACATCTTCACTTCCCAGCAGCGATTCCTGGCAGATGTCAGTCATGAATTGCGCACACCGCTGACCGTCATCAAAGGCAATGTGGATCTGATGCGCCGCATGAAACAGGTGGATGAAGAATCCCTGGATACCATTGAGGACGAGGCTGACCGCTTGACCCGTCTAGTCGGGAACCTCTTGCTCGAAGCGCAGGCTGAATCCGGGAAATTACCACTTTATTTTTCCCCGGTCGAACTGGATACACTTTTGCTGGATGTATTCAAGGAAATGCGCGTGCTCGCCCGTGACCGGGTGATTATCAGGTTGACAGAGATTGATCAGATCATGGTCAATGGTGACCGTGACCGGTTGAAACAGGTGCTCATCAACCTGGTTTCGAACGCAATCAAATACACTCCCAAGGGCGGAGAAGTATTTCTCAGCCTGGGGAAAATGGGGGATAACGCCCGGCTTATCGTCCGTGATACCGGACAGGGAATTGCCGTCGAAGATTTACCCCACATTTTTGAGCGTTTCTTCCGGGCAGAAAAAAGCCGGACCCGCTCGAAAACCAGCGGGTTTGGATTGGGGCTTTCGATCGCTTATTGGATTGTGGATCATCATGGCGGGCGCATAGAAGTCAACTCGGCTGAAAACAAAGGCACAACATTCTGTATCTATCTGCCGATCCTCAAGTCAAACGAAACAGCTCCTATGGATTAATCCCCAGCCGGGAGCGCGCCTGGCGGCATATGCTTTTCACGCCTATTCCCATCCATTCCTGCAGGTGCGGGCTTTGTGTAGCGCCGCTGGATGCGTCATTGTAAATCCCACTGCCCCAATAAGCATAATGCTGCGTCTCCAGCCGCCAGCTGGATTCCGGCCGCCCGATTACGCCGATCCCGCCGTTATATCCGGCCAGGGCCAGGCGGGCATCTCCATTGGCTGCTACCAAGGAACGCTTCAGATAAGCCAGACCGCGCGCCGCGTTGGTATCCGGGTTATAGGGATCATCGCTGGCGGTAAAGTGTCCCGGCATCACTTGGAACAATCCCATTGCTCCGGCCGGCGAAAGGGCGCGTGGATCACCGCACGACTCGATCTGCATCACCGTGGCGACCAGGTTTGGGTCAAGACCGGCTGCCGCGGCCCAGCCCTGGATGGCTCCGCCCCAATACTGTATCTCGGGAGAAAACACCGGGGAAATCGATCCTGTCCGGCCTGGATTGAGTCTGGAGAGTGTTGCCTGCTGCTCCATGGCAGCTTGTGCAAATCCAGCCGCACTTTGCCCGCTCGCCGCGGCAAGCGTGGAGGTTGTACCGGAACCAAGCCAGATAAATGCCAGTACCAGCCCGATACAAATTACCACCATGGGCGGGATAATGAATCCAGACAGACAACCGCCTTGCGAAAAAAAGGCGGTTGTCTGGTCATAAGGTGGGATATCTTGTCTGGAAGGCATGGCTCCGGAAATTCCCTAAGAATTCCGAGGGCTGTCTACATACTCGGCCTCGCGGGCTGGCTTGGCGCTCATCGCCAGGTTGTGGTAGGTTGGTTCCTGGCGGGCATACGCTGATTCAGGGCGGGCAACCTTCGAGGCAGGGCGGAAGGCATTCGAGACGGGCGGCCGGACATGCGCAGTCAACGAACTCGCCGGTTGGAGTACCGGGCGGGGGCTCCGCTGGGAATTATGCGAATCAGTCTGGGTAAAGAGACGATTCCCGGCCACCGAGAAAGTACCGATGATCAGCACGCGGATCAGCCAGACCATGATGGCCACAAAGACCGGCACCACTTTGATGAGGGTTGTATTGCTCATTACCACACCTCCAGCCAGGCTGGTATGGTGCACAATGGCAACGGAAACACCCCACCAGGTCAGCGTGGCATTCATGGCAGCAGCCAGGAGCCAGGCGCCGAAGAGATACCAGACTTCGGCCGGCTCATCGCGACCCTGTTCCGGGGTGAACAGGCGGGCCAGACCGGCAAAATCGATGCCGCAGAAAGCCAGCGCCAGGATGGTGGCCCAGGGAATCCCGGCAAATGTCAGGCTTCCAAGCACATCCGCCAGGGCGAATTGTGTGGTGCTGTAATTGAAGATCTCGAAGGCCAGCAGGGCGCCTATAATGATGATGCCCCAGGCCATACCGCGCCGGATATTGATACCCTTGAGCATCGAGCTAATTCCACGATTGTTCCGAAAATTGGTATTCATGGCAACCTCCAGGATTTGATTGAATGAATAGAACAGATATTCTATTTCGCAAGAGTATAGAACAAATATTCTTATTTGTCAAGGGTGCGAGTATCCGAAAATTGACAGGCAACTCAGGAAGCAATGCGGAACGCCTCGCAACGTCTGCAAGTTATGGTAAAATCTTCTCTCCCGGAGGGATGGCCGAGTGGTTTAAGGCAACTGACTTGAAATCAGTCGTGGCTGCAAGGCCACCGGGGGTTCGAATCCCTCTCCCTCCGCCTTGTTGTCACCGTGGGCTGTAGGTATGCACCTGGGGAGGTGCCAGAGTGGCCGATTGGGCTCGCCTGCTAAGTGAGTGCTGGGATTAAAACTCAGCCGCGGGTTCGAATCCCGCCCTCCCCGCCTGAAGGGACGCTCTCAAACCGAGGGCGTCTCGAATTTTATTAGCATTGGAATCCCAGGGAAATAAATGATGATATAACTATTCCCAATATGCATACAATTTGAGTCTTTCCCAGACTCAGGGACACGAAGAATGCATATAAAGGATTGATCACATCCTGGAGAATAAATATGGAAACCATCGGGATCGTCGCAGCCATGTCCCAGGAAAGCAACGCTCTGCTGCGCCTGATCGAGCAGCGTAATCGTTCCGACCTGGGACCATACCGGTGTTATCATTTCCGGATATTGGATCGGGAATGCTGGTTGCTTACCTCCGGTATGGTCTTCCAGCATGCCGCACAGGCTACGCGTACGTTGATTGATGCGGCCAGCCCGCAGCTGCTGGTTTCCGTCGGAATAGCCGGCGCAGTGAATCCTGACCTGGAGATCGGAGATGTAGTTGCTTCCAGCGATACCTGTTTAATTGATAAGGAGGGGGTTCGGGGTCCGTTCCAGCCTCTGGCCCGGTTGTCCCAGGCAGCCTGGCAGGCTGCCAAAATGGCCCTTCAGCCGGGCGGGGCCTCTTTATATCCTGGGACCGCCCTCACAACCCATGGCACTAAGTTCATCCAACAACAGGCAGCGCAACCGTCCAATCCCGTTCTGGAAATGGAAACGGCCGGCATTGCCGGTGTGGCCGCGCAGCAGGGCCTGCCGCTCCTGTCCCTGCGCGCCATCAGTGACGGGCCGCGCGCACCCATTCCTTTTAGCCTTGAGAAGATGATGGATGAGCACGACAACCTGCGCACCGGGGCGATCATCAAATCCATCCTCGGCCACCCTCGCATGCTTCCCCAACTCGTGCGGATGGGACGCAATACCCGCATGGCCGCGGATAACGCCGCCCTGGCGCTCTTCGCTGCCCTTAGTCAGCCTGGACCTATCATTACCTTTTGAAATGCCTGTAAATAAAGAACCGTCCCGAAGGTTGGCATTGATAAATCCAGGAGCACAATAATAAGAGAGGCTGTCCGAAAAGTAACGGGCAGCCTCTTCGCGAAAAGGGAAAAGTGTGATTCAATAGGGGGTATGAAAAGAAAAGCCTCAGCCCCTGTATTCAAGCCGTATGTAATGAACCAAGTG
>JBEKEB010000086.1:0-15456 GCA_050014055.1 Anaerolineales bacterium | reverse complement strand
ATTCAACCAGCGCGTAAGACAATACAATTCCATAAAGGATCAATTCAAAAGTACGCAACTGGATGACCTGGCGCCAGTACAAAACAGCCATAAGAAGAAAGACCGTTGCGAGCAGCGGCAGGATAAATTTATTTGCAACCGTTATATTATTTTGTAAGAGGCCAAAAGCCCACACAGCCAGCAAGCTAAGGACGCCGACAGGTGTTCCGATCAGGAATACTTTGCGTTTAGCGGCTTCAATGGGATCGTTTTGTGGTTTCCCGCTGTTAAGAATCTTGTTGTCAGTCATATACCGATGAAAGTTATTTCCCTATATTAATCAATTTTCACTTTTACGAAAAACCTTGACTATTCCCTGTTCCTTCCCAATCCACCTTTGGTTATAACCCAGTATACATCGAATATCTTTTGGGCACAACCTATTTTTTCTCCACATCCACCCACATCCCGATTCCATCCGTTGAGACCTCGATCCAGCCATTCCAATCGGTGCGCAGGAGGGTGGTGCCGGCCAATTCATCCAGGACGGACTGTTCGGGCAGGCCATCCGGGTCGCCGGCCGCAACGGACAGGATGGCAAGAGGCGGGTGCAACGCTGCGATCCATTCGGGCGGGTTGACCTGGGCGAAACCCGAATCGGCCAGAAGCAGCACGCTTACCCGGCCGATCTTAATCCCATTGTCCAATTCAGCCAGCGTATCGAAATTCATGCCGACCGGCAGCAGCGCCCGGAAGCCCTGCCATTCCACCAGCAGCACCGCCCCGCGCGGCGAAACGCTAACGACCTTAAGCGTGGCGCCCTGGCCCAGGTCGAGGAAAGCGTCGCTAAAGGCGGGGGTGACCGGGATGGCATGGTCCGTCAGCCAGAGGTTGAGCTGGTCGGCAGAGTAGGAGGCATCGGGACTGCCCGCCCACAACACGTGGTCGGGTGAGTAAAGATCCAGATTGCGCGGCAGGGCTGCGACCTGCTGCTCCTGCGGCGAAGCGATCAGCAGCCAGTCCAGGCGGTGGTTGAAGGGCGAGAGCCGCCGCCCCAGCGCGTTTGCCAGCGTGGAGGGGCTTTGCCCACCGTCCACCAGCAGGCTGCGTCCGGTGGGAGTCTGGATGAGGATGGCATCGGCGGAGCCCACGTCGAGGAAGGTCAGGTGCAGGCGTCCATCCGGGAGGGTGAAGACGGCCGACCAGGCCAGAAAGGTGTAGATAGCCAGCACGGCCAGGATGACCGAGGGGACCAGCACAGTGCGCAGGCCCGTTTTCAGATGCGGCCGGGCAAAGGTGAGACCGAGCAGGACGGCGTAAAACAGCAGCACGAACAGGAAGGAGAATTCCCCCAATACGATGACGCCGTGCGGGAATTGATTAAAGAATTCGACGGCCCGGTCAGTGTACGCGGCGAACGGCCAGGCCAGCCAGCCGACCACTTTTCCGAGCGGCAGATAGACCAGGCTGAGCAGCAGCGCCAGCCCGGAAAGGATCTCCACGGCGGGTTGAGCGGGCAAAATGAAGGGGTTGGCCAACACGGCGATCAGCGAAATGCGCCCAAACTGGTAGGCCATGATGGGGAGCGTGGTCAGCTGGGCGGCCAGGGTGAAAAGCACGTAGGAGCCGACCGGCCCGGCGACCTTGCGGGCGGTCTCTGACGGGAGGCGGCGGGACAGCAGCCCGGTGAACCAGTCCTGGAAAGGCCCGGCATACAGGATCATTCCGAGGGTGGCGGCAAAGGACAACTGGAAACCGACATCCCAGAGCACGTTGGGGTTGATGACGGCCATCACGCCGCCGGTGAAGGCCAGAGTGTTGAGGCCGTTCTGGCGTCGTCCGGTTTGCCGGGCGAAAATGGCCAGCCCGCCCATGATGGCGGCGCGCACCACCGAGGCCGTGGCCCCCACCAGCACCGTGTAGACCGTGATGCCGATGACAGCCACAACGGCGCCCCTGCGCTCGCCCAGCATGCGGCTGAACAGCAGCACAAACAGCCCGGCGAGGATGGCAATGTTGAAGCCGGAGATGGCGATGATATGGGCGGTGCCGGTGTTTACGTAGGCCTGCTGGAGGTCTGCCGGCATACCGTTGTCGTCACCCAACAGGATGCCAGCCAGCAGCGCGGCCTCCGGTTCGGGGAAGATGGCATAGACCCGCGCGACCGCGTAGGCCTTGAAGGCATAGACCAGACGAAGGACAGGACTGCCGCCGGTGAAGGGCAGCAGGGTGGCTTCAGCATCCGGCATATATGCCAGGATGTTCTGATGCGCCAGGTAATCCTGGTAGGAAAAATCCTCGCTGGAGGGCGGGGTCAGCAAATGGCCGCGCAGGCGGACTACATCGCCGTACTGCCAGTCCCCGCCAGGGGCGACGCGAGCCAGGATCTGGCCGGTCACCGCCAGGCTCTGGTCGCCGGTATTGACGTTCGTCACCTGCAGACGCAGGTTGGTGTAGGTATCACGCACATCCGGCGGGTCGGTCAGCGTGCCGGTTACCAACAGGCTGTAATCCCGGTCGTTGTACCAGGCGATGTAGTGGGCATCGACGCTCGGGACGGTAAAGGCATAGCGGGCACCGCCCAGGCAGAAGGCGATCAGGGCAAGGGAGCCAAGAAAAAGGGTGGAAGAAGAGAGGCGTGTGCGCAGGCGCGCATGGAAGACCCGGAAACAGACCGCAATGAGGATGGCCAGGCCGGCCAGGATGAGCCAGACGCCCCGGCTGAGCGGAACCTGCGCAGGCAGGACGAGGCGGATAAGCGCCAGCCAGGCGCTGCGGGAACGGTGAATCTGCTCCGCCGCCCAGATGCCGCACAGGAATGCCAGCGAGAGCCAGAACAACGGCAGGAAGGCGGTCAGTTTTTCGAAGGGATTGGAGCCGGGTTGGCCGGAGGTCTTCATCATGGGTAGCTGCCCCGTGGGTCGATTGTACAGGCGGAGGGAGGAAAGGGCAAGGGAAGGAAATTTTTGATTTTCGAATGAGGATTTGGGATTGAGGATTTGGGATTGAGGATTTGGAGAGGGGGGAACCATTGTTGAGGAGGAATCCCCTTTGGGGAAAGGATTCGTTCCGCGAAACGAAAGGAGGAACGAATACCCCGGCACAGGCAACCCCACCCGCCCTAAGGGCACCACTCGGCGACCAACGTCGCCTACCTGCCGATGGCGGCTTGAGGCCGCCTCGGCCAGCCCCAAATCCTCCGGATTTGGAGAGGGGAGGCTCCAGCCGCGGCCCCTCCCAAATCTTTTAGATTTAGAGCCGGAGTGGGAGGCTGGGGGAATTAAAGTGCCTTTTTTAAATATTTCCGCGGAACGAATAGGGGAAAGGACGGGGCAGAGACGGAACGAAGCGGACCCCACCCGCCCTGCGGACACCACTCGGCGACCAATGTCCCTACGGGATCCCCTTCGGGGACAAGTTGCTACGCGGTCGCCACCCTGCCGATACCCGAAAAAGCCGGGTACAAGTTGGCGGCTTGCCTGCGCCACTGACGCCGCAGGTACAGGTGAGGCCGCCTCGGCCAGACTTCGGCGACCAATGTCGCCTACCGGCCGACGGCGGCTTGAGGCCGCCTCGGCCAGCCTCAAATCCCCCCCATTCGGGGACACGTCCGGATTTGCCCCTACGGGGTCCCCTTCGGGGACAAGTTGCTTCGCGAGAGGGGAGAAGGAGGCAAGACGGGCGGGCAGGGGCAGGAGGATAGGGTGCGACAGGCAGCATGGGAGGTATTCCAATCCATGCTAATATTAGAATATTTGTTCTGGTTTGTCAAGGGAGATGGTAAACAGACTTCCGAAGTCTCAAAGACTTCGGAAGTCTTGCGAAGAACCTGCGCGGATCGATGGAAGACCTTATTCGTTTGCCAGCCGGGTTCGTTCGCTGGCTAAGAAGGACAGGGTCTCCGGGAGCAGGACCTTCCGGATCGGTTGAAAGCGGGCGGGCGGCAGCAGCGTATTCAGATCCTCATTGATGACAGTTTGGGTGATGTGGTTTCGGATAAAGTCGATCAACTCTTCCAAATAATCCTGCGGGTCTTTTCCGGTTCTTTCCTTGATCACTGCGGCGTGGTAGGTATAGCCATGCATAAAGAAATAATGAATATCGTAAATGTCCCTTCTGGCGACGGTGCGGTGCAATTTATAACGGTCGGTAACTGCCACCAATTTGTTAGCGAACATGGTATCGATGGTCTGGCTGTTCACAAGCCGGTCAATTTCGGGCAGGTATTGGACTCGATATTCATTCGAATGAATTTCGATACTATTCACACTGAGCTTCATGGTATTTCTTTTGCCGGGATCGTTGGGATACCTGAGCTGAAAGAATAAGACCTTATCAAATTCTCCCATGACCTTCAGGTCGAGGTAATCGAAGACTTTATGAAATGCATCCCAGAGGATAGTTTCGCTGGCGTCTTTTACCAGGTCGAAATCCAGGTCGACCGAGAAACGGTCCAGGTAGCCCAACATGGCCGCGCAGCTACCGCCCTTGAAAGCCAGGGCATGCGCCAGGACCGGCTGGTCGATAATTTCGATCAGCAGACGGTTCAAATACGATTTGTGGAGGGCGTCCTCCGGCCTGAGATCCAGCATGGGTACCCAACTTCTTTTTGAATCAATTTAACTGTTTCAAAATCGATGCTTTCCGGGGCGTCGAAATGGTAGCGGGGGTTGAAATACAGCAGATCGGCCACGGCTCTTGCGGGGGTGGCTACAAAGTTGCCGTTCTGTTCGAGGATCCCGGCAGGATTGTTGAGATAGGCCTGTTTGAGCTTCCGAAATAGAAACGACGTGGAGCCGACCGTGACTTTTTTAGGCAGGTCGCTGACAAACGTATAGGCATAGGTGGCCTGGAAAATTACACCGGCCTGGACCAGCACCGATTCGGTACTCAGGTAGGTATAGCGGTGGATGATGGCTTTGCCGAGTTCCAGCGGATCGAGCTGGGCCAGGGGCAGGGTTGCATACAGCCCCTTATAAACCGGTTTTAAGAGCCCCTTCTGGACATAGCGTTTGATGGTGGTATAGAGCGTGTTCTTATTGGAAATATCCCATAAAACGGCCAGGTCGCCGGTATGGTAGATTTTCCTGTCGATCTGGAGTAGTTCATTCATCCTGTACATAACTGTACAGGATAATATAATTAATCCAGTGTGTCAAGGTGGATAACGTTCATCACTTCCATTACTGACCAGGGATTAATCTTTATACGAAGCCGGGAAACAGGCAAAACGGTTATCAAGGGAGGCTGGCGCAGCCCCCCGGGTTCCCTGAGAAATGGTATTCCGATTGTTCAGAAGCTCATGGGCCTGTTACGGGGAGCTTTTGCCTGGCCTGGCGGCGCTGCATTTTGGCGCGGTTGCCGCACTCGTCCATCGAACACCAGCGCCGCAAGTGGTTGCGGCTGGCGTCGACGAACAGCCAGTCGCAGCGCGTGCCGGCGCAGCTCCTGACCTGACAGGCCTGCGGCGAGGCCAGCAGATGGATGGCGGAAGCGGCGACCGCGCGCAGCAGGCGCTCGAGGCAGGGCTCGTCATCCCAGCCCAGGGTGAAGCCGCTGGATGAGACCACCAGGCGGGCATGAGCTTGGCCCTCCCGCCAGGCGGCGTTCAGGCGCTCCAGGTCACTTCGGTCCACCCGGTTCCCGCCTGACAGGGAGGCGAAGATGCGGAAGATCGTCTCGCGCAGTTCCAGGCCCCGGGAGTAGATGATTTGCGCCCGGGCGGGGCGGCGGGCGGCTTCGTGCAGCAAATCCCTAGCCTCATTTAGCGGCAGGACGCCGGCATGCCGGCCCCACAGGACCGTATCCCGGTAATCGTGGAGGTATTCGTGGTGGGGCAGCCGGGCATGCCCATTGAGTGTGTTGGCAAAATCCAGACACAGTTCCCCGCCGACCAGGCGATGGTTTTCGGACTCCCGCTGTTCATCCATGCTGTCTGCTTGACTCCATATTCGTTAAGTGTTATGCTCGATTTTACACCTGTATAATCAATTATACCAGTGTCAGCATGGTATGAGAGGAGCAAGCGCATGCGCACGAGAATCCACGGTTCGGTCAAAATTGCCTTGTTCGCCGGCCTGGTTGGGCTGGCGGCCTGTACGAGCAGGAGCACCCCGGTTGTAATGGAGGTAAAGGACGCCCGTTGCGGCCCAAACGCCGCTGCATGTAACCTGGTGGGCGGATACTCCGGAAACTCACTTGCGGGAGGGATCGACGGGGCTGCGATTGGCGGGGGCGGCCAGCCCGGCGCTCCCAACCGGGTCAGCGGTGATTTCGGCACGGTCGACGGCGGCGAGGGGAACACGGCCGGCGAAGGCTCGACCGTCGCGGGCGGTTCAGCCAACACGGCGTTGCACTTCCATGCCACGGTGGGCGGCGGAGCCAACAACCTGGCCAGCGCCGAGGAAGCGACCGTTGCCGGGGGATTAAATAACACGGCCGACGACCGCTTCGCCACGGTGGGTGGAGGAGCGACCAACCTGGCCAGCTCTTTCTTTACCACGGTAGGCGGCGGTTCCGGAAACACGGCGAGTTTCAATTTCGCCAGCGTGGGTGGAGGTACTTATAACCGATCCAGTAACGAAGCCGCGGTTGTCGCGGGGGGAAACCATAACCTGGCGCAAGGCTCGTACAGCGCCATCCTGGGAGGCATCAATAACGCAACCAACGGCCTAGGCGCGGCAATTGGCGGAGGCGCAGGGAATGTGGCCGGCGGTATATACAGCATGATCCCGGGCGGGTTTGCCAACCAAGCCGCCGGGGACTTCAGCTTAGCGGCCGGACGCGACGCCAGGGTGAATGCAGCCCATCCCGGCAGCTTCCTGTTTGCGGATTCCAACAATTTTCCATTCCCCTCCAGCGCCCCGAATGAATTTGCCGTGCGCGCCAGCGGAGGCGTGCGCTTCGTCACGGCGATCGACTCAAACGGGAATCCGTTGGCGGGTGTGCGTCTCAGCCCGGGCAGCGGGGCGTGGGATAGCTTGAGCGATTCCCAATCCAAAGCCGGGATCGCACCGGTCGACGGAAACCAGGTGCTGGAGCGCCTGATGTCGCTGCAGGTCAGCACGTGGTATTACCGTGGCCAGGCTGCTTCCATCCGCCACATCGGCCCCATGGCCCAGGATTTTTACAGCGCCTTCCGGGTTGGGGATGACGCCCATTACATCAGCATGGTGGATGAAGAGGGCGTAGCCCTGGCTGCCATCCAGCAACTGTACCGGCTCGTCCAAAAGGACCAGGCCGGGGGCAGCGCAAGCCCTGCGTCGGGAGATCCCGCCCTGCAGGCGCAGGTGGCCTCCCTGCAGAGACAGCTTAACTTCTCGAACGGGCTGGCCGCGGCGGCGCTGTTGACCGCCAGCTTGTCATTCTGGCGACGCAAAAAAAGGCCCGCTTAGGGTGCGCCATGGCGGCTGCTTACAAATCGAAACCATCAGGCAGCAGGCAGTTGTGAAAAATTTTTCCCGGAACCTTTCCGTCCTTCTGATGCTGCTGGCCGCAAGCGCGTGTGCATCCGGCTCCCTGGGGAGTGTTTCCACAGCGGCCGCGGGCACTCCCGTCCCCCTGGCCGAGGGGACGCCGATCCCGGGAAACCTGGCCCGGATTACGCCTGCGAACGCCGGCGAGGTGACTCAATTGGCCCGCTGGGGCGGGGGCACGTTCGCGCAGGCCGTCGCGTCGCCACGCGGGGACTTGCTGGCGGTGGCCTCTGCAATTGGCATCGACCTGCTGGAGGCTGCCACGCTGGAACAGGTACGCTTCATCGCCACGCAGGCGGCGGTGACCTGCCTGGCCTTCAGCCCGGACGGGAAAAGGCTGGCCGGCGGGATGGGAGATGGCAGCCTGCATCTGTGGCGCGTATCGGATGGCCGGAACCTTTTCAACCTGATCGGGCACAAGGACAAGCTGCTGGCGCTGGCCTTCAGCCCCGACGGGAGGACACTGCTTTCGGGGTCGGCTGACCAAAGCGTGGGCGTGTGGAACCTTTCCAACGGGCGGCTGCAGCGCAGCTTCTCCGGGCTGAGCTATGGGGTCACGAGCACCGCCTTTAGCAGGGATGGGCGGAGCCTGGCCTGGGGCACGAGCGATGGAGCCGTGCGGCTGTGGCGGATCTCAGACGGGAGCCTGTTGAAAACGCTGCAGGCGAGCCATGACCCGGTGGAGGCTCTGGCCTTCAGCCCGGATGGGCGCAGCCTGGCTGCCGGATCGGACGACCATGCCGCCCGGTTATGGCGGATCGTAGACGGGAGTGTGCTGTTTACGCTGGCCGGGCAGAGCGGGCCGGTGCGCAGCCTGGCCTTCAGCCCGGATGGGAAGTCCCTGGCTGCGGGCTCGGCGGATGGCACGGTGCGGTTGTGGCGCGCCGCCGCCGGCACTTTTCTGCGCAGCCTGGAGGGGCAATCCGGAGCGACGGTCAGCCTGGCCTTCAGTCCGGATGGGAAAGCCCTGGTTAGCGGGTCGGAGGATGGGACGGTGCGGCTGTGGCGGCTGGCCGACGGCGGCCTTCTGCATATGCGGGCAGGCTACACCCCGGCGGTAAACAGCCTCGCATTCAGCCCGGACGGGCAGATGCTGGCCTCGGGCGGTGATGACGGCCTGGTACGGTTGTGGCGGGTGGCGGACGGGTCGTTGCTGCGCAGCCTGGCCGGGCAGATGGGCGCGGTGCTGGGGGTGGCTTTTTCCCCGGACGGGCGGACCCTGGCATCCGCTACGCAGCAGGGGGTTGTGCAGATATGGCGGATCCCGGATGGCAGCCTGCTGCGAACCTTGCGTGGCCATAGCGGTGCGGTGCTGGGTGTGGCCTTCAGCCCGGACGGGCAGACCCTGGCCTCGGCTTCGGACGACGGCACCGTGCGGATGTGGTGGAGCGCGGACGGGTCGTTGCGCGCAATTCTGGGCCAGATGACCTTCCTGACGCGCATGAACGGCGTGGCTTTCAGCCCGGATGGGCAGGTTGTGGCTGCGGCGCTGGAGGATGGCGTGCTGGATACCTGGCAGGTCGCGGATGGCAGGCTGGCACGGACCATGGAAGGGCACGCCAGCGCGGTGAAGAGCGTGGCCTTCAGCCCGGACGGGGTAACCGTGGCGAGCGGGTCGGATGACAACAGCGCGGGGTTGTGGCGGTTCGCGGACGGCAGCCTGCTGCGGTTCTTATCCGGGCACAGCAGTTGGGTGAATAGCGTTGCCTTCAGCCCGGACGGGCTGACGCTGGCCACGGGCTCGGACGACCACACACTCAAGCTGTGGCGGATGCCGGATGGGGGGCTGCTGGGGACACTGACAGGCCACACGGAGGCGGTGCTTAGCACAACCTTCAGCCCGGACGGGCGCCTGCTGGCCTCGGGCTCGAGCGACGGCACGGTGCGGCTGTGGAGTGTTGTGTCGTGACCGGTCGCCTGGATGGAACGTCTTATGCGTTTGCCAGGCGGGATGCTTCGTTAGCCAAAAATGAAAGGGACTCCGGAAGCAGGACCTTGCGGATCTGCTGAAAGCGGGCGGGCGGCAGGAGCGTATTCAGATCCTCGTTGATGATAGTTTGGGTAACGTGATTTTGGATATATTCGAAAAGACGGACACATCTGCAATATGATTTTTTATGTCGATCTGGGACAGTTCATTATCCTGTACATATTTGTACAGGATAAAATAATTAATCCGGGGAGTTAAAGAGGATCGACCTCTTCCTTACCATCACCAAACCTGAGAATAATCCCGATGCGAAGGCGAATGAACAGGCAAAATCGGGATGTTTGTTAAGGGATGCAGGGGCAGACAGCGGAGTTCTTACCACCTGCGGGGGCGCTGCGCGGAAACTCCGAGGTCGAGGTGATAAGCAATTGGTGCGAAGGATAATCGTCTGGCTGGCAACCCCTCGGCAGAACAATTTGGCAGGGGTTGCGGCGACTTGGGAATGTACCGGCAGACAATCTACAAATGGAACACTACTTCTTCTACTTAAAAATAATTGGTTGTGCATGGACAAGCGGCAGAAAAATATCATCAACGATCCCAGTAATCATTTTATCGGGTATTGGCTCCTGGGTGATAAGAATTTCATACCGTAATAGATCTACGGGCAGAGATATAACCCGGGGACTAATTTTTCCCAAGTTGACCTCTCCTCGCAATTCAGCGTTTTTCAGAATTGTCATAATGGCTTTTGAAAATTTGTCTTCGGTTCCCGGTTGCCTCATTTGCGGAAGTAAAGAGATTAAATCTGTGCCAAGACGTTCGGCCATGAGACCATGTATGGTTTTTGCACCAATCGCTTGCAGAGGCCGTGCTATTCCGAGAAGCAGAACAAGCACATCATTACGCAGATCTCCTGTATCTGGAACATTATTAACAGGTCTGGGTAGATATTTCTGGAATGCTGCAATGACAAGTTTTTTTTTATTTGCCCAGCGACGATACAAAACTGCTTTATTTGTTTTTGCCCGTGCAGCGACGCCTTCCATCGTCAGTTGAGTGTAACCCGCATCAGAGAGCTCATCCCAAGCAGCTTGAAGTATTGCAGCTTCGAGAATTTCACCGCGTCGCCGGTTTCCTTTGTGGCGACCCTCATTACCTATGAACTGGCCAGGGCGGGAAAGACGATCTCTCTTTTTCTCATCCATATTTATATCCTTCTTTCAAAAGGTCCCTATTGTGTTTATTGAGGATTTAGTGTAACATAGATATATAAGAAACGGTATAGTATCTTATTACATATCAAAGGAGTATTCATATGGTTAAAAATAAAACCAATCTCTACTCCCAATTGCATCCTTAGAATGGAAAACTTATGAACACGTATGCCATCCGGACTGAATCTCTTAGCCGCCGCTTCGGGGCGGTCCAGGCTGTGGACAAGCTCTCATTCGAAGTCCCTGCCGGCACAGTCTTCGGCTTTCTGGGTCCAAATGGGGCTGGAAAGACCACCACGATCCGCCTGCTGCTCGGCCTGATTGAGCTATCGGCCGGACATGCCGAAGTTTTGGGTTTTGACACGCGCACCCATGCCGATGCGATCCGCGCCAGGTGCGGGGCGCTGCTCGAGTTTAACGGACTATACGAGCGTCTGTCGGCCGAAGACAACCTGGATTTCTATGGGCAGGTCTGGCACATGCCAAAAGCCGATCGAAAGGCGCGCATTCAGGCGCTACTTACTGATATGGGGTTGTGGGAGCGCCGCAAGGAGGCCGTTGGGCTGTGGAGCCGCGGCATGAAACAAAAGCTGGCTGTAGCGCGCACCCTTTTCCACCGGCCGGAACTGGTCTTCCTGGACGAACCAACCGCCGGCCTCGATCCGATCGCAGCGGCAGCGCTGCGTGACGACCTGTCCGCCCTGGCCTCCCGTGAGGGTGTGACCATCTTCCTGAACACGCACAACCTGTCCGACGCCGAGAAGCTCTGCCAAAGGGTGGGAGTGATCAATAAAGGCAAGCTCTTGGCGGTCGGTACGCTGGATGAGCTGCGCGCACAAAACGAGGCACCGCTCCTGGAGATAACAGGAAAGAGCTTCGGCGCAGGAGTGCTGTCGGATCTGCGCAGCCGGCCGGAAGTCCAGAAAGTGGCCGAGGAAGACGGGAAACTTGTCCTTGAACTCCGTCCTGGCGTCCGCTGCGCGCCGCTGATCCGCCTGCTGGTGGAATCCGGCGCAGATGTCGAAGAAGCCCGTAAAAGTCAAGCCAGCCTGGAGGACTTGTTCCTTACACTGATTGAAGAAGAAGGAAATTCAAAATGATCACCGATATACTCACCGTCGCCATGAAGGAAATCAAGGAGCTTCCCTACCTGCGCAAAGATCAATCCCGCACCAATCTGTTCACACTGATCATCTTGCTGTCAGTGTTCGGGATCCTTCTGCCCTGGCATGCCGGCAAGGAATGGGTCCAGTCACTTTTGAGCATGCTCCCCTGTGTGGGGCTGCCGTTCATGCTGGTCGGCACGATCATGGTGGATTCGTTCGCCGGGGAACGCGAGCGCCATACACTCGAAACCCTGCTTGCAAGTCGCCTTTCGGATCGGGCCATCCTGTTCGGTAAGATCCTGGCCGGGATCCTTTACGGTGCTGGCATCACCTTCCTTTGTATAATCTTGAGCCTGGTGACAGTCAACCTGGTTGATGGACAGGGTGGCCTGCTACTCTTTCCGATACCGATCGCACTGGGGCTTGTGATTTTAGTGCTGCTCGTCTCGACTCTGGCTTCCGTGCTGGGGGTGCTGGTCTCGCTGCGGGCCGCCTCAGTGCGGCAGGCCCTGCAAACTTTTACTATTGCCAATGCCGTCCTGCTCATCCCGGTCCTGGTCATTTCCCTGCTGCATCCCGCGTTGCTTGCAACTATTACCCCTTTCATCCTCAAAACTTCTTTTATCAGTCTGGCGATCGGTGCGGGGGTCGGTCTGACGCTCCTGGATGTGATCCTGATCCTGGCCACGCTGGCGCGCTTCAAGCGGGCCAAGCTGATCTTGGATTGATGCCCAATCCCGAAGTCTCAAATACTTCGGATGTCTTGCGAAGAACCTGCGCGGATCGATGGAGAGCCTTATCCGTTTGCCAGGCGGGTTCGTCCGCCGGCTATGAAGGACAGGGTCTCGGGGAGTAGGACCTTCCGGATGAGCTGAAAACGGGCGGGCGGCAGCAGCGGATTCGAATCCTCCGTAGACATCACTGATTTGTTAACTTTAGAAGAAACTTATGGAATAATAGTACTGCCGCGCAATTGGCTGCCTTCCTCAGCCAGAAGTTAGGAATTGTAATATTTATGAAGCCTTCTTTCGGTAGAACAACTTAGAGTGTATTAGGTGAAAATACCACCTATTGATATTGAAATAATTATATGATATACTAATTTTAGGCTCTTATCTGTGATTATTTCTCCTAGGCTTTAAGGAGTAGTATAAATGTTAATCCGTTTTCGCGTTAGTAACTATCTTTCATTCAAGGAAGAAGCCGAATTTTCTATGGTTGCTGGTAAAGTACATCAGCACCCTGAACAGGTTGTGCGAAAGACAGGTAACCAGGGGGTAGATTTATTGAGAGCGGCTATGATTTATGGAGCTAATGCTTCCGGTAAGTCTAATTTAGTTAAAGCAATAGATTTTGCTCGGTTTATGATTACAGAAGGTGTTAGAGCAAAATCAAGTATTCCACGCAAGCCATTTAAGTTGGATGAAGCATTTAGTAATCAACCATCAAAGTTTGAATTTGAAATTCAAATTAGTGAAAAGATATTTGTGTATGGGTTCAAGCTTGATAATAAGCGGGTCCAAGAAGAATGGCTTCGCGAAGTTCGTGCTTCCTCAGAAAAGGACATCTTCTATCGGGTAACAGCATCTGACGAAGTTAACCAAATAAATTTCGGAATTAAAGTAAGCAAAAAAGAAAAAGATCTATTAGAATTAGTAGCACAAACTACCTCGCCGAATCGCCTATTTTTACAAGAATGCGTTGAAAGAAATATTAAACACTTTTCTAATGTCTATGAGTGGTTTGAAAAATCTCTAGTTATAATTTATCCAAGTTCTTATCATTCCCTTTCCCCAATTGGATCTGGAAGTGCCAATACTTTTAGCGATTCCCTTGTCAAGTACTTAGAACATTTTAGTACTGGTATTTGTGGTTATTCTTTACAGTCGATTAAAGATCCTTCGGTTGAAATCCCACCAGAAATTCTTGAAAAATTAGGGCAGGAGTTAGATGTCGAACATGGAGCTACTGTTATCACCCCAGATAATCAGCGCTTTTTTATAAAAAAAGAGGCTGAACAAATAAAAGTTTCAAAATTATTATTGAGCCATCGAGATAAATCCAGTGGTTCAAACATTTTGTTTGAGATGGAAGATGAATCGGATGGAACTTTACGATTATTGGATTTAATCCCCACATTATTTCCAATGAAAAATCAACGATCTAGTGTAATAATTATTGATGAGCTTGATCGCAGTTTACATCCTAGCCTAAGCTACGAATTCTTGTCGCTTTTTCTCAAACAGACGACAAATAAACAATTAATTGTTACCACACATGAGGCAAATTTACTTGATCTTGATCTTATAAGAAGGGATGAGATATGGTTTGTTGAGAAAAATGCCTTCGGCGCATCTACTGTTTACTCATTAGAAGAGTTTTCCCCTCGGTATGACAAAGATATTCGTAAAGGTTACATTTTGGGAAGGTTTGGGGCAATTCCAATGCTTGGTCACCCAAATTTTTAAGGGGAAAAGAGGGAAATGACAGAAAGACGGAAATTTTCACGCAAAAGCGGTTTGAGAGATTCTCACTTAGTCGTTATCGCGGCTGAAGGGGAAGAAACCGAGAAAGCGTATTTTGATGGAATAAAAGGATTTTATCCAAATCCGCGTATTCATGTAGAAGTGTTACCGCGGATGGATTCTGCATCAGATCCATTAAGGGTTTTAAAGTTATTAGATGAATTCCGATCGATTTACAAACTTCGAAGAGGGCATGATCAATTATGGTTGGTTATTGATGTAGATAGGTGGGGCAATCGAAAGTTAGCTTATGTTTGTAGGTTATGTTTTCAGAAACGATATCAAGAAGCCGTTAGTAATCCATCATTTGAAATATGGCTCATTTTGCATATTCGTTCATTAGATACCTATTCATCCCAAGTTCAGGCTGAGTTACTTAGTAACAATAGAATTAATAATCGAACACGTCTCGATGATGAGTTACTTAATTTGCTAGGCAGTTATAACAAAGTTAATCCCGATATGAACACCTTTGGCCCGCTTATTTTTACAGCAATTCAAAATGCTTGCAATGCCGATCATCATCCTGATAACAGATGGCCTAATGAATTAGGAACTAGGGTTTATTTACTTGCGAAAGAGATTATTCCAGAATTAGATGGAGAGAAAAAATAATGCTTGTTTTCCGAACGCTCATTTTTCTATGTGCTACCTTCCCCTCAAACAGTCTTTTCTAGTTGGCTCGTGAGTCGCCGAGCGGATATGTTTTATTTATTAAGGTGCACATCTTGCGGTAAGATGTGCACCTCTTTTTAGATGATAAGTGATTTTTACTTACCGTCTTTATGCTTCGTCTTGTCAACTAAGACAAGACCTTGGCCTGGCTTTGGAGTAGGAGGTAAAGGTTTACCTTTAACTGCAGTGATCTCATCACCGGTTTTTCCGCCCCTGGGTCCGACAACTTCATATTGACCCGACCTACGAGTAATCTGACCAGGCTTTTTGATGGTCGTCTTTTTTGGCATTTTTTATCACCTTCTTTGGCAAAGGGTAATGAGGGTGATATAATACGCGCACCGCAATCGCACTACCCGCAGTACCTGTTTTGCATACGTCCTAATCTTTGACGAGATTGGGACGTTTTGCATCTTTGCACAAAAGAATGTACATGTTTAGCGTTGATTTATGGTGAAGCTGTGAGCGATGGCGTCGTATCGCCGTATCGCTGCAGGCTGACCATATAATCCAGGATCGGAATGGTATGTTGACGACAAGTCACCAGAA
>JBEKEB010000085.1:0-15628 GCA_050014055.1 Anaerolineales bacterium | reverse complement strand
CAAACGGTTACTTTACCATCTCGTATTCTTGCCAGCCACTTGTCATTAGGGGAAAAAGTTAATGCAGAAATTGATTTGTAATTCTTATCAACATTCTTACCCATCTCGGGAGAGAAGATCCCTAATATTCCAATCCGATATACTTTTACTGCACCTTCTTGATATGCGACGGCATATCTGTTTCCGGTTGAATTGAATACTACCCGGCCTATGTAGTGCCAATACCAATCAGGGTCACTGAGTAAGACGATCGAGCTTTTATTAGTTTTTATGTTATCGATCCCTAAACCAATTTTATCGAATTCGAACACTCGACTTCCATAGGGAGCAATTCCAGCACCTATGTAATCAGGAGAGCGATTTATCTGGGCCTTTTCACTACATAACGTGACACAAAAAGCTAATTTTCCGGTTGCGGTATCCCAAACCTTGATGCCATCAACATAATCTTCCGATAATTCCTCCGCAGCATAATTCCCAATCTCATGTTTCGTCGCCCCAATTAATAATGTCTCGGCATCATTAAAACTTAATCCTTGTATACTGGCAATGTTCAGCTTGTAATCGGATACCAAGGTTTTGGATTCAAAATTCCATGTTTCGAGACTGCCGTCGCTCATATTCACAGCTAATAAAGTATTTTGGGCGATCTTATAACCTATTCCGCCTATCGGTCCAGCACCAGGGCTCTTGAGTTGTTCCAATTCTCTAATATATTGTACGGTGCGGGGAGATATAACCTTCAATTGATTCGTGAAAGAGTTCGGTGATGAAATGTTGGCTTTAAAATCTTCGAAATTGCATGAACTTAGGATTAGGCAACATACAAAACAATATAATAGTGCAATTATTTTTTTTATCATTTCACAGGCTTTCTAAGGCTGTCAACGATCAAAACGAAGTCCATTCCCTTACTTATGGTCCGACCACAGAAATCAAGGGGTTGCGTACTTTACTCGTTGGACAAAAGCCAAGTACTTCGCCAGAAAGCAATTTGCGCATTTATATGTGCAAACAAGGTTGCATCTACAGCTATGACGTTGTGTGGTTGTTCCCGGAATTCAATGAGGATGGAAACCATCCCCATGCCAGCGCTGCCATACCCTTAAAGTGTAAGGGCATTATATCGTAGAATTATTGATGCCATTACGAATACCGATTCCTGATCCCTATTCCCTATTCGCCCTTTCCTCCCGAAACCCTCCACAAAATCCTAACAATTCGCCGAAAACCCCTCTTCAAAAACGCCTTATTCTCGCGAATTATGCCAAAAAATCGCCCAAAAAACCCATTTTTGGCATTGTTTTTTTCGAAAGAATCTCCTCAGGCTCCCTTTAGTTTTTTGTTTTTTGTTTTAATTTTTTTCCCCCCTCACTAACTTGCACGAATCTCCTGAAAATGTCAAAAAACTGCTGTTAATTGCTGTTTTTCTCCCACCGATCGCCTAAATACCTGATCCCTGTTACCTTTTCTCCATTCTGTGTTCTCTTCTTGCTGTTCTTCTCCCCATTGTTCCTCATTGTTTCTGCCAACCCCGCGCGCGCGTTCAGCGTTATTTTCTTCCTCCTTCACCTTCCTTTCCATCTGATTTATGTTAGCCTTTTATTCTTCTTTTTGTTTTTGCTTTTTTGCTCCTCTCCTTCTTACGTTTTACGCATTACGTTTTACCTCTCTACCCCCTTTTTGTTTTTTGTTTTTTCCTTCCCTGTTCTCTGCTCTCTTTCCTCTCCCCATCAATGATAAAATACTCCCGTGTTCACGAATGCATCGAGGCGCAACCGCACCCGTTTGACCCTGGCAGCCGCCATCCTGGCGACCATTCCATGTTATTGCCTGGGTCTCATCGTGCTCCAGATCGCACCCATCCACAACGCACCAACGGAGACGCCCAGCCTTACCGAGACATTTACCCCAAGCGATACACCTACCTCCACCGCGACGGAGACGCCCAGCATGACTTTGACCGCAACTACCACAAGCACCTTGACAACAACACCCAGTGTGACCCCGACCTGGACATTTACCCCAACATTTAAACCAACCGCCACTTTCATTCCACCTCCCCTGCCAACCTTAACACCGCTGCCCACATGGACACCCATACCGACATTTACCCCCTCTCCAATCCCTACGGATACACCCATCCCAATCCCTACGGATACACCCTTCCCAACCGATACGGCTACTTCTGTTCCAACATTTTAAGTTGAGGCGTACCAAAATAACCCATGACAGAACTCATCCCCTTTCTTAAAGACCTGATTTCCGCTCCCGGCTTATCCGGCTACGAAGACCCGGTCACAAAAATAATCGAAGATAAATGGCGTCCGCTCGTCAATGAAATCAGCCGAGGGAAAACAGGCTCACTGCAAGGCCTGCGGCATGGCACCGGCGAGGCACCGCGCCCCTCCGTAATGGTTGCCACACATATGGATGCCATCGGTTTAATGGTCACCGGTATTACGGAAGGCTTCCTGCGTATTTCCGAGGTGGGCGGTGTGGATGCGCGCATCCTGCCCGGAACGCCGGTCAATGTGTTTTCCACAGGGGCAGGTGTGGCGAAGGTATTACACGGCCTGGTCACCCAACCTTCCGCCCCCCTGCTGCCCGAGCAGGAAAGGGATGGGCCGGTGGCATTGGGGAACCTGCTCGTTGATACCGGGCTATTACCGCGCCAGGTGACGGAACTGGTGCGTACCGGCGACCTGGTCTCGTTCGCTCAGTCGCCGGTGGAGTTGAGTGGTGAGACGCTTTCAGGCCATTCCCTGGACAACCGCGCCTCTGTGGGGGCGCTGACGGTCTGCCTGGAGGAATTACAGACGCGGACACACAGCTGGGATGTATGGGCGGTCGCCACCTCCCAGGAGGAAGTCGGCTTACTCGGGGCCAGCAGTTCTACGTACCAGATCCATCCGACCATAGCCATCGTCGTGGACGTAACCTTTGCCAAGGGGCCGGGCACGTCTGACTGGCAAGCTTTCCCGCTGGGCAAGGGCCCGACGATTGCCATGGGACCGAATATGCACCCAGCCTTGCATAAGGCCATGCAGGGAATGGCCGACAGCCTCGAACTGCCCTACGCCCTGGAATTTTCGCCCTCCCACTCCGGTACGGATGGCTGGGCCACGCAGGTGTCGGCGGAGGGCATCCCGACGCTGGTTGTAGGCATCCCGCTGCGTTACATGCACATGCCGGTTGAAGTTGTGGCAATCAAAGACATTCAGCGGGCCGGACGCCTGCTGGCCGGGTTCATCAGCAGTCTGGGCCCGGATTTTATGGAAAAGATGGTGTGGGATAAATGAAGGAATGGGTATTCGTAATCCGGTTCTTGCTTCTGATAAAGGAATTATGCCAACAATAGGAAATCAGCAGATCAAACTTCTGGAGCGACTTTGCAACGCAATAGCCATCTCTGGAGACGAGGGCGAAGTGCGTGCCATCGTTTTGGAAGAGATCAAAGGCCATGTGGATGAAGTGCGGGTGGATGCGCTCGGCAATGTGCTGGCTGTAAAAAAAGGTACCGGCAAGAAAACCCTGCGCGTGATGCTTTCCGCCCACATGGACGAAGTCGGCTTCATGCTGGTGGCAGACGATGGCGAAGGCCTGTTCCGCTTCGAGTTAGTCGGGGGCATAGATATCCGCCAGCTGCCGGGCAAGGCGGTGCTGATCGGCCGGGACCATGTCCCCGGCGTGATCGGGGCGCGCCCGATCCACCTGACCAGCCGGGAAGAGCGCCAGGAGAAAATCCCGCTGGATACCTTGCGAATCGATACGGGCCCCGGCAACAGCAAAGTCAAACCCGGCGACCGGGGCACCTTCGCCACCCGTTTCCAGCAGAGCGGCCCGTCGCTGATGGCCAAGTCACTCGATGACCGGCTGGGAGTGGTCACCCTGATCGAACTGATCAAACACGCTCCGGCAGGGATCGACCTGCAGGCAGCCTTTACCGTCCAGGAGTAGATCGGCCTGCGCGGCGCAAAAGTGGCCACCTATGCTTTCAACCCGGATATCGGAATCGCCCTGGATGCCACCCCCGCCAATGACCTGCCAAGTTGGGATGGGTTGGAGAACAATACCTATAATACAAAACTCGGCCTCGGTCCGGCAATCTACATAGCGGACAGCGGCATTCTGTCGGACCCGCGCCTGGTGCGCTGGCTGGTCGAAACCGCCGACTCCCGGAAAATTCCCTACCAGTTCCGCCAGCCGGGCGGCGGCAGGAACGATGCCGGGGCTATGCACCTGGCGCAGGCCGGGATTCCGAGTGTCTCGGTCTCGGTGCCGCACCGTTATAGCCATACCGCCATATCGGTTGCCCGTCTCGAAGACTGGAAGAATAGCCTGGCCCTGCTGCAGGCAGCCTTGACCCGTCTCACACCAGAACTTCTGGCATCCGAGCGGGCATAATCCCAAACTCAATCATGTCTTTGCATCATGGTGAAAATATGAAAAGCCTTATCCAAAAACTCACGGAAACGTTCAGCCCTTCAGGTTACGAGTCTGCCATCCGGGATGTCATCCGTGCCGAGGTGGAAGCGCTGGCGGATGATGTCCGCGTGGACACACTCGGCAACTTGATCGCCCGTAAAGGGGAGAAGGGTAAAACCGGCCGGCGGATCATGCTGGCGGCGCACATGGACGAGATTGGCCTGATCGCCACGCATATCGACGCAAATGGTTTTGTCCGATTTACCGGCATCGGGGGCATCCAACCACACAGCCTGGTTGGCGGGCGCGTGCACTTCGCCAACGGCTCACCGGGAGTGGTTGGCGCGGAACAGGCGGATTTCTCTGCAACCAAAATGCCAGCGCTCTCAGAGTATTTCATTGATGTTGGTGCAACCAGCCTGAAGGACTGCCCGGTGAAGATCGGGGATGTGGCGGCTTTTCAGAGGCCCTTCCTCGACCTGGGCAGGCGTCTGGTGGCCAAATCTATGGATGACCGCATCGGTTGTGCCGTGCTTATCGAAACCCTGCATACTCTTGGATCTACACCTCACGAGTTGTATTTCGCCTTCACCACCCAGGAGGAAGTGGGCACGCGTGGGGCAATCACCTCCGCTTTTGGGATTGACCCTGATATCGGCCTGGCAGTGGATGTTACACTGACCGGCGACACCCCCAAAAGCAAATCCATGGCCGTCAGCCTGGGCAAAGGCCCGGCGATCAAGGTCAAAGACAGCGGTATGCTGGCCGATCAGCGGATTGTGGAATGGATGTGCAGCACCGCCAAAAAACGCCGCATCCCCTACCAGCGCGAGGTGCTCGAAGGAGGTACGACCGATGCCAGGGCCATCCAGATGACCCGGTCGGGCGTATTGGCAGGCTGCCTTTCCATCCCCTGCCGTTACGTACACACCCCATCCGAGCTGGTGGATTATGAGGATGTCCAGAATGCCGTCAATTTGATGGTGGCCTTATTGAGCGCGCCGGTGCATTGGTAAGCGAAATCTGGCAGGCTTAATAACAGTGAAAAGGTAAAAAATGAACCCCATATCTGAATTTGAGAGTCGCCTGCCACAGGCCCTGCGAACTGTTTTCCGCGGCTTGAAGAGTCCGATTGCCGTGCAGGAATATCTGGACAGTATCCCCTATAAGGCCGAGGAATTGGACCGTTCGCCGCTGCAAGTGATGACCGACGGACAGGCGCATTGTCTGGATGGAGGCATCTTCGCCGCCCTGGCGCTCTGGCGGATCGGTTTCCGCCCGCTCATCCTGGACCTTGTGCCTGCGCCCGGCATGGATGACGACCACGTCCTGGCAATTTTCCAGCTGGATGGGTTATGGGGCACATTGGCCAAGTCAAACTACCCCAACCTGCGCTATCGTGAGCCGGTCCACCGCAGCCTGAGGGAGTTGGCCATGACCTACTTCGAGTTCTATTTCAGCCTGCAACGTGAAAAGACCTTGCGGGCTTATACCAGGCCGCTCGACCTATCCCGATTCCTTGACCCCAGCTGGATGTGGGACGAAGAGGGTGTGAATAAAATCTCGAAGCGGCTCTATGGATTAAGGCCCATCCCCCTTATTTCGGAAAATAGTGCGCTCCATCTGAATGTGTCGGATGACCGCTCGTATAAGGCCGGCACCTACGGTACGGATTTCAGCTGGTCGTACGGGGCGCGTTAAACCTTCGAGGCACAGCTTTCCCCACTGTTCGAATGCTGTGGCTGCCCCACCCCTACCCCCGCCCCAGGGCGGGGAAAAAGAAGATTTTGGGGCATTAACGGTCAGCAACGCTGCCCGTCAATGCCCCAAACCCCTACTTGGTTAAACACTGACCTGCCGTGCAGAGCTGGAACCTATCCGAAAATCCAGGATGGGTTCGCATTTTGATACAGTTCTTCCATAATCTTCCGATGGACACTTAACGCTTGATCTGTACGGTGGTGCCAATTTCCGCCCAATCGTAAAGTGTTTTGGAATCCTGTATGCCAAGAACGATGCAACCGTACGTAACCGGTGTACCCAGGGAATTGCCCCACAGGCGCTGGCCATTGTTAAGGAGCGGCAGGGAGTGGAAGCCGTCCTCCAAGCCACCAGCATAATAGATCCCCATCCAATCCGGCATCCAGAAGTTCCAGGTTGAACCGTAGGCCTTGGGAATTTTATCCAGGATGGAAAAGGTACCAGTGCGCGTGCTGTTGCCACTGCCGGTCGAAGCAACAAAACTATATACAAGCACGCCACCCTGATAAGCATAGACATGCTGTTGGCTGATTGAAACGACAATGAGTTTTTCACCTCCCTCCGGGATTTCCTGGGCTGCAGCCGGCTGCATAACCGTCGGCAGAGGTGTAACCGTCGGCAGCGCTGTGGCCGTGGAGGTAGGTGTGGCAGGATCAGTGGGTTCCGGAGTGGAAGTGGAGGTACTGGGTGGAAAGGGGGTAGGAGATGGCGTAGCGATTAGGGTGGATATAGCCGTAGGAAAGGGCGTATCGGTGGGTTTCGCCATTCCAGCCGGCAACCAGGATAGGATTTGGCTATCCTGCGAAGAGCCAGGATTGCCTAGGATGGCTGCTGATACCGAGGTGCCAGCCACCGGCCAAAAAGCTCCCACAGCGATCAAGCATACAACCAAAATAACAAGCAAAATCGGAACGAGAATCCGGCTGCCTGTACGCGCTTTGGCGGGAATTTGAAAAGCGGACTGGCCGCTTTGGGTGGTTGAGGCGATCCGGGTGGGCTGCCCGGTCTGGGCAGAGGCAGAAGGGACTGCCCGCCTGACCGGTTGCGTTTGCTGGTGGGCCCAAACCAGCCCGGCACGGGCACGTTTACTCTCCGGGTTGATCTCCAGGGCCCGTTCGAGGTAAGCGATACAGGCATGCGGCTTTGCAACAGCTGCCAGGATCAACCAAGGTTCCTCCATGTCCGGCGCCAGCGCGGCGGCTATCTGCGCCCAGGTGCGGGCAGCATGTTTATCGCCACGATGCAGGGCATTGATGGCCTGATTCAAGGCCTGGCTGGGTTGAATGGATTGGCTGGCCATGGCAACTTCTTTTCCGACAATTCACCTCGCATTTTACTTCGATTGCCAAAAAACACACAACAGTATTTTTATGGCAATTGCGCCTGGTAATTACTACCGGTAATCCGAAATATGTATGCAGACAACATTTCTATCGGCAGACAGCATGGGTAAAGCACCCTCCATCCAAATTACGGCAATTTGGGAGCACAATCCGGGTACGCGTCGGGAGCTGTGAGCGAATCACCGATGTAGGTCTTGTCTGGCAGCAGAGGGTAATTCGCTCCAAAATATTCGTCGAAAATCAGCCGGAAGGAATTGACCGGGGAAATATTGGGATATAACTTTGCACTGCCATTCTCCGGCAAATAATACGCCAGAAGATCCGTGCGGCGATTCGAATTCTCCAAACCGTGATCTCCCATCAGGATGATGATGGGAGGATTCTTTGATTTGCTGATGACGGTCTGGAGGATGGGGACGATGCGCTTGTCAATGTATTGCACCTGGTTTACATACCCTTTTAATTGGTAGGCTTCCGTGGTCGCCCCGGCTCTATCGCCGCCATAATACCCCGGATCGGTCTCGATCTGGCCATCCGGACCATACACGAAGGGGGCATGCGGTATGAAAAGGTGCACGTAGGTAAATTTCGGCCCGGCAATGGCCGGCACATCTGTGATATGGTCGAGAATGAAATTGGTTGAAATGATGTGCGTCGCAACGAAATCCTTATTGGGACCCTTCAAGCCGGACAAGTCCACTGTGCCGGTACTTTTAGCTGGACCGGTAATAAGCCTTTGAATGAACCCTTCAACCTTGCCGCTCGGATCCAGGGCAGTGAGAATGATGGCGGCCGTGCTCTGCTGGTATATGACCTCAAACGGGTATAGGTAGGCCGAATTGATCGACGGATGATCGGTTCCGATCAGCACATCCGAATTGTCAAATTCGACCAGAGGATATTCTTCCTGAAAAGCGACCGTCTTATAACCGACGCTTTTCAATTGCTCACGCACTTCGTCGTTCTTAAGCAGGTTGCTCCAAAACCCATTATCGGAGAAATCACTCCAATCATCATTCGCGTATGCTTCCGGGATATAACGCATGTTCAACAAGGCTGAGATGGAGGCATAAGTGAAAGTGTAATCCGGATGGCCACAGCTGGCCACGTAAAACCCCATTCCGGTCAGTTGATTGATGAAGGGTGAATTGTCATATCCCAGGTCTTGCTTCAAAGCGTCCGACCTCATGTAGGTATCCAGAACGATCACATAGATATCCGGCATATTTTTGAGGGCAGTTGGAAGGGTCAGCGCCGCCTGTACTTTAACCGGCCGGCTGGCGACATAGGAAGTCTCGATATAGGCATAGCTCAGTTCCACGACCTGGAGCACAACCAATACTAGGCTGGCTGCATTTAAATACAGGACGAAATTATCATATTTCTTGATGCGGAAGATGCCCCAAATACCCAGACCAAGAAGGACAATATAAAGCGGGATCAATACGACATGGTGGTTGAGAATCTTCAATGCAGGGATAGAGCGGGCTATATAGTAAATATGACCATAGGAGAAGTAGGCAATCAGGAGCAAGGTCCCGATCAATGCCGCTTTGATCCCATTACGAAAGGCAAGATACAGGATGCCATACAGGAGGGCGGAACCCAAAAGAGTAAACAGGAACGGCCGGATGACCACCGCCGGATCCATCTGCGATATGTTCACCGCCCACAGGAACAGCAATGGGTAAAAAGTAAAAAGAATATAGAACCAGGGAAACCGCTTAAACGATTTTTTCAACTTAATCCTCTATGTCGCAGGTCCCCTAAATAAATAACGATAAAAGCCATTACACGCCCGGCTGCTCGTTGTCCTCATCTTCATCGAAATCTTCATCAACATCGACGTGTTTGTTTTTCGAAAAGAACCGCTTGATCCTACCCCAACTGATGGCAATGGCAATCCCTGCACCGGCAATGGCTGCAATCAGTAATTGAATTAAGAAACTCCCTGAGCCGGGATCCAGATAAATTAGGATCATTTTTTTCTCCTATAGTCCCATTCGGGACATGCGAAAGTTAAAAGGCCAGGCAAACTTCACCCAGCCAATCTAAGGGCAGATTATATAATTGTAACATCAAGTCGATATCCATAAAATCTGGATTCATGTAGGAAATATATACGTTTGGTCAGCTTGCAATAAACGACAGGCGTTTAATAAAAGCCCATCTGCAACTAAAACGTCGAAAGCCAACCATAAAATCCAACCATGGCTCAACATGCCATCAGTCCCGTCTGGTGATAGAATGGCGGATAAATCCGTATTGCAAGTGGAGGAAATTCCTTGAAAAGAATCTTCAAGTTCCCCTGGTACCCTTTTCTTTTGGCAGCTTATCCTGCGCTGGCGCTATTATCCAACAATATCACCCAAGTCAAATATCCTGCCGCCGTCCGGCCGGTAATCTTATCCTGCCTGGCAGCCGGCCTGCTATTCTTGATATTCCGGCTGGTTTACCGAAATACGCACCGGGCGGCCTTTATTGTGGCGGCCTGGCTGCTGCTGTTCTTCAGCTATGGTCAAATTTACGATACCATTTCCAAAAAATGGAAGATCCCCCATTTCACCACCTGTATGCTGGCAGCCTGGCTCCTGCTGGCCATCCTGGTGCTGGTCCTGGCCGCGCTGCGCAAGCTGCATTTCGACAGGATCATCCTTCCGTTGAATATCGTTTCGCTCGGGCTGGTGGTCTATGTACTCGTGCCGGTGATCAACTGGTCATTCATAAAAACCGCCCCGGCTCCTGCAAAAGTTGCCCAGGCGAAACAGGTCCTGCAGGTTCCTGCCGGCGAGACCCCTCCTGACATCTATTACATCATGCCTGAAGATTACGGCCGCGCCGACCAGCTTCAGCAATGGGCCCAGATAGATACCAGTTCATTCCAGCAATTTCTGAAAGACAAGGGTTTCTTCGTGGCGTCCTGCAGCCAGAGCAATTACGTTACATCCGAATTGTCGCTCGGTTCGGCCCTCGAGATGGATTACCTGCAAAATTTGGGCTCCGGATTCAGGGCGAACAATGAGGATCAGGCCGTGATATGGAATGCCATCCGTTACAACACACTTGAATCAGACTTGAAAAAGATCGGCTATAAGACTGTTGCCTTCGCGACCGGTTTCTCCTGGAGCGAGCTGGATAATTCGGACGTTTACATCACACCACCACCGTATTGGTCAGGTCTGACCAGCTTCGAGAACCTGCTGCTGCGCACCACGCCGGTCCGCCACCTTGAAGACATAGGTTTGCTCAACCTCTTCAACATCGATGGCGAACGCTACCGCGAGCGCACTCTGTTGGTCTATAACAGTGTACCCAGGCTGGCCAGCATGCCAGGCCCAAAATTTGTATTCATGCACATCATCAACCCGCACCCGCCCATCGTCTTCAACGCGGATGGCTCAAAGATCTCCGACCCATCCTCCTTTGTCGATCAGAACGGCAATTACACCGAGGATAAGTACCAGGAGGGCTACCGGGACCAGGTGCCCTTCGACGACCAGGAACTCGAAAAAACCATTTCCACCCTTATCAGCAAATCCACCCGCCCGTTGGTGATCGTCCTCCAGACCGACACCGGCCCCTGGTTTACAAGCGGTCCGGATCAATTTACCATCCTGAATGCCTATTACATGCCCGGCCATACCGCCCAGCTTTACCCGGGCATTTCACCGGTTAACACCTTTCGCGTCATCCTGAATGCCTATTTCAACGCCAAAATGCCCCTGCTCAACGATCAGAGCTATTTTTCACCGATCCCTTACATCTATAATTTTTCACCAGTACCAAACTCCTGCACGGATAAATAGCCCTCGTGGAAACGCCACTCAGCCGGTCGCCTGTGGCACACCGTATGGAAGTACAGAAGCTTGTGCATAACGCGAAACCACTTCTTGTCGTCACACTCATGACGACAAGGAGTAGCATCTAGTCAAGGAAACTATGCCTGGGCGGAATCTATAGGGTTTTTTGTGCCGTGATTTACGGGAAAATGAACTGGCCAGCATAGATGCGGTCGGCATTGTAGATGTGATTATGCCATTGCAGATATGACAACCGCTCCCCGTAATAGAGGGCGATTTTCAAAAGGGTATCGCCGCGGCAGACCACGTAGTATCTCCCATAAGAATTACTGGAAGTCGGACCACAGTAATAATGCCCGTTGCCATACCAGGGTTGGTAATTCCCTGGATTATAAGCACCGTTGCCGGGCACAGGCCCACCACTACCTGGCACAGGCCCGTTGTAAGGCCCGTTATAAGGCCCGTAGTAGCCATACCCGCCGGGAATATTCAGCACCTGCCCCGGATAGATGTAATAGCCGACATACGGGTTGGCCGCATAAAGGGATGACAGGCTGATCCCACAACGATTGGCAATTTTGGACAGCCAGTCACCCCGCTGGACAACATAGGTACTGCCACAACTTGATGCAGCGGCGTTACTATGAGTAACCGCGAGGCAGGAAACCAGCAATACTAATATCAAGGTTACTTGGAAAAGACGTTTGGCGAACATACCTGATCCTCCTTGCTGTGAAAAAACGGACGAACTGCCCTTCTATTATACAACTTTGTGAACTGAAATGGAATTACAAAATTCTAAGGGTCAGAATTAGAACACAACCACCGGCTTCAGTTCCAGCAGGGGGTAGACCTGGCCCGGGACTGGCGGCATTGGATTGTAGACCCAGTTCACCTGCACCTGCCCGGCGCGGATGCCGCCCACGCGGCGAATGCCCAGATAGGTGCCGCGCAGAAGCACATCTTCCATCGTCAGCGCCATGCTGAAGACCGCCAGCGGGACGCCCGCCGGGAGGGCAGCCAGCTCACCGGCATAAACGGAAGTCGAGAAGAGTACATGCTGGGCATCCAGGCTCTGGGTCTGGATGGCAGGAATCAGCACCGGGTAACCATCTGCGTCCACATAGCACAGGAATTTCAAGTTATCGATCTTATCCAGAAAGGCGCGCGTCCAGTCATTCAGCACGGACTGTTTTCCCTGTTTGCGTCTGAGTGTGCGCGCCAGCATGGTTTGGATGGCCGCAAAGATGATGCGGTTCATCGGCAGCGGGGACTTGCCGGTCTGCGCGAGCAGGTTCAGGTAATAGACGGTGTGCACGCCAAAATAGGCGTTGTAGCGGAACATGGGCACATTGTTATAGTAGTCGTATTCCGGTCCGGCTTGGGCAGAATGGGTATAGCTGGCTTTGCCGCGCCAGACGTTTCTATCCAGGCTCATGATGAGAAAACCGGCTTTTGGATTGGTGAGAATGTGCTTCTTCGACATGCCCTCGGTGAACTGGCCAAAGCATATCTGCGCCGGCCCGCAGGCCATCAGCGTGGAGAGCAGTGTCACGTGCGGCAGTCCTTCCGGCGTGACCGTTGCGAGCAGACCGATCTTCAACTCAGGCCGGGTACTCTGGATATCTTCTTCCGAAAAGGTGGTCAAAGGTGTATTCATGCTGAACTCCTAGGTTGGTTCGTCGGCGCGGGTCGCGCCGGTGGCAAGGATCAGTTCCGGATGGAAACCGCAGGATCTGGCGACTAGTTCGCAGTGCGACCGTTCAAGAGCGGTCATCAATGGTGTTTTGGCGTAGGGCCATTCCAGGTCCAGGCGGGTATATTGTTCGCGGCAAAGGTTGTTGAACGCACACAACTCCCAGCGTGCGACTGCTCCGTCGATCTGACCGGCCAGGTAGTGCCCGATGGCAGTCAGGTTCTCGTCCACGGCGGTTGCACCAGGAATGAGCGGGGTGCGGATCCACAGTTGGATGGGATGTGCCTGGCTATTGATGAATTCCTGGATATGATGCAGGTTTTCCAGGATCTGCGCGTTGGAGGCGCCAGTGAACTGCCGGTGCAGCGCCGGGTCGAATAACTTCAGGTCGAACAGGACCAGGTCTGTATACGGCAGGAGGTGGTCGAGGGTCTGGACGGAACACAGCCCGCAGGTATCCAGGGCGGTGGCAATTCCCTGCTCTTTCAGCCCGCGCAGGAGCGCCTCGGTAAATTTCGGCTGGAAGGTCGGTTCGCCGCCCGAAAGGGTTATGCCACCACCGGATTTCTCGTAATAGGCGCGGTCCTTGCACAGTTCGGCCAGCAGTTCAGCGACGGTGACGGTTCTTCCAAGGGCTTCCAGCGCGCCGGAAGGACAGGCTTCGGCGCATTTTCCGCAGGCTTGGCAACGCTCCCGGTCGATGACCAGGCCGGCCGAGGTCATCGTCAGGCAGCCATTGGGACAGGTCTTTACGCAAGACTGGCAGCCAATGCAGCGCACGGAGAACCATTGCGTCTGCAGGTTGGGTGAAAGACTCTCGGGGTTATGGCACCAGGTGCAGTGCAACGGACAGCCCTTGAAGAAAACAGTGGTGCGGATGCCCGGACCGTCTTCGGTGGAGAGACGCTGGATGTGCAGGATGCGACCGCTTGGATCAGAACTGGTCATGGATAGGTCTCATGAGGCTGCGTCCCCCTGTCGCTGCGCTTCGCGTTCGCGACGGGGGGACTACAGAGAGGCTCATTTCATCTGGTGACTCTCGCGGGCAATGATCTCGTTCTGGAGTTCGCGCCCGATGGTGGTGAAATAGGCATTGTAGCCGGTTACGCGCACCAACAAATTACGGTAATTCTCCGGGTGCTGCTGGGCATCCCGCAGCATACCGGCATCGATCAGGTTGATCTGCAGGGCCGATCCGCCGTTCTCGATGTACCCTTTCAGGAATGCCTTGAACTTGAGGCGGTGCTCGGAGTCTCGCAGCATGGACGGGTTGAAGGTCATCGTGTGACTGCCGCCGTTGGGCAGCACGTTCAGGTAACCGGCCCAATCCCCTTTGCCATCGGCGGCCTTGCCGCCCAGCACCTTGCCGACCGAGTTGACATTGGCGGTGGGGCCGTTGCTATCAGCGCCGTTGGAGGGGCATAGGGCATTCGACAGGAACTTGCCGCGCGGCCGACCATCCGGGCTGGCGGGCAGGATGAACGAATCCGCCACCCAGTAGTTCCAGGACAACATGCCTGGACGGAACTGGCGAGCGGTGGAGCGGGTCTTGTACTTCCAGGTCTCATCCGTCCATAGTTCCATCACCTGGCAGGCCAGTAGGTCGGCGGCATCGTCATCCCGGCCATATTTGGGGGCCCTGTTCCTAGCGCGTGCTTGCAATATTTCGTAGCCGTCCCAGTTATGCTCGAGTGCCTGGACCAGCTCTGCCATGCTGCAGACTTTCTGGTCATAGACCAGGTATTTGACCGCCAGGAGTGAATCGACGGTGGTGGCATAGGTAACGGCCTCGATGGTCACGTAGCCCAGCTGCGCGCCGCCCTGGGTGACATCCAGTCCTTTTTGGGCACAGCCTTTCACCAGGCAGGAGAGGTAAGGCGTGGGGGCATACTTTGCCCGGATTGTCTCGGATTGCTCATATAGTTCGACGATGCGGCGGATGATATGGCGGGTCTGGGTGGCATAAGCCTGCCAGAATTGTTCCCAGGTTGTGAATTGTGCCGGGTCACCGGTATCCGCGCCCCAGCGCTGGCGTTTGTCGGTCTTGCCGGTAATGCCATCCGTGAAGGGGGTCAGATCGTAGCCGCCGGTCAGAGCCAGTTCGACGGCTTTGAACAGGTTCAGGTTGGCATCCACCGTACCGGAACGGTCATTGCCAACCATGGTATTTTCGAGGCAGCCGACCGAGGCATAATCGAAGACGTTGTCCGCATTGATGAGATCGGTAACCCCGGATTTGCGGGCTTCCAACATCATGCCAGCCATCGAGCGCTCGTCGAAGTTGAGCAGGAAGGGCGAACCCTGGCTGGAGGCGATCATCTCCACCACCCGGTCGAGCAACCGCTCGGGCGAGCCACGCTGCAGGCGCACGTTGGGCTTGGGTTCCAGGATGGGCGACATTTCGTCGATCACATCCAGCAGGATATAGGTGAGTTCGTTGGTCATGTCGCGGCCACCGGCCCCCATCCCGGAAATGTTGAAGAGCTGGCCGTAACCGGCGGTGATGCCCTGGTTACCGCCGGTCCGGATCAAGCCATCGTAAGCGGTATTGCAGTGCATCCAAAAACATTTCAGCAGCTCTTTGCCGAATTCCGCATCTA
>JBEKEB010000084.1:0-24219 GCA_050014055.1 Anaerolineales bacterium | reverse complement strand
GTGCCGGCCGATAAGATCATTGTTCTGCCGTTCCCGGGGGGTGTGACCAGCACGATGGATGAAGCCACCGCAGTCCGGCAATATGTCCTATCCCACCAGACTCACAGAATCATCCTGGTTACTTCCGCCTTCCATACCCGACGTGCCAGGTGGACTTTTGAAAAAGTACTGGCAGGGCTGCCGGTCAAGCTGGAAATGGTGGCCGTTCCGTATGCGGGCTTTGACCAGACCAACTGGTGGAAAAACGAGACCGGCCTTATCACGCTCAATAACGAATATATCAAGTGGTTCTATTATCTTTTCAAATATCGTTAAACCAGCCGATTATAAAACAGGAAAAATCCCTGAAGGTTCCGAAAAAGTCATTATCGCCTTTATAAACCTTCCCTACAAAATGCGCCGGACAGGCGGGAGGATGTTTTCATCCTTTTTGGTGGGTGCCACTCGTGAAATCTATTCTCCAAAAAACTATCGGGAGGATTTAAGAATAGCCCTCGCGCGCTAATATATTCGTTGACTCCCTTCTCCATCACTCCTATAATGCTTCCAGATGTCGCGTTACGACCTGTGCCTGGCCTGGAACTGGGAATATGATGGCGACTTCGTCCACCTGATCGAAGTTGCCTGTGCAGCGCGCGGGGTCTCCCTGCTGCAGGCCACGCCGGAATCTCTGGAACAGGTGCTGGCCGGATTGGTAAACAAGGACATTTCCTTCGGGATGCTATTTGACCGCGCTTCCGAATCCGACCCGCGCTTTCAGCCTTTGGTGGATTGGGCCACCCGACAGAGAGCATTTTGCATGAACCAGCAAGAGCGCACCCTCTGGTCGGGGGATAAAGCCACCATGCACCTGGAATTTATCAGCCGCGGCCTGTACACTCCCTATACGATCATCCTTTCTCCATACTCCAGCCAGCCCTTCATCACTCCATCTGACCTGTGGCCGCTGGGCGGAAGTTTCGCCATCAAGCCGGCCTGCGAAGGCGGGGGGGATGGCGTGATCCTGGAAGCCAGCTCCTGGCAGCAGGTGCTGCAGGCACGCCAACAATATCCCCACGAAAAATATCTTCTGCAGGCACACGTTACGACACGCATCCTGGATGGGCGCCCGGCCTGGTTCCGGGTTTTGTTCTGCCAGGGAGCGGTTTATCCGTGTTGGTGGGATCAGCATACGCATGTGTATACGCGCGTAACGGCGGAGGAAAAGGCGCGCTTCGGTTTACGGAGCCTGCGCGAGCTCCCGGTCCGGATCGCCCAGATTTGCGGCCTGCACCTGTTCTCGACCGAAATTGCCCTGACGGAAGAGGGAAAATTCCTGGTGGTGGATTATGTCAACGATCCGGTCGACCTGCGACTGCAATCCAAGGCCATCGACGGGGTGCCGGATAGCTACGTGGAAAGCATCGCTGCCCGGCTGGTGCGCCTGGTCGAAAGCCACCATACTGGCAATTCTTTGCGACTTTAGTTGCTTTTTTCTCTTTCATCTGGCTTGAATATATCTTCAATCTTGCAGGCGAATAGCGCGGCGAGCTTGAAAGCCAACGGCAGACTGGGGTCAGATCTGCCGGTCTCGAGGGCATTGATTGTCTGGCGTGAAACGTTCAGGAGCCCGGCAAGCTCGGCTTGCGACCAATCCCGTTCCGCCCGCAGCACCTTCTAAAAGTCCACATTTTGCCAATGTAAAATCCATTTATCATGACACTCTCTCCCCTCTGCTGTTGTTACGGATATGATATTTACACAATTACGGTAGATTTTGCAAGCAATTTCTCAGGTTCATCTCATTTTCTTCTGAGAGAATGATAGAGTAAGGCCAAGCACCCATCTGAAAATCATTGAAGAATGCATTTTGCTTGCCGGCGCGCAGAATGTGAACTCCTCCATAATTTCTGGATAGGTTCCGAGTGTTATTTTGGGGAGCTGGTTATTTTCGCTGCTTTGCATGCGCAAATCAGGCCAGATCCCGAAGAACAAATATGGATAAACCAACAGTCTCAAGATCAGAGCTATGGCGGCAACGCCTGAAAAGACTCCGCCCGGGGTTGCGTAGTGGTTTCCTGTTTATCCTGGGAATGGTAGCGGCTCTCGCTGGGTTGTTGGTTTACAATCTTATGACTCCCAGCCCGCATCAATTAACCACCAATGACGTGAGCACCGCGGTAAACCAGGTGCTTGCCTCGGCGACACCGCCTGCCCCGTTCTCAGAGACTGTTTATGAAATCATCCAGCCCTCCCTCGTTCTTATACAAGCCAAGATTCCCGGAACGGATGGAAAGACGGATGACAGCCTGGGCACCGGAACCATTGTTGACGCGAACGGAGATATCCTGACCAGCCTGCATGTGGTTGCAAACGCGACCGATATTCAGGTCACATTCGCGGATGGTACTTCCTCCAGTGCCAGCGTGGCAACCCAACAACCGCAGAATGACATTGCCGTATTAAAGGCGGACAAGCTACCGGCGCAGATCGTCCCGGCGGTACTTGGAAATCCGAATGCCATGCACGTGGGGGATGAGGCCTATGTTGTCGGCAATCCATTTGGCTTATACAGTTCCATGAGTGCAGGTGTTATCTCCGGATTCAACCGGACATTTCAACCTGTCAATACCAATCTAAACCTGAAAGGTTTGATTCAAGTCGACGCAGCTGTCAATCCCGGAAATTCAGGAGGCCCGCTGCTAAACCGGTACGGGGAAGTGATCGGGATTGTCGAAGGCCTTGTAAATCCGACCGATCAAAATTTCTTCGTTGGGATTGGATTCGCCATACCGATCAATGTTGCCGGCGGAGCCGCCGGGTTACCGCCGGATTGAATTGCATGCGATTGAACCAGGGCCACCGATGGAATGGGCTGTGCATCATGTGTTACCCAGGTTTCGTTGAATAAATAAGGAGATGATTTATGGATCACAATATGAACCCCGAGAATGGTTTGCCGATGGAACGGGTGTTATATGAAGTGAAAAAGGTGATCGTTGGGCAGGATCATCTGCTGGAACGGTTGGTGGTTGCCTTGCTGGCGCGTGGCCACATCCTGGTGGAGGGTGTGCCGGGATTGGCCAAGACAATGGCCATAAAAACGCTGGCAGAAGCGATTGGCGGTGAATTCAAGCGGATCCAATTCACCCCTGACCTGGTTCCGGCCGATTTGATTGGCACACGCATCTATAATCAAAAGACCGGCGAATTCAACACTTCGCTCGGCCCGGTCTTTACGAACCTGTTGCTGGCGGATGAAATCAACCGCGCACCTGCCAAAGTCCAGAGTGCCCTGCTCGAAGTGATGCAGGAACACCAGGTCACCATCGGGCGGGAGACATTCAAAGTACCTGAGCCATTCCTGGTGCTGGCCACGCAAAACCCGATCGAGACCGAAGGAACCTATGCCCTCCCGGAAGCGCAGGTGGATCGTTTTATGCTCAAGGTGCTGGTCGGTTACCCCAGCACAACCGAAGAATTCGTCATTGTCGAACGCATGACCGGCATGCTGCAGACTATGCAGAAAGTGCTGACAACCAAGCAGTTGATGGCTTTGCAGAACGAAACTGACCATGTCTTCGTAGACCCTGCCTTGATCGAGTATGCGGTGAAGCTGGTAACAGCCACCCGCAGTCCTAAGGATGTTGGTTTGAAGGAATTGGAGCATTACATCATGTTTGGCGCCAGTCCGCGCGCCTCGATCAATCTGATCCTTACCGGCCGGGCGCTTGCCTATGTAAGGGGACGGGATTACGTTCTGCCGCAGGATGTTTCCGATATGGCGCTCGATATAATGCGCCATCGTCTGGTTTTGACCTATGAGGCGCTTTCAGATAACGTGAGCAGTGACGACATTCTGAAGAAAATCCTTGATCGGGTTCCGCTTCCCGTGGTACCGCTCCATGAGCATGCCGACGACCGTATCAACGCCTGAGCGGATCCTGCAGCGGCTTGACTGGCAGGTTATCCGCCGCCTGGATGGGCTCCTGCAGGGCGATTATCGCACCCTGTTCTATGGATACGGGGTGGATTTTGCCGACCTGCGGGAATATCAGCCCGAGGACGATATTCGCTATATCGATTGGAATGTCACTGCGCGCATGAATACGCCCTACGTGCGTCAATATGTCGAGGACCGCGAAATCACAGCCTGGTTTTTGCTGGATCTCAGCCCATCGATAGACTTTGGCACAGTTCAGAGCCTGAAGCGGAATGTACTGATCGACTTCGTGACCACGCTGGCGAGGTTGTTGACCCGCCACGGCAATCGGGTGGGTGCGATTTTTTACGATAGCCATGTCGAGAAGATGATCCCGGCCCGCGGCGGCCGCATCCAGGTGTTGCGCCTGACCAATGACCTGCTCAAACAACCTCAATTACCACGCGCTCCCTTCACCAACCTGACTCCCCTGCTCGAGGGTGGTTTGTATTCATTTAGAAAACGCAGTCTCGTGTTCGTGATCTCGGATTTCATTTGTGCGCCGGGCTGGGAGCGGACATTGAACTTGCTCAACCAGCGCCACGAAGTGCTCACCGTCCGGCTGTGGGATCCACGCGAAATCCAGCTCCCGGATATGGGCATGGTCGTGATGGAAGATGCCGAGACGGGAGAGCAAATGTTTGTGGATACCCACGACCGAAAGTTCCGACAGCGATTTGAAGAGGCGGCCCGGCAGCGCGAGGTTGAACTGGCGCAGGCGTTCAAGCGCGCTGGGGTGGATGCTTTGGCGCTATCAACTGAAGATGATTTGGTGCAAGCGATAGTGCGCTTTGCCAGCCTGCGCCGCCGGCAAGGCCGGCAACGAAAGTAGCCCGGGTTTTATTATGACATTCATCTGGCCTGTCATGCTTTTTTCTCTGGTTTTGATCCCCCTTTTCATCGGGGCATACCTTCTGATGCAGCGGCGGCGAAGGAAATTAACTGCCAATTACAGCAACTTTGGTTTCGGATCGGGTGCCAGGGGAAACCAGCCTGGCCTGCGCCGCCACATTCCGGTGGTGTTCTTCCTTCTGGGTCTCACCATCCTGGCAATTGCCCTGGCACGCCCGCAAGCTGTGGTTGCCCTGCCCAAACAGGAAGGCACGGTCATCCTGGCTTTTGACGTTTCCGGCAGCATGGCGGCTGATGATATAAAACCCACCCGGATGGAGGCTGCCAAAGCTGCCGCAATCGAATTTGTCAAACACCAACCACTCTTTGTGCAGACAGGTGTAGTCGCCTTCAGCGATACCGGATTGTCGGTGCAGGTACCCACCAACGATCCGAACGCTATCCTGGCAGCCATCAACCGCCTGGCCCCTCAAAGCGGTACATCGGTGGGACAGGGCATCCTCGCCTCGCTCAATGCAATTGCCACTGGAGCCAGCGGAGGGCAACCGGCGGAGATTTACAGCAATCTCCTGCTCACGCCCACTCCAACGCCCACACCCGTACCACACGGGACCTATACTCCGGCCGTCATTATCATGCTGTCCGACGGCGAAAACAACGAAAACCCCGACCCACTGGCTGCCGCGCAGACGGCCGCTGACCGGGGTGTGCGCATCTATACCGTTGGCATTGGTAGCCCAACGGGAACCACCGTGCATATCAACGGTTTTTCCCTGCATACGCAACTTGATGAGGCCACCCTGCAACAAATATCCCAGATCACCGGCGGCACCTACTACAACGCCCAGAGTGAACAAGACTTGCTCAAGATATATGCTCACCTCGACACGCAATTGATGAACAAGCCGGAAAAGACTGAGCTTACCGCGCTTTTTGCCGGTGCAAGCATCTTCTTTATGGTCATCGGTGGCCTGTTTTCCCTCCTATGGTTCAGCCGCCTTCCGTGAGTGTCCAACCTCACCCTAGCCAAGGATTTAGAAAATGCCAATGATTTATTTGGATAGGAGCTATTAGATGGAATTCCTCTGGCCCGGATTTCTTTTATTGCTGGCATTAGTCCCAGTGCTTGTCGGGCTGTATATCTGGATGTTACGACGCCGGCGATTCGCGGTGCGTTATTCCAGTCTGGAACTGGTGCGCGCAGCCTTGCCCAAAAAATCAAACTGGCGCCGCCATCTCCCGGTCGTCCTGTTCTTGCTTGGCCTAACCAGCCTGATATTCGCCCTGGGGCGCCCGGTGGCCATCCTGAACGTGCCCACCAACCAGACTACGATCATCCTGACCATGGATGTTTCCGGGAGCATGCGCTCGACCGATATTCAGCCGAGTCGCCTCCAGGCAGCCGAGGAAGCTGCCTTCTCCTTTATTCAACATCAGAAATCCAACACACAAATTGGACTGGTGGCGTTTTCCAGCTTTGCTGAACTCATCCAGCCGGCTACCACCGACCAGGCTGCACTGCAAGCTGCGCTGGATAGTTTAACCGTTGGGCGCAGGACGGCTATTGGAAGCGGAATTCTAGTCGCCCTGGATGCCATCTCACAGGTGGACAAGAATGTCGCCCGGAGCATTACCGATACACAGCCGGGCGTGGAACCCACGCCGGTTCCCAAAGGCGATTACGCCCCGGATATCATCGTGCTGCTGACCGATGGAGACAACAACGCCGGGCCTGATCCAATATCTGCGGCGCAGCAGGCGGCCGATCGCGGGGTGCGGGTCTACACCATCGGCTTTGGCACAGTAAACGGGCCTAATACCTCCCAAAGCCCGTTCGGATTCGGCAATTTTCCTGGTGGCGGTAGTGGTTTCTTCAATGGAGGAGGCCGGCCCCGCATGGGGCTTAACGAACCCATGCTGAAGCAAATAGCCTCGATGACCGGTGGAACATATCACCTGGCTTCAAGCGCCAGCCAGCTCGAAGGCGTTTTCGCCGGCCTGCCGACCTATCTGATCATCAAGCACGAGGTGCTCGAAATCAGCGTGCTATTTACGGCCTTTGGCGCGCTCCTGGCTGGAATCGCCATCCTGCTGTCATTGATCTGGCGCCCACTGCCTTGAACAGTTCAGGAATTTGAAATAAGCGTGGAGAAGATAAACCGACCTCTGGGGCTCGCTCGACAGGAAGCCAGACGGTAAAAATCGTTCCATGGCCTTCGGAATCATTCTCCACAGCGAGCTGGCCTTTATGTTTCTCCACCATTTGTTTTACAATTGCCAGGCCAAGGCCATTGCAAGGTAATCCTGTTGCATGCCCGGTCGAGCCGCGATAAAAGCGGTCAAGACCAATAGTTGGAAGGCTGGAAGCTGGTCTGGTACGTCTCCCTTTAATATAAATCGTATTCCGGGGGAATCACTTTAGACGGTTATTATCCCTTTCATGCCATCCCCTTCAATCGAAACCAGTTGTACATCATCCATTTGATTCCATCTTGGCGCCGGTGCAACTGCCGTGACGCGCAGGTAGTTATCCGTCAATCCTTCCAGTGTCCAGCCGGCCTCGGTCAACCGGCTGGAGGCCTCCCATAGTACCGGTAACCTATGGTGGATGAAGCCAGACCGGTACGCTTTGGCTGAGTCTTCCAATACAGCCCTCAATATGGCGTTGCGCTCCTTGCGGACCTCATGCCGGACCTGTGTATGCATTCGGGCTGCAGGTGTGCCCGGTCGCGACGAATAAGTAAAAATGTGCCCTCCGGAAAAATTCATGCCCTTGACGAACTCGACTGTCTCCGAGAACTCAGCCTCTGTTTCGCCGGGGAATCCAACGATGATATCGGTGGTAATGGCGACTTCCGGAATGGCTGCCCGAGCGGACCGTACCAGGGCAGCGAAAGACTCGGGTGTGGTCTTGCGCCGCATGCGTTTGAGCACTGATTCGCTCCCGGATTGCAAGGGCAGGTGCAGGTGGCGGCACAAGCGTTTATCCCGCCAGAGCGAAAAGAACCCCGCCTCCAGATTCCAAGGTTCGAGCGAGGACAGGCGCAAGCGCGGGACGGAAGTGCGGTCGAGCAGAGTGGATATCAATTCCGCCAGGCGTTGCGGATCCGGAAAGTCGCGCCCCCAGGCGCAGAGCTGGACACCTGTCAGTACGAGCTCCTTTGCCCCGCCTGCCAATGCCGCTTGCACATCGATGAGGACATTCTCCACCGAACGCGACCGGCTCGGGCCACGCGCTATGGTTGTTATGCAAAAAGTACAGGCATTATCACAGCCATCTTGGACTTTGATGAAGGCGCGTGTGCGGGCATGCAGTCCGGGTAGGGGTTGGCGGGCCAGCGGTTCGAGGTCAAAAAAATCCTGTGGCAATCCGAGCAGATCAGCCGCCAGACTGTCTTTTTGAGGGTTGGAAACAATCCTGCGGACGCCCGGAAGGTTGGCGGCCGCGCCCGGCTCCAGGGTGGCCCAGCAGCCGGTTACAACCAGCTCGCACGCACCCAGTCGGCTGGCCCGGCGGATGGCGGCGCGCGAATCCGAGGCGGCCTGCGAAGTGACCGAACAGGTATTAACCACTGCCAGGTCCGCCTCCGTTGCTGTGGCAACAATTTCGTGCCCGGCCAGCCGGAACTGGCGGGCCAGGGTTTCGATCTCCGCCTGATTCAGGCGGCAGCCAATGGTATCCAGGAATATTTTCATGATCTGATTATGGGAAATACTGCTCCAATAAACGGTTTGCCTGCCAACCAATTGAACCATCCGGGTCAAAGCCTGATTTCGCCTGGTTAAGGTAGGAAAAAGCTGCCATGCGATCTCCGGTCTGCAGATAAAAAAGCCCCAGGTGTAGGAACGGAGCAGCTTGGGTTGGGTCCAGTTCAATGGCTTTCTTCAAGAGTACTTCTGCCCCCACAAGGTCATCTGTCTCCATAAGGATTTGCCCGGCGATGTCGTCCGACTGCCAGTCATTACTAGCCAGTTCGACCAGCTTGCGGGCGGCCGGCAGGCCGGTGCCCGCCAGATCCAGGTTGTTGCGCAGGCTGAATTCTGCCAGCGCCTGCCAGAAGGTTGCATCGTCGGGGGAAAGCGTTGTCGCTTTCTGGTAGTATGTCAGGGCAGTTACCAGATCACCGGTCTCTTCGTATGCTTCACCCAGGGCCATCTGCCAACCGGGATTCCCCGGTTCCAACGCGGCGGCTTTTTGAATGGCTGCCAGAGCCTGCTTCGGTTGTTTTTGTCTCTGGAGATAGATGCCGTAAAGACTTTCCACCATGGCAGAATCGGGATTGAATGCAATCGCCCGTTCAATCTCAACTGAACCATCCTGACCCTGCTGCTGTTTTGCCTCCCCCAGCCAGGCCCAGGCGTCCGCGTAATCCGCACGTATGGCGATGGCATTTTGGAAAGCTATGGCAGCCAGTTGCCAATTCCCCATTGCCCCCAGGGTCCGCCCGGAGACCAGGAGCTGATAGGCGCGGTCATCTGAAAGGAAAGCAATGTTCAAGGCACTCCGCAGACTTTCGACGGGGGGATCCAGCGATGGATTAAGCCGGTCAGCCAGCATAAGTTCAGGCAAAGCATCGGCAGGGGAGGTTGTTGCAAGAAGAAGACCCAATCTGTAATGAGCAGCAGCATCGCCTGGCTGGTACACTAGGTATTCTTGCCAGGTATTCATTTCATCGGAATAAAGCGCCAGATCCCGGTAACCATGGGCGATACGCGGCAAGAGGATGGATGGATCCCCACCTCTGTCCAATAGTCCATTCCAAAGGTCAACAGCCAATCCTGGATCACCCAGTGCAAATACAGTATCGCCATAACCCAAATACCCATCCGGTGAGAGCGCTCGTCGTTGGACTGCATCTTCAAAAGCGTATTCAGCGGGATAATAATCATTTCCTTTCAAATAAGCCTGGCCGGCCTTTTCCCACAACGAAGGCTCCCAAGGCAGGCGCTGCGCGGCGGTGGCGTAGGCGGATGCGGCCGAGATATAGTTCCCGTCCGCATCGAACTGGCGCGCCTTCCGGATGTCCAGAATTCCTGCGGCAGGTCTTGGAACCAGGATCAGCACCAGCAGTATGGTTTCGATCAGGGCATTACGGATTAATGACTGCAAGAGGGTAAGTTTCGTCACTAGTTGGATTATAAATCAGTCGCTGGTCAAAAATGATAGTGCTGTTTATTGTGAAAATGCTATATGCCCTTCCTGTAAAATCGGTTAAACTTATAGTTAGGACTATAATAGCGCAGGCGGTCAACTATGAGTCAGTTTCTGGGACAAATCTTTACGCTGCTTACCACCCCACCGGGGAATCTCGTCTACCATATTGTACTGGTGTTTTCCATTGCCGGTGCACTGCAAGGGGCTATCCAATCCCTGCGCTCTAGCAATTTCCCTCAAGCCCGGCGGACGGTCATCGGGCTCAGCGTTATGTTGGGCCTGCAATTGTTTCTGTTTGCCATCAGCGCATTGACCTGGCAGGGGCTGGTCAATTCACAATTGGTATTCCCTCCGCTCGATCGGGCAGTGACCCTTCTCACTCTGGTCTGGATCGGCTGGCTATGGGCCTTTCCTGAACCTTTCCGCCTGGCAGATGCCGCCATGCTCATGCTTAACCTGCTGGGTATTATTTTGCTTGGTCTCACGCTGTTTTTTTGGATTCAGAAACCGTCCAGTTCCTTTAACCGGTCCGGATATGAAATCGTTTGGCAGGTTTTCAGTATTGCAGTCATCCTGATCGGCACCGTGGGGCTTGTTCTGCGCAAACCGAATGGCTGGAGTAATGGTCTGGCCATGCTTGTCTTGGGTTTCTTGGGTCACCTAGTCAGCCTGGTTTACCCCATGGATGGTAATTTTCCGGGTTTTGTCAGACTAGCGCAACTTGCCATGTTCCCCATCTTGCTGACTCTTACGCAACGGTTTCCTGTTCCGACCCAGGTGCGCGCGCCCATTTCCAAATCAAAAAACACCGATCACCCCATCCAGGAGCGCCGGCGCTACAGCACGGACCCTAAAACGTTCTATGCCCTGTTGACGCTGGCTGCTGAGACGGACCCGGGCAAAATTGGCCAGGAATTGACCCACGGCATTGCCCAGGCCATGTTGGCTGACCTGTGTTTCCTGATCACCGTGGGGGAAGATAAAAGCTTGTCCATTTGTTTTGGGTATGATCTGATCCGGGAGGAAAATCTGGACGGCACTGTTATAGAACGGGACAGCATTCCTCTGCTCGCCGACGCCATCCAGCAGGGGCGACCCCTGCGCCTGCCGGCCAGCAGTACCTCGCCAGACCTGAAGGGTTTGGGACAAATCCTCAGCCTGAGCAACCCCGGCAATCTACTCAGCGTTCCGGTGTCAAGGCCTGATCATGGTCCTCTTGGCAGCGTTCTGATCCTTTCTCCTTATTCCAACCGCCTGTGGAGTGCTGAGGACGAGTCCTTCTTATCCAATGTCACCAACCTTTTCATCCCCATTCTCGGGCGTGTGCAGCGGATTTCCACCCTGGAAACAGAACGAGACCATTCGGTTGAGGAAGCCCGTTCTGTAATGGAACAGGCAGACGAAGCCAAGAAAAAGTACGAACAACTGGTATCCGAAATGGAAGGCCAGCGCGAAAAAACCTCCCAATCGCAAGTACAGGCCGAGAATATGGCTGCCTTGCTGATTATGCAGGAAGAGGCGCAAAAGAACATTGAGCAATTGAAAGCAGAGAATGAGAAATTGCACATTGCCGGAGGTTTGCCGAAGGTTCCCGATGACCAGGCTGAGCGTGAAATGCGCCAAACCCTTGAAGAGATGGCTCACATGCAAAACGCTCTGGCCGACGCGAATATCAAGATACTGGAGATGGAAAAACGCCCGGCAGCTCCCATCACCAACGAACAAATAGAAGTGATCGCTTCCATTTCCCAGGAACTGCGCCAGCCCATGTCTTCCATCGTTGGCTACACAGACCTGCTGATGGGGGAATCGGTCGGTGGTTTGAGTGCGCTCCAGCGGAAGTTTGTCGAGCGAATCAAAGCCTCCTCTGAGCGCATCGGCGGACTGGTGGATGATCTGATCCAGATCACCAATCTGGAAACCGGGAAGATGGAATTCAACCCGGAGGAAATTGATCTGAACCTCATCATCGATAACGCCATGGCATATACCAGTACACAGATTCGCGAGAAGAATATCACTCTACGGCTGGACCTCACCGGGACCTCCCCGCATATCCATACCGATCGCGATGCTCTGCAGCAAATCCTGATTCATTTGCTCCAGAATGCCACCGCTGCCACACATGCTGAGGGAAACATCACCTTGCGTGTTCAGATGCAGAATGAGGATGGCCACCAATTCATCTCCATTCAGGTGTCCGATAATGGTGGAGGAATTTCCTCGGAGGATATTCCGCGGGTGTTTGCGCGCCGTTACCGGGCCGAACACTCTCTCATCCAGGGTGTGGGAGATACCGGAGTAGGGCTTTCCATTGCCAAGGCACTGGTTGAGGCACAGAATGGTCGGATCTGGGTCGAAACTGAAGCAGGCGTAGGTTCCACTTTCAGCGTCCTGATGCCTGTCCTGGAAAAGTCGCCCGAAGAAAACTAGTAATGAAGAATTTACGGCAGGTGTTCCTGGGTATCATCATTGCCCTGGCCTCGATTGGCTTGCTGCTTGGAGGCTTATCGCTCTCTCTGGCTGAGGGGAAAAGCAATGCCACTTCCACAACTACTTCCACAGCCACTCCCTCAGCATCTCCTACACTGACGCCAACTTCCTCTCCGACCTGGCAGCCATTCACGCCATCGGCCTTTACCAGCCCATCGTTGGAATCTCCCACGCTGTCTCAAACCTGGACTCCCAGCTTGACTCCCACGCTGCCTGCGCCGCCCGCCAATTGCGCGCCGCCGGCGGGCTGGTTGGTCTATTTTGTCCAACCTGGCGAAACGCTTGACAGTATTGCGACACGCTATCGGATTAGTAGTGCCGAACTTCAAACCGCCAACTGTTTGGTAACGACAGAGTTGATTCCCGGTGTGGTCATTTACGTTCCTCCCATGCGCACCCAGACTCCATTGCCATGCGGCGCTCCGTACGGTTGGATCGTCTATACCGTTCAACCCGGTGATACCCTCTACCGCCTGAGTGTTGCTTACGGGATTACCGTTGCTGACCTCCAGCGCGCAAATTGCCTAGGCAGCTCCACCCTTCTGCATACCGGGCAATTATTATATGTACCATCCTGGCTCCCACACCCTGCCTCGTCAACTGCTCCCGTCATAATCTTCCCAACCAGCACACAGGTCTATTCTCCTCCGGCTACATTTACAATACCTTTTACCAGTATTCCAACGGATACCCTCGTTCCAGCCGCTTCTGATACTCCTGCCGAGGTACCCACTGCAACAGCATTCCCAGTTGCTCCCTGAGTTGAAATTATGAGCAGCAAGGAAAGCTTGCCTGAAAATGGTAGAGGAAAACAAGCCAGGGTTTGTCCATACCTGGGCTTATTAGAAGATTCACAGACAACTTTATCTTTTCCGTCCAGTTCCAATCTTTGCTATCACGCCAAGCCGCTGGCTTCCCCGAACCTGGAATATCAACGCTTGGTCTGTCTTAAAGGGCGGCGACATACTCTTTGTCCGGTCTTTACCCGGAGCGAGATTGCGCCATTACCTCCAGATATAAGTGGCAGCCCGGCAAACACATTGTTATTGGGAATGCCAATCGAAAAGCGAGTCCTCCTGCCAATATTGCTTGGCTTCGTTGTACTCGTTTTGGGGTTAACCGGATTGTTGTGGTTGATAAGTAACCAAGCCGGAACGAATCCCGGAAGCCCCATCCTTACCTCAACCGTACTGCCTTTGGCATCTGGAATGATCTCAGTTAATGATGTTCCAATAACTCCGAATGTTGAACCAACTGGGACACCGAATATGGACACACCTTTTTCCATATCCAATGGAACCTTAACTCCCCAATTTCCTACAATGATCGACATTACCCCGATTCCCACCCAAACAAAGACCTCATGTGGCTCTCCGAACACTTGGGTTGTTTATATTGTTCGACCCGGCGATTCTCTCTACCATCTCAGCCTGGTCTACGGGGTTACGGTTGCCGATCTCCAGCGGGCTAATTGTCTGGGCACCTCCTCGATCTTGCACACCGGGCAATTGCTGTATGTGCCACCTACGGCACCGCTTGCCCCCTCGCCGACCATACCCTATGTGGTGATACCAACATATACACCGACCAACACACAGGTATTGATCCCGCCTACCGATACTGCCACGGCACCTCCTGTTGAGACAGCAACAGAAATTCCCATCCCAACCGAGGTACCAATAGATACGCCGACCTCCCCATGATAAAGCCTGGTTTGTAGGAGCTTTCCAGCCCTTCCCAGCTCCTGCATGCCTTTATTCCAGGTTACCTTGCATGAATTGTTCTTATTTCATAATAAAGTTTACGAGAGTCAGGATTGCTTATTGTTGTTATCCCAAATCTGGGGTATCGTTCCGATTATCTAGGAGTGGCACCTCCCGACAAACCCCGGAAAAAGCAGCAGGACTGGTATGAAACGAACACTTCTAACGATTGTACTTATTATTATTTTGACAGGCTGCACAGTCCCCCCGGGGAATGCTGCTGGTTTGCTTTCTGCCAGTACGCCGACGAATCTGTTTCTGGTGACCGCGCCGGGAGACGCGACCCCCACCCTGACTCCTTTCCAGCCTTTTCCTGAAGGAGGGACGCCCGGCCCAAATTCTCCTATCACTGGGACAACAATACCGAATGAGCCAACTGCCACATCAGACTTGAGCGCAATCCTTCCCGATGACACCTCCCAGCAGTCGTTCTACGCTCCGCCATATGCTCCCAAACCCTTTCCCGTTCTGACAGATAACCAGACAGTTACATTCGCGCTGCTTGGTTCCGACGTTCGTCCCGGCCAGACCTATTTCCGGACGGACACCATCATTGTCGCGGCAGTCCGGCCGGGGACAGGTCAGGTAACGCTTATTTCCGTCCCGCGCGACCTGTATGTTTATATCCCTACCATCGGCATGGACCGCATAAACACCGCTTATGAGTATGGGCAGATGCATAAATACCCCGGTGGTGGCGCGGGCCTGCTAAAAGCCACCTTTCTGTACAATCTGGGTATCCGCATAGACCACCTGGCAATTGTAGATTTCACTGTTTTTACACGGATTGTAAATACCCTGGGTGGCGTGGATGTTCCAGTTTATTGTGCTTACACTGACTGGCATTTGATTAATCCCAACCTTGACCCCAATAATGTGAAAAACTGGTCGATCTTCACCGTTGGTCCAGGTCTCGTTCATATGGATGGCGACCTGGCGCTTTGGTATGCCCGCTCTCGCGAAATGTCCAGCGATTTTGACCGTGGTCGCCGCTCGCAGGAGGTATTGCGTGCCCTTTATACACAGGCATTGAAAACCAATGCCATTAGCAAAATCCCGCAACTTTACAACGATTTCAGTTCATCAGTCATTACCGACCTTGGTCTGAACGATCTTTTAAAACTGGCTCCCCTGGCCCTGCATCTGAATAATGCAGATATTCGTAGTTATTACATTGGAAAAAACGATGCAACCCCTTGGATGACACCCGGCGGCGCGTCAGTACAGCTCCCCAAAGGACCGGTCATTCTGTCCATGCTCCAGCAGGCTCTTTCGCCTTCTCCCAAGGCTGCACAAGCGACTGCGCTGACGGTCGAAGTCCGCAATGGGACGCCCAACCCGGCTTGGGACGCTCTGGCTGCCGAGCGGCTTAACTATGCTGGTTATAATACCATCCTCGCTCCGGCTGACCGGCAGAACTATGCCAGTTCGCTGTTGTACGACCTGTCTGCAACTCCGGACCTTAGCCGCGCCAATTCGCTCCTGACCGTGCTCGGGTTACCTTCTTCAGCTTTTGTCACTGCTCCAAACAAGAGCAGCACAAATTATGTTCTCATTGTCGGGGCGGATTATAAGCCTTGCTTTAACCCCAACGGGTTGGCTCCGTAGAGATTCATTGGGAATTTCCTTGATTTAGGCAAGCTTCACACCCTTCGGGAATCCCTTCGGGATGCTCCGCGGTGCTTCGCGACCCTCCTAAGACCCACATTTTCCTTCATTGATACTGCAACTCCCGGAGAGTCTCTACGGAGACTCCCCGGGAGTTGCAGTGCTGAGCAAGTTGACAGGGAGCAATTTCGTTTGACTTTTTTTCGCCAATTTGCTAAACTATACGCAGTAAAGATCGCCGGGCTTTAAAAAAAATGAAGGACTTGGCGCATCAGAAACACCCAAGAAGGAGATTCTCATGTACGAATCGTCCACTGCTCACCTTACCCCCCAAACTGGTCTCATCCCGGCACTCAACGCCTGGGAAATGTACCTCAATGATCAGGGCCGTTCCCTCAACACTGTTAAGGCCTTTTTATCCGATGTGCGCTTGTTGACCCAGGTGTTGCCTCCAGACCGTATGCTGGGTGCCATCACCACCAGCGACCTGAACAATTTTCTGGGCTGGCTGGAACACGAGCGGGATGTACCATGCTCGCCCAAAAGCCTGGCACGGCGTGTCACCGCCGTCAAATCGTTTTTCCGTTGGTTGCATCGGGGTGGGGTCATTATGGTGGATCCGGCTGAGAAGGTTGTCCAGCATTCCGTGCTCAGCCCCCTGCCTGAGGTTTTGACCGAGACGGAGATAGAGACTGTGCTGTTGGCGGCGGATCGCTACCGCCGCCAGACCAAACCGGATGCCCGTCCGTATACATTACTGGCGTTACTTCTCGCCACAGGCATCAAAAAGTCCGAATGTCTGGGCATCCACCTCAATCACGTGGATTTGCAGGCCTCCGATGGGCCGGTCATCTTCATCCGCTATGCCAGCCCGGCGAACCGATATAAGGAACGTAATCTGACCTTGCCAGAGGAATGGGTTCCTTCATATGAGGAATACCTGAGTCAGTACAACCCGGTGGACCGGATGTTACCCTGGTCACCGCGCCGTTTGGAATACCTGCTCGAAGATATCGGCAAGGATGCCGGTCTGCCCAAACACCTTTCTTTTGACATGTGTCGCTGGACTTGCGCCTTGCAGGATTACCTGAACAATGTTGAGCCGGAGAAAATCCGCCAGAAACTAGGTATATCGAAAATCCAGTGGCGCGAGATCCATTTGAAGTTGAGAAAACTTGCTGGCAGCGACTAGGCCTAGTATTTGGGTGTAAAAAGACTCCCCGGCTTTTCAAGCCTGCGGGAGTCTTTTAATTTCCAGATGCAATATATGCCTGGTTCCAGTGGTGATACGGAACGGGTGCCCAATTCGATATCCTGCCACCCAGATGATCTGCTCCCCTGCGCAAACCAGCGGCCATTGCGTGCGTGCCCGCCGGGGCATTTTAACTTTTGTAAAAAAATCCTGAATTTTGATGGATTGTCCGGCCATGCCAAGCGGGGAGAAAACATCGCCGGCGCGGCGCGGGCGGATTACCAGACTGTCAGCCGACAGCCGGTCAGCATCCAGCCAGGCTGACCAGTTGTCCGTATTTTGTGACCAATCATCTGTTGTAAGGGCACAGTATTCGGCTGCTAGTATCCAGCCGTTACCCAATTCCAAGCGCTGGGGGTTAGTCGTTATTTGCCTGCCGCTGAGTGTGGCTGCCTGCTGCACCTGCGGCCAATGTGAAAAAAGAACAGCCGCTTCATATGTTGCGAGGTAAATTTTCCCATTTTCGCCAAACAAATACAACCCATTAACAAAATCTATTTGCTTACCTGCCGGAACCTCGACGAAGGCGGCTGCCCGCTCCAGCGCCGCAAACCCAAAATCGCGGTCGTCTGGTCGTAGGAACTCGGCTGCCCGGCGGATAAGATTCCGTCTCATTCCGGTGGACAGTCTGGCCAGCCCGGGTTGGTCAAACGCCACCCAATCTTTCCCGATTTCAACAACAACGCTTTTCCAGGCGTCTGCCAGCAATTCCTGCAATGCCATATAGTCGCCCTGCAAGGCTTGTGCGGTGTGTAACACGGATTCTTTGAACCGTGGGTTGTATTTTTCCAATTCGGGAAGAAGCGCATACCGCAAGCGGTTGCGGAAAAAGGTCTGGTCAGAATTGGATGCGTCAAAGTGCGGTTCCAAGGCATGCTCGCGGCAGAAAGATTCGGTATCGGCGCGCCAGAGCGAGAGCAGCGGGCGGATGAGAGGAATCTGCAGGTCGAAGGCCGGCAACAGCATCCGATATTCCATTCCTTTCAGGCCCGACAATCCAGCTCCCCGTAAAAAGTGCATCAGGATAGTCTCGACCTGGTCGTCAGCGGTATGTCCGACGGCCACGGCCTGCGCTGCATACTGCCTGGCCGCTGCAAACAGGAATTGGTAGCGCAACGTCCGGGCGGCTTCCTCAAGCGAGAGTCCAAGCACCCTGGCATATGTGCGCACGTCCGCGGAATCGGTCACGTAAGCCAGACCGAGGCGGCCGGCCCGGGCGGAAACGGAGTCGGCCTCCTGACCCGCTTCGGGGCGCAGTTGATGGTTGAAATGCGCCACGATGACCTGGTAGCCGGCCGTGTGCAGGATATCCAGCAGGCACAGGCTATCCGGTCCGCCGGAAACGCCCGCCAGCACCGGTCTGGCCGGGTCGAGACCGCATTGAACACGCAAGATCGTTTCGAACATCAGGCCTCGCTCTCGATTACATAATCAGTCTTCTTCTGCCCGGCCAGACCGACGATGAGATGATACATAGCGAAGAGTTCGAGCGCGAAGGGCAGGTAACCGCCGTAACCCAGCAAGGGCATCTCAAATACATGCAACCAATTGCCCCAGGCAACATGATAGACCCATTTGGGGTAGGAGTAGTAGTTCCACATCTCCCAGAAAAAAGCGGTTAGAAGAACACCCAGCCAGAGTGCAATCACCGGACGCCAGTTGCCGTCCTTGGTCCATTCCACCAGCGAGCGGTGGCCCAGCCAGATGTTAATTGGCTCCAGGATGAAATAGAAGGAAATCCAGACGAATGGGAAGAAAATCTTTGACCATGCCACCATCAAGGCCAGCATTACCCAGCCTGCCAGGAAAAAGCTGATCACGGTTGCTCTTGCCGGCCGGATGACCGGTCCTTTGAGCGGCCTCTTGATAAAGCTGCGCATCAACTCGGCGCTTCCGAGCACTGCCGGGATGACAGTGGAGAAATTAAGTGTGGCCCAGACCCAGAACATGAATAGCGAGAAGCTTTCGGCGCCATTGTAATGCCAGTTCTGCAAACGACTGTTGGCCAATTCGAACAACCACCAGACCGGAGCGGAGGTCAAAAACAGGCCAATATATTTTCTCCAGTCGCGGGTTAGCAGTGATGTACCGGTGCGCCAGAGCACCAGTCCATCAATGGTCAGGCAATAGCCCAGCCAGAGCGGGAAAAATGCCCACTGGGTCCGCAATCCTTTAAGCCCCCAATTGAGGGCCCAGAAAAGGACCACCAAAACCAGCCCAAACCAACCGTGAATAGGAAACTTTCTGGCAGGTTTGATCATGCCTCAATTAAACCACAAAGTCCCTCGTTAAAGCGATCACCAGGCACAAGGCCTGGTGATCTAAGGGGGAGGGGACACCACCGTTTTCGGTCGGCATGGGGGGGACACGCAGACCTTCGATGGTAGACACCTGTTGATATACCAGTAAAAGGAGACAGATGTCTTGCATTTATATTACACCGAAATTATCTTAATTGTATTAATTCTAGATTAGAAGCCTGTTGCACATGCTTCGGTCGGTTAATTCGTATAGAGGACAAGTTTTCCGTCGGGCGTTCGTTCGACCCGCAGCTTTTTTAGCGGCGTGGCGGCCGGCCCTTTTATCGGGTACCCGGTACTGTTGAAACGAGATCCGTGGCAGGGACAGGCGAATCCACCGGATTGAACCTGGACGGTGCAACCAAGGTGGGTGCAGATCAGACTCAGGGCTGTAAACCCGCTGTCGTTGTGGATGAGTACCGCTGGCACTTCGGGTATGGTTGTCACCGAGTCGAGCGGGTAAGTTTCTACCAGCCCAAGGTCGAACTCGGTTGGCTGGGGCGGTTCGGTCTTGTAACTCAAGAAGCGGATCAGGCCTGCCAGTCCAAGAAGGCCGCCAAAGGCCAGCAGACTGTCAAGCGTCATCTTAAGGAAATCACGTCGCGGGATGTAAGGTTTATTCATTTCAAAGCCCATTTTTTCGTCTTATCACGGCAATTATCGGAGAGCCATATTGTTTGCTTATCCGGGCCCTGGCAGGATTGCCCAGATGGTCAGCCCGATTAGCAGCAGCGTGAGAAGCGCGACGAGAAACTGCACCATGCGCCCGCCTTTCGGGAACCAGCGGCCCAACTCGGAGTCGGCTGGCTTGGGGAAGATATACGGGATGAGGATCAGGATTGCCAGGATAACCAGGGGAACCACAATGCCCAGCAGGAACGGGTTGCCGAATTTGAGCAATTGTTGTACCCATAGAAAGAACCAGGGTGCGCGCGCATTGGTAAGGTCTACTGAGGTATTCGTAAGCGGAGGCGTAATAGGTGCGGGCCAGAAGATGGACAAAAGTACCAGCGTAATGGCTGCGGCAGTCATCAGCAACATCTCGCGCCGCACCAGCTCGATCCGGGGGATGCGTTCTTCGCTCCGCCGCAACGGCGCAGGTGGGACGGCGATACCACCATCCCGGCGTATACGGAAGAGATGCCAGACGACGCCGGCAATCATTGCCAGTGTCAGGCCAAAAGTGTGCCAGGAGTAGAAACGGATCAAAGCAGCGGAGCCGAGCTGTGCACCCCCGACCAAAAACTCATACAGCTGGTTTCCCAGGCCCGGAATAGTTTTAATAAGATTGGTTCCCACCACAAGCGCCCAGCTTGTTCCCTGGTCCCATCGCAGGATGTAGCCGGTGAAATCCAGGGCCAGGGTCAGCATCAGCAGAGCCAGTCCGAGTAAATAGTTGAATCGGCGCGGCTTTTTATATGCGCCAGTCCAAGTTATGCGCAGCAAATGAATGAAAAGCACCAGCACGAGCGCTTGCGCGCCCCAGTAATGCAGGTTGCGGATAAGTCCGCCGTATGGGACCAGACGGGCAATGGTTTGTATCGAGATGGTGGCCTGATCCGGCTGGGGAATGTAATAGAACATCTCCAGGATTCCGGTTACCAGGAGTACCAGGAATAAGAATATCGCCAACCCGCCGGTTCCGAGGGTGTAACTCCAGCGGGCTTGCTCTGCAGGGATGGTGGGCGGGTGCAAGTGCAGCAGGAAGTTTGGTCGTGAACGGGCCGGAGCTGGTTCCCCTGGCAGGATTGCCTCACGGGAAACTGCCAGGACAGCTTTACGTTTGGAGGTGCTTTGCAGGATCAATACCAAAGCGACCAGCCCTAGCAACGCGGCCAGGACAATTTCTCCAATCTGGTCATTTTGGCTGGCGGGCACCAGGTGGTGCACTTGAATGGCTGAGGCATCGGTGGAGTTCAGCACCACCCCCTGCGGCAGAGTCCCGTTCAGCTTGAGGATGTAAGCAGTGACAGCCCAGGCTTTATCGGGAGTGAGCGAACCGGGTTTCCACCAGGGCATGGTAACAACGATGTAATCGTAGAGTTGCTGGGCGGTGGTGTAATTGGTCAAACTTCCGGCGCCTGTCACCGCGTGAGGCAGGTTATCGCGTGGGATAATAAATCCATCCGGGAGATGGTTGGCAGTATGGCACCTGGAAGCCCAGCAATTCTGATCCTCGCCGTAAACTGCGCGCCATTCAAGCGTGAGACCCTGTCCGCGATCACCGTGGCAGGCCATACAAATGCCCCAGTAAACCAGGGAACCCTGGTCAAGCTGCGTTGGGTTCAGAGGCGAGCTCAAGATGGGTTTGGCCAAGCGGGCCGCATTGGAGGCCGGCATTGGGGCCGCCAACGTCGGCGTGGCCTGCGGAGCTGTACTGGTTTTTACAACGCTGTATGCCCACCAGGCTGCCAGGATAAACATTGCACCCAGACACACAAGAAACAGTCCGATTGCCAGGCCCGATTGGGAGGGCGATGCCTTTGGAGAGTTGGAGACGCGGGGATTCATTTGCTGCAGATCATTCCTGATACTTTACCTGTAAAACAATCGGATTATATCAAACCCTTGGCATGAGCAAGCCGGTCTCTGGGAAGGTTCGTTGGAATGGGAAAGGCTCTTCGGGCGAGCCCAAAGAGCCTTTATTTCGAGAGTATGAAATTCAGCGCTCAGGCCGCATTGCCGGCTTTATCGCTTTCGGTTATCACAGTCTTGGGCTCCTTGAGGAAGAAACTGAGCACCAGGCCGAGCAGCATCAACACGATCAAACCAACCAGGGAAAGCGTCATCGAACCGGTTTGAGGAGATTTTAAGCTGTCCATTCCGAAGATAAACAGGATCCCGGAAATCTGTCCCATCATGAGCAGCAGCCCATTGGATGTTCCTTCCGGCGTGGGGTAGGTTATTTCGGCGCCATACTGGAATCCGATCGGGCCGGAACTGAGCAGGAAGAAGCCCATGACGAAGCCCGCCACCAGCAGGAGCCAGTAACTGGTGGCAAAAGCGATACCGGCCAGCCCCAGTGTGGCACCGGCCAGTGCTATTTTGATAAAAGGCGTCCGCTTGCGCATGCGGTCCGAAAACGATGGGATGACCAGGGCGCCCAGGATGCCGCCCGCGATCATCAATCCACCGATAATGCCCGCCTGCGTGCTGGTAATGCCACTTGGTCGCACAATGTCCTCGATCCAGGTGGTGACCGCATTGAAAGTACCCAAGCCGATGAAGAAGATGATCAGGAGCAGGATAAAGCCCTTTTCACGGAACATCTGTTTGAAACCGTCGAATACCAGGGAGCGCACTTCCATTCCAGGAGGGCAGGGCGGGGTTTCCGGGCATTCTCTGGCGAAAATGACAAAGACCAGCGCCGCCACCACCGAAGCGATCCCATAAGCCATCAGCATCCCGCCGATCTGGTAGTGGATTGTCAGGTAGGGGGTCAACGCCAGTGCCAGGAAGATGCCCACGTATATAGCCAGCGACCCAAGCCCGGAGGCGGTGCCGCGTTCACGCAGCGGGAACCAGCGGGCTGCCACGGTGGTGACGGCATTGAGCACGAAGGGTTGTCCAATGGCGATCCCGATCTGTGCAATCAGAACGAGATTATAGTTGGATGGGTTGGACCCCCAGATACCACGCAGCAGCCCGAAGACTGCTGTCAGCACCGCACCGATGCCGACGCCCACCCGGATGCCGTAGGTATCGATCACCCAGGAAGCCGGGATGGAGACGATGATGTATACGATCATAAAACTCATCGAAAGAAGACCGATGCTCAGATCCGAGACGTCATAGAATTTGGTCGCTTCACTGGTTATGGCGCCAAAAGTGATCCACAATAACTGGGTGGCAGCCACGATGAGCATGAACACCATCAGAACAATCCAGCGATAACCGTAGACTTTGAAGTTGTCTTGTTTCATTGGGACAGGCCTCCTGGCAATATTGGGTGCTTGAATGGTTTTGCAAACAGCATTCTATCAACAAACCCCCAACCAGAAAAGAAGTTGCTCCCTTTAATCCAGGTCTTTGGGAGCAGGGTCGGGATAGGGTTTTTCCCCTTTAAAAAGCGGCAAGGTAACGCCTGCGATAACGGCCTCGACCCGGTTCCTGCCGTCAGATTTGGCTTTATAGAGACCCATGTCTGCCCTTCTGATCAACGTTTCCGGAGAATCGCCGACCTTGTAGGTGGTTACGCCAAAACTTGCAGTGACTTTGCCCGCCGTGCTGAAGTGAAAGTTCTCCAGTGTAATCCGCAGCCGTTCGGCCAGTTCAACGGCCTGTTGCGCATCGGTATTGGTAGCCAGGACCAGGAACTCATCGCCTCCCCACCGTCCGAACGGGTCGGAGGTGCGGATGGCCAGCCGCATTTGTCCGGCCACTTCCTGCAAGACTTCATCCCCGGTATTATGCCCGAAGGTATCATTGACGTCTTTAAACCGGTCCAGGTCAAACAGTAATACGGAGAGTGGCAGATAATGCCTCTCGGCGCGGGTGACTTCCTCATTGAGTAATTGGGTAAGCAAGCGGCGGTTATCCACCTGCGTGAGCGAGTCGGTCATGGCAAGTTTTGACAAATCGTTGGCGATTACCCGTTCCGATATATAGCGTTCCTTTATCGGGGAAACAAGGTAAAGGACCGCGATGTAAAATGCGCTGGCGACGTATACCTGTAACAACAGGGTGAAATCCGGGAAAGCCAGGCCATACAGCAGGAAGTGCAGACAGGAGGCCACCCCCAATATCAGAGTTGCCAGGAAAAAGAGGGCGGAAAGCAAAAGAGCCTGATTTGTATTGAGGACCAGAAAGCCCAGGATAAAGACAAAAGGAAGCCA
>JBEKEB010000083.1:0-16003 GCA_050014055.1 Anaerolineales bacterium | reverse complement strand
GTATCTGCACCGGCGGCCTGAGCTTCGGCCACTAAAAATTCGAGTTTACGGGTCTTGTTGCCGCCAAAGGCAAGACCGGTCTGGTCGTCACGTTTAACCAATAGATGCGGACCATTCAGGGCTTTTTCCAATCGTGGCATAGGTTCAATGGGAGTGGGAAGGTGGGCAAAACGGATGCGAGGAATCATTCTTTTTCAGGCTCCTAGGCTTTGGCGAGTGCGGGCTTTTCCACGTCTGCGCATAATATCCATCACACGTGGCAGCACTTCAGTATACATTTTATAGAGCATCGGACTTGGAGTGAAATCCCATGCACCCAGCGTGAGTAGAACATACCCACCCAATCCCTCTTTGAAGCGGAAGACGCCCCAAAAATCGTCGCTCTGGTCGAACTTATCCGGGGCGCCCCACAGATTATACATTTTAATATCCAAGGTTTTCGCCCGCTGTATGGCTTCCCACTGAAGCAGATAATTCGGCATTTTTTCCCGGTGTTCGTCGCGGGACATGCCAAAAAGATAAATGGCCTGCCCTGCAAAATAGAACATCGAGACGGCTCCGACCGGTTCTCCAGCAACTTCGGCAATAAGCGGCTCGTGGAAGGGGGTTGCACGGGAAGGAGCACCTGGCGATGAAGTGCCAAATGTATGCCAGACAGTCTGATAGTAGTCTTCCTCCCGAATTAAAAACCCGTCCCGTACTGAGGTCTCCGCATACATACGGTATAAAAAGGGCAAATCATCCACCGTACCAACCCGCACCGTGACACCTTTCTTCTGCGCAAGGTGGATGTTGTAACGCGTTTTTTGCTTCATGCGTGCCAGCAGTTCATCTTTGGTCGGAGATAGATTTATAAGGACGGTGTTGCGGAATTGGATTTGATCCTGCGAAAATTTCCACCCACGTTGTATCAGTTCGGACCTGAGAGCCATTCCGTCGGTAAATTCGGCCGCTTCCTCGGTGCCGGGAACACCCTGCCCGAGCGCCACATCCGGATCAAGCTTTATGAAGATCGCACCCTGGCGTTTGGCAAACATTTGCAAGTCGCCCAGGACGCGCTGGCGGAGCAAGGTGTTGTTCCAATCCAGGTTGGGACCTTTGGGGATGTAAAGCACGCAAGCCTTTTTTGCGAATCCACCCACTGGTATGCTGCGTTTGAGAATCATCGCGGCGGCCAACGGTGGATTGCTGATGGCTGCATTCGGATCGCTCCATATAAATGGGAAGGGTTGCCAGCCGTATTTAGCCTTGACCTGTGACCATTCCCAGGTTTGCAAGAGATGAGGCAAGGGCAGGGATGCAATCAGTTCGTTCCAGGCTTGCGGGGTGCCAGTAAACGGGAGCATGGCTTCAATCCGCGCCTGAACCGGATAAGCGCCAAAGGTAGAGTTTATAGAGCAGGGGATTGTAGACCCGGTCCAGGGTAGGCTGCGATCGTTTTATCGAGCCCCCAAAGCCGCGTTTGAAACGGTAGACCCCCCATAACCCGTCTTCACGCGCCTCGGCTTCATCATCGTCCACGTCTGTGGCTTCATCGGGAATGCCCCACATATCGTAATCGGTGCAGCCTTTTGCATGAGCCCAACGGATGGTTTCCCATTGGAGAGGATAGGTCGGTTTACGGTTTCGTTCCGTATCTCCGGAGGCGCCATAAAAGTAGTAGGCATATTTACCATATGCAAAGGCCATGACGGCGGCGAGGGTCTGGCCTTGGAAATCGGCCACAAAAAGCTCACACATGCCTTTGGGGTAAAAAAGCTCATAAGCGCGCCGGTAATAATCCAGCGAATGAACATTGAATGCCTCGCGATGGCTGGTGACACTTATTATGCGATAGAAGTTATTCAGGTCATCTGAAGGATGGACTACAACATCTTTACGACCGGCCAGACGGATGTTGTAACGTGTCTTGGGGTTCATGCAATTGAAAACATCCTCTTCACTACCCCGCAAATCAACCACCAGTGTGCTGCGTGGCTGGATGTGTTGCGGGCTGGCAAGGAATGCTGCCTGACGCAAGCTGGAGGCGGCATCGCCTTCCCAGCCGTCCTGTTCCCATTTAAGAAAGACGGCATGCTTTTTCTGGCAGAGCATATCCACATCTTCCCAAAACTGTACATTGGTATCTTTCGAAGAAGTACCCACCGGCCCCTTGGGGATGTAAGCGAATGTCAGGCCGAGTGGCAGCCGCCGGAAAAGGATTTGCGCACCGAGGCCATCCTTTATTATCCGTACAGCATCCCAGCCAAAGGCGGATTTGAGTTCACCCCACTCGCCCGACTGCAGAATATGGGCGTTGGGTTGTCCGGCGAGGAATTCGTTCCATTCAGAACAGCTGATTTCACGCATGCCAGTGGCTTAGACCAGCGAAGTCAAATCTGCTGGTGGTGTGGCTCGTATATTTCCATCGGGAATGGTTTCGTCCAGCAGGTGGATGACTGCAGAAGCCTCCCCTTCCTGGGCCAGATGGTGCAATTCATCAACGATCTTATCCAGATCATGCGGAATGACGGCTTCTTCCGCTACGGCGCGGAAGATTTCAGGGTGGATGGTTTTTCCATATTCCATGCCGTCTCCCCACAAATCTTCGCTGAGTTTTTCGCCTGGACGGATGCCGGTGAAAGTGATTTCAATATCTTTGCCAGGTTCAAGTCCAGAAAGACGGATGAGGTCTTCTGCAAGGTCCAGGATGCGCACTTGCTGGCCCATATTCAACATAAAGACCTCCCCACCCTGGCCCATAGCAGCAGCCTGTAGAACCAGGTGAACAGCTTCCGGGATGGTCATGAAGTAGCGTTTCATATCCGGGTGGGTGACGGTAACCGGCCCTCCGTGGGCGATCTGCCTTTTAAAGAGCGGGACAACGCTGCCACGGCTGCCCAGGACATTCCCGAACCGGACCACCGAATAAGCGTGCCCGGTGCGGTGTGCGGCTTCCAGCACGATCATTTCGGCGATGCGCTTGGTGGCACCCATTACATTTGCCGGGCGGATGGCCTTATCGGTAGATATGAGAACCAGTAATTCCGTGTCTATCGCGCTGGCTGCCTGCACGATGTTTTTTGTGCCAATGATATTATTGGAAATGGCGTCCTCGATATTGCTTTCCATCAGGGGGACATGTTTGTGTGCAGCCGTATGGAAAACCACCTGCGGACGGAAATCAGCGAAAACACTATGAATTCTGGGCTTATCACGAATATCCGCGATAACCAACTGAAACGGCAGGGAAGGGAAATCCTCCCGTAATTCAAGCATGGCCTCAAAAATGCTGTTCTCTCCGTGACCAAGCAGGATGAGCATTTGCGGACCCCAGCGGGCAATTTGGCGGCAGATCTCAAAACCAATGGAACCACCCGCACCAGTTACTAATACCCGCTTCCCGGTCAACGCCGCGCCCACCAGTTGATCCTGGAATTGCGCTGGTTCGCGTCGTAATAGGTCGGCGATATCCACTTCGCGCAGACGGTTGACACTGACCTTGCCGCCGATGAGTTCAAACAGTCCTGGCATGGTTCGGAAGGGAATGCCTTTCAATCGACAGACATCTGTCACAAGGCGAACGACTTTCCCACCAGCACTTGGGATGGCAATGATGACTTCGTTCACCGAACGATGTTCCAGAGTGCGGCGCAGGTCGGTGAGTTTTCCAACCACTGGTACCCCATGGATTTGATGGCGTTGTTTGGCCAGATCATCATCCAGGTAGCCAACAGGGTGCAAGCCAAGTTGCGGGTTCCGCTGTAATTCGCGTACCACCAGCGCACCGGCATCTCCCGCACCGATGATCAATACATTTCTGGCTTTTCTTGCGATGGGCTTTTTACTGGCTGCACGCCCTTCTGCCAGCAGTCGGAATGAAAAACGCAGGCCACCAATCCCCACGAGAGAGAGTAACCAGTCGATCGCCAGGATTGTGCGTGGAAAATTCAGAATTCGGGCACCATTTAATCGACTGATGAAAAGTATAAGCATAACGGCAGAGAAAACTGCTGAGGCAACTGTCACCGCGGCGCTTATTAGGGTCAATTCATTTATGCTTGCGTAAGCCCAAAGACGACGGTAAAGGCCAAAGAAATAATAGATGGCGGGCTTTATCAGCAGGCTGATAAGAATCATCCAGTAAAGCGAGCCAATATAATCAGTAACTGTATCCCCTGCCAGCCGGAGCGCAAAAGCTGCGGTTATGGCGATTACAGTTATGATGATATCAGCCAATAAAACCATGAAGTTTGGGAATCGGGAACGAATATTAGCTTTCATTTGTTTTTCATCCATTCCACAGTCTGTGCCAGGCCATTCGCCAGGGAAATCCCAGCGCGAAAGCCCAAGGCTGCGGCAGCTTTTTCAGGGTTGCCTAGAGAGCGATAAATATCACCCGGGCGCGGCGGTTCGAAGCGGAGCTCGGGCTGGTGAGGCGATACCTCACTCAATTCTTCCAACAAATCGAGCAGGCTGGTCTCATTGCCGGTACATATATTGAAAGCTTCACCGGCTGCGTTCGATTCGGCAGCCTGCAGGTTGGCGCGTACCACATCCTTGACAAAGATGAAATCACGGCTTTGTTTGCCGTCGCCGTAGATTGTAATCGGTTCCCCGTTCACCAGCCGCCGGGTAAAAATGGAAATGGCAGCTGCATAGGCAGAATCGGGGTTTTGGCGCGGCCCGTAGACATTGAAATAGCGTAAAGCGACGACCGGCAGATTGAAAGTTTGCGTGTAAAGACGGGCGTATAGTTCATTCACCTGTTTGGATAAGGCATATGGCGAAAGCGGATTGAGTGGTGTTTCTTCATCTGACGGGAATTTGTCTGTATTGCCGTATACCGCCGAACTGGAGGACAGAACCACTTTATGGACACCGGCCAGGCGGGCGGCTTCGAGAAGTGTAGCCGTGCCGGCCACGTTTATTGTAAAACAGTTTTCAGGCTCCTGCCTGGATTGCGGGACAGATATGAATGCTGCCAGGTGGAAAACCAATTCCATATTTCTTATGACAGCTTTAATTACGTCTGGATCACGCAGGTCACCTTCCTGTATTTCAAGGTCACCTCGAAACGATTCAAGGTTTTCGCGCTTCCCGGAAGAAAAGTTGTCCAAGACGCGGACGGAAGCACCCCTCTGCAGGAGTTCTTCCACTATGTGGGACCCAATGAATCCGGCACCTCCGGTGACAAGCGCGCGCATCACATTATCTTCCTTGGAAACCAACCACCTGGGTCATGGTACGCAGGATGATGAGGATATCCATAACGATATTGCGATGCTTGATGTAATACAAGTCATATTCAAGTTTTACGACGGTCTGGGCGATGGTGGCAGAATATCCAAAATTGACCTGTGCCCAACCGGTGATCCCTGGCTTGACCAACAGACGCGCCCGGTACAAGGGGATATGTTTCTGGTATTCAATGATCAATTCGGGACGTTCGGCGCGTGGTCCGACTATGCTCATATCGCCGCGTAGGACATTCCAGAATTGCGGCAGTTCATCAATGTGAGTACGGCGAAGGATGCCACCCACCCGTGTTATGCGATCATCATGTTCGTGGGTGACCTGCACCTTGCCATCCTTTTCCGCATCGCGGCACATGGTGCGGAATTTGTAAATGTTATACAACTTACCACTCTTGCCAGAACGGATCTGGTTGTAAAGGATGGGAAACCCGCTATCCAACAGGATGAGGATAGAAGTAAAAGGAGTTAGGACTATGCAGATGGCCAAACCGGCCAGCGCAACCAGGATGTCGAGCAGCCGTTTGGCCAATTCGTAAAATCCGCCGACGCGCGCATCGTTTACGAAGGAACGGATCAACCACTCAGATTCGAGGTGATGGATGGGGACACGGTTGAGCAATTCCTCATACAGGCTGGGCATTGGGATGATTTCCATGCCGCTTTGCTGGGCATCCAGGAGTACCTGGAAGGTACTTCCCTTCATTTCGCCTGTAATAGCAATGACGATCTCCGAAACGGCTCTTTCCTCGATAATTTCGAGTAAACGATCATTCCCGGCCAGAATGGGAAACCCTCCCAGTTCATTGCCAACCTTTGCTGGATCGTCATCCATGAATCCAACCAGGAAAAATGGTTTCGGATTCATTTTGTTGTAAACTTTCACCAGCGTATCTCCTGCGCTGCCTGCGCCGATTATCAATACCCGGTGCAGGAATGCCTGGTTGGTGAAAATTCGGATATAAATCAGCCGCCAGACCAGCGTCAACACGGAAGCAAAAGCCAGGAATATACCGATGCCCAGACGTGGCAGAGAACCTTTTTGCGAAATAAGATAAACCAAAGCATACAAAACAAGTCCGGCCAGGGCGGCCAGGGCGATGCCTGCCACGGTTTGGCGCAGGTTCCTGGCGCGATGCGGGTTATATAACTCAACCAGGAATACCATCCAGATCACCGGCAAGAGATAGAACCAGAATTCAACACGCTGCTGGATGAAATGCATGGAGAACTTCAACCAGGCGTCCTTTTGCCCCCAGAAATACAGCCCGCCGAAGAGTGCTATAGTGGATACAAATGCATCGCCAATCAGCAGAATAATACGTTGGTCGCGCGAACGAACGCGCCAGCCGATTGGTCTGGGTCGGGTAGATGATTGCATTACTTCTTCTCCGGGCTCCGGTCAGTAAAAATCCCCTTAATCATACTCCATAAAAAGCCTGCACCCCAGGCAATGTGCATGGTTGCAATTGCGATAGGTAAACCGATGCCCAGAAGGGCTTTTTTCTGTTTTATGGAAGTTTGAACTCCGGCAGAAACCAGAATAATACAATAAACGAAGACCTCTGCGGCCAACAAAATCTGGAAAAAAGGTAGAAAAACAGCCAGGGCAATCCCACCGAGCAGACTCAATACGAACAGTGGCGGGAGGCCCTGCCGCCAGCGTAACGTCCTAGGATACCGGCGCAACATCCGCCATTTCCAAAACCCATACCGGCTATATTGCTTGGCGAGTGCTGCCATTGTAGACCGGGCGAAATAAACGGAACGGATGGCAGGGTCGAGCCAAATAGTACCGCCCGCCTTGCGGATGCGCGTGTTGAACTCGTAATCCTCGTTGGTGTGCAACGACTCGTCAAAGAAGCCGACCAGAGCCAGTAATTCGCGCTTGAAGGCTCCAAAAGGGACGGTATCCACCTGGGAGGCCTTGCTGGCGTGGCGGTAAAGGGCATCGCCCACACCCAGCGGGTGGGAAGCAGCCGCAGCGATCGACTGCGCCATCCAGGTCGTCGCGCCGGGGTGGATCTCCCAGACACCGCCAACGTTTTCGCCCAAGCCTGCCTGCAGGTCTGCAACACACCGTTCGATATAATCAGGGTAAGGAACAGAGTGTGCATCCAGCCGGATGATGATCTCGCCATGAGTTTCTTTAAGGGCACAATTCAAAGCGGAGGGAATGCTCTGGATAGGGTTCTCAGCAATGCCAATACGCAGGTCCGTGTGAGCTTTAGAGAATGTGGCGATCTCTGCCCGCGTCCCGTCCGTGGACATGCCATCTGCGATGATCATTTCCAGGTCGGCGCGCGGAAAAGTCTGCGCGTAAACCGCCTCGAGTAATTTCTGGATGGTGTCTTGCTCGTTATAACAAGGGATGATAATGGAGACGGAAGGCATGTAATTTATATTTTCCGCCGGCTGACTGCGGAAGCGTCCGGTGGTACCAGCGGCAGTGTGACGGTAAACAGGCTGCCTGTATTTGGTACACTACGAACGCTTATTTTACCACTGTGCGCCCCCACAATTTCCTTGACGATCGCCAGACCCAGGCCGGTTCCGTGTTTCTCGCCGCCCGGGCGGGAAGGATCAGCCTGGTAAAAGCGCTCGAAGATGTGCGGCAGAGCTTCCGGTGGAATGCCTGCGCCGGTATCTGCAACATCCACCTGAACCTCCGAACCTTTCCCGGGTGAATCCGAAGAGCCTGCCAACCTGGCCCGAAGAGAGATAATACCTCCGGAAGGGGTGTGCTTAAGGGCATTATCCACCAAGTTGGAGAAGGCTTGCGCCAGCCGGTCGCCATCACCCATGACGGCTGGCAGTTCGGCTGATTCAACTTGGATTGAAACGCCAGAGGCGTGAGCCTGTGGAGAAAATTTCTCAGCGACGTTGTTGAGCAAGGCCGGCAGATCAACCGGTGCACATTGAAGTTCGAATGTACCGGCGTCCAGGCGGGCCAGGTCGAGTAAATCCAACACCATGCGGTGCATGGAACCGGCCTCGTTGTAAATGACCCTGGCAGCCTGCTGGCGGGATTCTGGCGTATCGGCGGTACCATCCAGAATGGCCTGGGCAAAACCCTGGACGGAAGTTAGTGGCGTTTTAAGTTCATGAGACACATTGGCCACGAAATCGCGCTGGGAATTTCGGGAAGTCAGAACACGGTTATTCATATCATTGAATGCAAGGGTTAATTCCTGGACCTCATGGGGACCGCGCAAGCTGATCGGTTGCGCGTCCGTGGAAGGCATCTGCCGGGAAGCAACCACCAAACGTTGAAGCGGCCCTCCGATCCAGCGGGCCAGCCAGAAAGCGACCAAAAGGGAAATAATCAGAGCGACGACAGCAGCACCCAGGATTGGAAGCATTAACTCGTCACTCAGGATGGATAATAAAGGTACTGCCGGCCGGGGAACGGTTACCAATAACCAGCCACCATTGTTCAGGTGCTGGATAATATATAACCAGTATTGGCCATTCTGGTCTTTCAATACTGAAGAAATCCGCAAGCGGGGAAGAAGTGGCATAGATAAAGAACTCAGTTGCGCGGAATCCGAATCAGCCACCACCTGGCGCTTTTGGTTGAAAATGACGATCCGGACATCGTAGTTTTGACCAGCCTGTTCTATGCGGGACTGCAGGTCCGGTTGGGGCAGGCTTTCCAGAACGACTTCATTCCTGCGTAATTGCGCCTCGACTACCGTCAAGCGGGCACTGGCCTGCCGGTACGTGGATGGATTCTGAATGATATAGATAAACAGCACGAATGCCACAATACCCAGCGCAGCCATTGTGACAAGTACATAACTCCACCATAAACGGGACCGGATTGAGTGAGGCATTAAGCCACCAATTTGTAACCAATCCCGGTAACTGTCTCAATGGTGATCGAGCTGCTGGCCAGTTTCTTGCGTAAATGGGCGACATGAACATCCACTGTGCGGGTCTGTCCATAGAAATCAAAGCCCCAGGCTTGCTGGAGCAATTGCTCACGGGTAAATACGCGTCCTGGTTGCGCGACCAGGATGAGCAGCAGTTCAAATTCCTGGGTGCGCAGGTCCAGGCTTTGACCGGCAATGCGCGCCTCGCGGCGGACAGGGTCAATCGTCAGGTCTGCCAGGTGTATGGGGGCGGCATCCGGTTGAACTGCGGTACGTTCCGCCCGCCGGAGAATGGCCTTGATACGGGCCACCAGTTCACGAGGATTAAAGGGTTTGGTCAGGTAATCGTCTGCGCCGAGTTCCAGGCCGAGAATTTTATCTATATCCTCGTCACGGGCTGTCAGCATAATCACCGCCACCGGGTTGTTTTCCGCCCGCAGCCGGCGACAAACTTCCAAACCGTCCAGCCTGGGAAGCATTACATCCAACACAATCAGGTCCGGATTTAATCGCCTGATAGTCTCCAACGCTGCTTCTCCATCCCCGGCTGCCTCCACCCTAAAGTTTTCGCGTTCCAGGTACATCCGGGCGAGTTGGACGATGGATGGTTCGTCATCCACGAGCAGGATGAGTTCAGAACTCATTTTAGAAGAGCAACCGCTTCTATTTCAACAGTACCGTCCCTGGGCAGAGCGGCCACCTGGACGGTGCTACGGGCGGGCGGGTTTTCCGGGAAAAATTCGGCATAGACGGCATTCATCTTGGAGAATTCAGCCATGTCTTTTAAAAAGACGGTGGTTTTAACCACTGCGTCCAGGCCGGAACCTGAATCTGCCAGTACATGGCGGATGTTGGTCAGCGCCTGGCGTGTCTCTGTTTCGATCCCGCCCGGAACAAGGTTCCCGCTCTGCGGATCCAGGCCAAGTTGCCCGGAAGCGAAGACGAACATTCCGGCCCGGATGGCGACGGAATATGGGCCAAGGGCTTTGGGTGCATTCTCACTTGTTACGACTTTTCTATCCATACTCACCTCACATATAGGTTTTCTCGTAATCAACTCAATAAATTGGAGGCATGGGTGTTCGGACGACTCCGCACCCTTCGGGATACTCCACGGTGCTTCGAGACTGCCCGCACACCCGCATCTTTACCATTTTACTGAGCTGATGCTTTTCTTGATTGTACTGCAAAAGAGAGACATGGCCTAAGGTCATGTCTCTCAGTGCGATGGGGACCAGTCTAGGAGGCAGGCGGGGTGGAGGGTGTTACACCAGGTGTGGTGGCAGGGTGTGGGTGAGCCTGGCGGAACGCTTTGACGGCATCACGCAACGCCTCTAATGTACCATTCATGGCTATGCGGGTGTCCTTTAGAACCTGGGCAAGGGATTTCATCGTGGCAATGGCAGTGTTCCGGTCGGTCACCTTTCCGGTAGCGTCGAAACCGGCATGGCTGGCAATAATTGCTGCTCCCGGATCATGAGCGGCCTGTACAGCCGGGATGACGGCGGAGAGGGCATTCAGGGCAGCCTGAACTCCGGAGGTATCCCAGCCTTTGGCGGTAGCCTTATCGATGAGGGCTTGCACCCTGGAAATAAATGTACTGGCGTTGGACAGCCGGTCGCTTTGGCGCTGGTAGGTGGCCTGCTGGCGTGCCCAGAGATTTTCCAGCCGTGAATAATCTGGCTGGGTTATGTTTTGACCATTCAAACCGGCAGCCGATGCACCCGCGAATGGAAACGCGGCCAAAGCGATTGCCAGAACGAGGGCAGCCAGAGCAAATTTTTTGAAAAAAGCGGTCATTTTTAACATCGTGTCATCTCCTTTTGATTTTAGTTTCTTATCTGCATTGTAGGCCTTTCAAGTAACCGGAAGATGACCAGATTGTAAAATGGTTGTAAAAACAATTTTGACCCTTGCTTGACAATCTCCTTCTCTGCGTGTAAAATCCTTCCGCTTCAACGACGGTGAGTTTCCAGGCCGAGATAGCTCAGTTGGTAGAGCACGCGACTGAAAATTGCGGTGTCGCCAGTCCGATCCTGGCTCTCGGCACTCGGCCTGAAAATCAGGCCACTTGCGGGCGTAGTACAGTGGTAGTACGTCTCCTTGCCAAGGAGAAGGTCGTGGGTTCGAATCCCATCGCCCGCTCTCATGATTGCGGATTGATGATTGATGATTGCAGGTAGTCAATCAGCGATCCGCAATCTGGAATCTGAAACTGGTTATGGCGTCGTCGCCAAGTGGCAAGGCAAGGGTCTGCAAAACCCTCATCATGGGTTCAAATCCCATCGACGCCTCTGACAATTGCGGATTGCAGATTGATGATTTTGGATCGTCAATCGGTAATCCGCTTTTTATTAATGACTTCTATAATCAAAATGCAAGGGTTCTAAGAACCCTGAGTATCGGTTCCCCGCTACGCGGGACTACGCAAATCCCATCGACGCCTCTGACAATTGCGGATTGCAAATAAATGATTTTGGATCATCAATCGTTAATCCGTTTTTTATTAATGACTTCTATAATCAAAAAGCAAGGGTTTAAAGAACCCTCAGTATCGGTTCCCCACTACGCGGGACCACGCAAATCCCATCGACGCCTCTGATAAAAAAAGTCCCGTTGAAATTCAGGGGACTTTCACGTTTTGATGGCTCATCAACAGAATGCCGGCCGTAATGATAACGGCGGCAATGAATTGCATACCGCTCAAGAGAATCTTTGTTTGCATGGTTGCAACTGGCAAGTAGAATGGTCCGCCGAAGGAAAGAAGAAGGGCGGTTATGGATACAGACAGGAATACCGTGGCAGGTTTGAGGGAAAAGCGCAGGAGCAATCCAAAGAAGCCACAAGCCAATAAACCAGCTACAAGGATTGCCAGAACTGGTGTGATTACCTGCATCGGGCCGAGGTGGGAACTATTTCCATCCAACGGCATGCGGTATTGCTCCCCATGGGCTTTTGTGAATGCGTAATAAGCCATGTCTGCCAGAATTGCTGCCAGCGTCGCGACGGGGCCAGCCCAGATTAACCGGCGAAAAGAGTAGGGCGGCATGTTCTTCAGATATTCCTGTCGACGATGTATCCGGTCAGGTCTTCCATTGCCTGCCTTTCCAGCCCGGCTGGTGCCGTTTGAAGTATCTCAAGTGCCTTTTGAATGAAGGCATGCGCCTCTTTCATGGATTTGGCGGTCGCATCGCTTTCCCGGATGGATTGAACCAACCGTTCCATGCGCTCGGTTTCTGTGTAACAGCCACCCGTGAGACACAGCACATCCGGGTCGTAGGGATGGGATTCGGCGTAGTAGATGGCCGGGAGAGTCACCAATCCCTGCAAAAGATCCGAACCGACCGGCTTGCCGACCGTTTCCTGCTCTCCGGTGAAATCCAGGATGTCGTCCACGATCTGGAATGCCATACCCAGGTGATAGCCGAATTGCCGCATGGCTTCCACACTTGCCTCGGTACCATGTCCAATCAAAGTGGCAGCCTGCGTGGTCATCTCAAATAAGGAAGCGGTCTTGGCGTAAATGCGTTTGTTGTAATTTTCGCGGCTGATGACCCCGCGGGCCGCGAACAACTGGGTCAGTTCACCGTTGACGATGGTTGCCAGCGTTTCGGCGAAGAGTTTCATCAAGAGCAGATTATCTGAATCGGCTGCCAATTTGGCTGCGCGGGCAAACATATAATCCCCGGTCAGGATGGTGGCGGCGGGCGACCAGTGAGCGTTCAAAGTGGGCATACCACGGCGGAGCAAAGCCCCGTCAATCAGGTCGTCATGTACCAGGGTGGCGGTATGGAGCATCTCGACGGCTGCTGCCAGGGTAAGAAGCTTATCGTGAGGGGCGTCGAACATCTGACCGGTTAGCAAGCATACGGCCGGGCGGATACGCTTCCCGCCTGAGGAGAGCAGATGCACCAGCGCGGCGCTCAAGTCCGGATGCGCATCATCGGCCTGCGCATCCAGAAGCGTTTCGACTTCCCGGAGACCCACCTGGATGGGTGTAAAAAAGGGGGCTGTATTCAAGCTGTCTCTTTCCAATTAAAAAGCTTTCTGGCATTCTCGCTGGTAACCGCGGCGACCTCTTCAACGGTACGCGAGTGGAGCAGGGCAATTTTATCAGCAATCAGGCGCACATAGGATGGTTCGTTACGTTTGCCCCGGTACGGATACGGCGTCTGGAAAGGTGCATCCGTTTCCAGCAGGATATAGTCCAGCGGAAGCGCGCTGAGGATCTCCTGTCGTGCGTGGGCGTTGCCAAAGGTTACGGGGCCAGTCACGCCTATGTAGAAACCGAGCTCCAGCGCGCAGCGGGCTGTTTCCAGAGACCCGGAGAAAGAATGCAGGACACCGGGTCGTTCCGCCAGCGGATTCTTGGCGAGGCGCAGCCCTGCGATCCATTCCTCCAGGATTTGCAATAAATCCACGGCGCATTGCCCGTTCAGCGCATCTCTGGCCTCGCGCATGTGCAGGATGACCGGCAAACCTGTGCGGGCGGCCAGGTCGAGCTGCAGGCGCAGGACCTTTATTTGTAATTTCCGAGTAGCAGCGTTCCAGTAATAATCCAGGCCGATCTCGCCGATGGCAACTACTCTGGAGGAACCTGAGGTATCTGAAACGCCAGAGGAACCCGAAGCACCCCAGGCACCTGAGGCAAGCGCGCTTAACTCATTAATGGATGACTCGTTCCAGGTGGCGGCCTCGGTGGGGTGGACTCCGATGGCTGCATAGAGCATGGGATGGCTTTCCGCTAGTTTGACGGCGGACCGGCTGGAGGGTAGGCTGAGCCCCGGGATCAGGATATGTTCTACGCCAGCCTGGGCGGCACGTTCCAATACTGCAAGACGGTCGAGGTCGAAATTTTCCAGATCCAGATGGCAATGCGTGTCGGTCAGGTTCACGAGTCAGTTTGCCAGCCGTCAAGTGCGCCAGAGATTGAAGATCCAAGACACCGGAGCACTTGAGGCGGCCTTATTTCAACCCGGCGATTCTTAATCCTTCCTGAAGAATGGCCTGGACTTTGTCAGCGTGCATCGTTTCGCAATAGACGCGCAGGATCGGTTCGGTGCCGGAGAAGCGGATGAGCAACCAACCGCCATCTTCCAATTTGAACTGGAAACCGTCCACGGTAACAAGATCCATGACCTTCAGGTCGGCGATGGACTGCGGGTTGGCGTCCATGATCATCTTTGTGCGATCGGCATGGCTGCCACTGAATGGACTATCGATGCGATCATAGAAGTACTCACCCCCGACTTTGGCGAAGAGCAGCTTGAGCAGTCCGGTGGGTTTTTTGCCAAGGTGCACCATCAGATCGAGCATGTACAGGCCGGCCAGGATGCCATCCCGTTCGGGTACATTTCCGCGGAAAGCATAGCCGCCGCTTTCTTCCCCGCCGACCAAGGCATCGGTCTCAAGCATCTTGGGAGCCACGAACTTGAAACCCACGCCGGTCTCATAGACCGGGACGTTGTAAATCTGCCCGAGCTTGTTGAGCATGCCGGTGGTGGAGAGCGTCTTGACAATGGCGCCGCGCAGCCCGCGCACTTCCAACAGGTAGTAGGCCAGCAGGCCGAAGACGCGCAGCTGGTTGACAAACTGCCCATTCTCATCACCCACGCCAAGCCGGTCGGCGTCGCCATCCGTAATGAGCAGCACATCGGCATGGTTAGTGAGGGCGGCTTGAAGGCCGACGTTGATGTTGGGCGGGATGGGTTCGGGGCGTTTCATCTCGGGGAAGACCGGGTTGCGCTGGTCGTGGATCTCAAGTACCCTGGTTTTACCGCCAGCCAGCAGGCGCGGGAAGTAACCGGCGCCGTTGCCCCACATGCTATCCACCATGACGGTTAGACCGGCATCCCGGATCGGCTGCAGGTCGATCAGCTTGTTAATATGGGCTTCATAGGGAGTGACCGGATCGAAAATAACGATCTCGCCGGCAGCCACGGCGTCTTTGTAGCCTTTCCGTTTGACAGTCTCAACTGTATCGGGGATGAGTGCCTCAATTTTCAGCAGACCCGGAGGGTCGATTGCTCCGCCGAATTCGTTGCGGACCTTGAAGCCGTTATCCGTGCCGGGGTTGTGTGAAGCGGTGATGTTGACCGCGCCGCAGGCCTTTTTATTCACCACCGAGAAGGCAATGACCGGGGTGGGGGTGGCTCCATCGGTGAGATAGACTTTCAGCCCATTGCCAGCCAGCACTTCGGCCACGGCGGCGGCAAAGAACTCGCTGTCGAAGCGTTTATCATACCCGACCACAACCCATTGACCCTGGTGGCTTTTTTCGAGCAGGTAGAAGGCGAAACCCTGTGCGCAGCGGCGGACATTGTCGAAGGTGTAATCTTCGGCGATGAGGCCGCGCCAGCCATCCGTACCGAAGGTAATTTTGAAGGACATGGGGTTACTCCTGTGGTAATTGATGATGGAGAATTATAACAGGGAGCAGAGAATAGAGAGGAGAGGACAGGGAACAGGGGAATGGGGAATGGAGATTAGGTAATCAGGGATCAGGGAATTAGGGATTGAGGATTGGGGGAGGTGATATCCCGCTTTGGGGATTATATTCCCGGAGGGGAGGATATCCCCTGACGGGGACAAGATTCGTTCCACGGAAACGAAAGGAGGAACGAATGGAGGGGCAAGAGGCAAGGTGAAGGGTAAAGAGAATGCGGCATAGGGGAATTAAAGTCACTTTTTTAAATCTTTCCGCGGAACGAATGAGGAGCGGGGACAGGTTGAAAAGGGATTTGGGAAAGGCCAGCATTTTCAGCTTGGCATAATGTACATGTTTAGCGTCCGTCGAGAAATAGAGTCAAAAGGCAGGCGAAATTGAGTCGAAAGGCTCTATCGATAGTGAAAAGGAAGCAGTAGACTGACTGGCATGAGCCATAGCCACAAGAA
>JBEKEB010000082.1:0-16032 GCA_050014055.1 Anaerolineales bacterium | reverse complement strand
GACAAGGGGATGGATAAGGAGATGAAAGAAAGCTTCAAATCAGCCAAGGGCCCCGATTTTATCAGCCGGCTGAAGGGCTACATCAACGTGCTGGGACCCAACCCGGTCAAGGGAACAGGCGAAGACCCATATTTCATCATCCGGAGAGCGATCCTGCTGCGCTCGACCTTGAAACGCGGCACAGCACAATTATTCGAGAAACGCGGTGGGAAGGAACTGCTCAATATCGACCGGGGGGTGTTGCGGGCGATGTTGAAAATCGAGAAATACAAGCACGGGGCACGCTCAATCGAGTCGTTGCTAACCATGAGCCAATTGACCGGCAAGACAGCCTTCGAGCGTTCCTGCCTGCCTTTTGAGTCACAACTGGACTTGCACGTGGATGGGAAGAAATTTTTATCACTGGTCCAGCAGGTGGAATTGGAAGGGCCGATCCTGGAAAGCCTGGCTGAGGCCGCCCATGATGTCTTCTGCGAGGGCTTGCGGGAACGCGGCTATACGTATGGGCTTTCCACGGAGGAAAAACTAAAAACACATGTCTCCCTGGTGCCCTATGCCAACCTGCCTGAAGAGGTGAAGGAGCAGAATCGGGCGAATGTACGCGATATTCCAAGTAAACTGGCTGTGGCGGGTTACATTATGATCCCGGCACGCAGCAACGAGCCGCCCTTCAATTTCCCCGGCGACCCCCTGGAGGTGCTAGCCGAAGCGGAACATGACCGGTATGTTCAATCCAAGCTGGCGGATGGCTGGGCATATGCGCCCAAAACAGATCGGGCGAAGAAGCTGCACAAGGACCTGGTACCCTGGAAGGATCTTCCGGAAGAAGAAAAAGAGAAAGATCGCGACCTGGTGCGAGGCATCCCGGTGATCCTGGGGTGGGCAGGATACGTGATTGTAAAGGTGAATAATTAGGCAGATGGTAAGCAGGGAAGTATAGCGGTGAAATGGGAAAGCCTCAAAATATTCAGCAGCATGCAGGCATGAACACGCCCCGGGCGTATTACAACCTGGGCATGTTCCACCTGCTGCTGGGCCAATCTTATAAAAGCCTTTCCATGTATATGCTGGCAATCCAGGCCAGCACGACGGAAAGGATGATCAAAACCTCTTTGAGCGTGCTGGATAGACTATCGTTTCTCCAGAAGATTTTAGGGGGTTACGATTGGGTGCGCAGGTTGCTGGTGCTGGGTCGGGCGGTCAAATTCCAGGATAAGGCCTCGCTTGAGCAGATCATGAATCTGACCACGGCGAAGGCGGCGCCCATTTCCGGTCCCGTTATTATCGTAGCAGGTGGGACAAGCAGTGAAACCCGGATGGATGAATACCAGCCGCTCCTGCTAGAGGGATTCCGAGGCTTTCACGGGACGATCATCGGCGGGGGCACGACTGCCGGAATCAGCGGGCTGATCGGAAAAGTCCAGGCGGCCTATCCGGAGGCAATTGCGACCATCGGATATACCCCGGCGCACCTTCCGGCAGGAACGGAAATCGATCCACAATACCGGCAGGTCCATGCAACCAGCGGGAGCGATTTCAGCGCCCTGGAAGCTCTGCAATATTGGTGCGATATTATTGCTTCAGGGATTTCTCCTGACCAGGTGAGAATGATAGGCATCAACGGCGGGGAAATCTCGGCTTTCGAATACCGGCTGGCGCTGATGCTGGGGGCTAGGGTGGCCGTGATCGAAAGCAGCGGGAGAGAGGCGGCGCGCCTCTTCAAAGACCCCCAATGGGGAAATTCGCAGAATTTAGTGCGGCTTTCAGCAGATAAAAAGGATATTAAGTCGTTCTCAAGTTGAGAGTAGATTAGTAGAGGTTCTTTTCAACAATAAGTACACGAAGGACTACCAAGACGCGCCAAGGAAGAACAGGTATTGGCTGTATTTCTATTCCTGGTCCTGTGGCGAGTGCAAGCAGGATGCCAGACAGGAACAGACAGACTCCGGCGATCTTGAACAAACCGGGTTGTTCTTCCCCATTGATATAATATCCAGTTATAGAAATCCATAGATTACGAGGAGACCGAGCATGACCGGTAGCAGCCATTCGACCTATTCAAAATCTGATTCTTATCCGATCCACCTCGATGTCCCGCGCAAGCGGTTTAACATGTTGTGGGAGGAAATTAGAATTCCGCTCCTGATCGTCCTGGGATTGCTTTCGGTTGGCCTGGGAACGGTCGGTTTCCAACGTTACTACATCCAGACAGGACAACCGTATAATTTTGGGCGAAACCTGTATGCCTCCCTGGAATTATTGGAATTCAAAGGTGGAAATCTCGCCACTCCGATTCCTTGGGAGCTGGCAGTGGCAACCTGGCTCGCGCCAGCTGTGACGATGTGTGGTGTACTGTTGGGGTTGGCGGCAGTTTTTCGCGACCAACTCCAAGGCATGCGACTGCGTTTTACTACCAATCATGTGGTCATCTGCGGACTAGGGAAGAGAGGTGTGCTGATCGCCAAGAACTTCCGTGCATCCGGGCAAACGGTGGCTGTGATCGAGAACACCAATAGTAACCCCTACATTCCTGCCTGCCGCGAAATGGGGATCATCGTGATCGTCGGGGATGCGCGAGACGAATATACCTTGCAAAAAGCCGGGGTTGGGCGGGCCCAGAGCCTGATAGCGGTGTGCGGTGACGACGGCGCCAACGCCGATATTGCTGTTAAAGCCCGCCGATTGGTATCCAAACGAGAGGGTAGAAAATTAAGCTGTGCCATCCATATTAATGATCCACGGTTATGGGTTTTCCTGCGCAGGCAGGAATTCAGCAATGTCACGGATCAAGCGTTCCGGCTGGATTTCTTTAATATCTATGACCATGGGACCCGCCAGCTTTTGCAGTCAAATCCGCTGCCACTCCAAACGAAGCAGAACCAGGAAAAAGCGCCGCACCTGTTGATTGTAGGATTGGGGAACCTGGGAAAATAGATCGTGATCCACGCGGCGCGCCAGTGGTATCCTTATTATGAGCCGAACAAAAGCGAGCTGCATATTTCCGTGGTTGACCCGGACGCCCGCAGGAAGATCGACAGTCTATGCCAGGATTATTCCCTGGTTAAAAAGACCTGTGAATGGAGCGTGTATCAAATGGATATCAATTGCTCCGAATTCCATCAAGCCAAATTCCTGGGCGCCAAACAAAAACATCCTGGCATCGATTATATATATGTATGCCTGGAGGATGAAACTGTTGGTTTGAGCTCGGCGCTGTGCCTGCTGGAACAAACACAGTTGTCGAATATTCCCATCCTGGTGCGGATGACCGAAGAAACTGGCATGGCAAGCCTGTTGAAAGAAACAGAAACAGGTACGGGAGGCTTGACGCGTCTGCATTTCTTTGGATTAATGGAACGCACCTGCAAACCAAGTCTCTTGAATGATGGCAGTCATGCGGCCCTGGCGAGGGCAATCCATGAGGAATACGTCCACGCAGAGAGGCGAAAGGGGAATACGCCCGAGACAAATCCGTCAATGGTGACCTGGGAGCGGTTAAGCGAAGAATTGAAGGAAATGAACCGCGATCAGGCGGACGATACCGGCAGTAAACTACATGCGATCGGCTGCGACATCTTTCCATGGAGCGATTTCGGGGCGGATAAATTTGCCTTTTCCCCGGAGGAGGTCGAGGTCATGGCGAAAATGGAGCATGCGCGTTGGTGCAAGTTGAAAATGGATCAAGGTTGGAAGTATGCAGAGGTGCGGGATGACAAGAAAAAACTGCACCCGAGTTTACTGGGCTGGGAGGATGCACGCTTTAACGAAGGGGAGAAAGAAAAAGACCGGAATACTGTCAGGCAAATTCCCCGGTTTCTGGCAATGGCCGGGTTCCAAATTTATAGAATCACTCCGGCAAATACAGCCAGTTGAATTGATTACTGCCTTTTACCCGGGCTGGCAGCCAGCCAAATGCCGATCAGGATCAGGACGGCACCGCCGATCTTTGTCCAGCTGGGTTGTTGCTGTAGGAGGAAATAAGCCAGGATAGTGGAACCGACCGGCTCGCCCAAAAGAGTGATCGAGACGAGCGAAACCGGGATGTACTTGAGCGACCAGTTGAAGATGGAGTGCCCCAGCAATTGCGGGACAAGTGCAAGCAGAACCAGCCAGAGATAGGTAATGGGGGACAGGCCGAGCGGGCTTTCCCTCAACCCAGCCATGAAGGTGACCAGCAGGATGGCCGACATACCGTAGACAACGAAGATATAGGGGACGAGATCCATCTGCGCGCGCAGTTTGCGCCCTACGAGCATGTAACCGGCTGCCATCCAGGCACCTGCCAGGGCCAGGAAATCGCCCAGGAAAGCGGTTCCGCCGAAGAATACTCCGGCGGATGGGCAGATAACGGAACCAGCCTGCCAGGTGCAGGCATCGCTCAGGCTGACGACCGTGCCGCCCAGCAGTGCCAGCCCCAACCCGACATACGTGGCTTTCCCGACGGGTTCATGCAGCACCAGGGGTGATAAGAGCGCAACCCACAAAGGTGTGGTAGAGACCAATACCACCGAACTGGCAACGCTGGTATATTGAAGGGAGGTGACCCAGACTGAAAAATGCAGCGCCAGGAAGAGGCCCGAGAGCAGCGCAAGCAGCCACTCCTTCCGCTTTAATTGGCGCAACTGTGAACGGTAGCTGGTCAGCGCAAGCGGCGCCAGCGCAAGGGTTGCCAGAGTCAACCGGAAAGCCGCGATGACGATGGAGGGAGCACCTGCATTTTGGGCAAATTCGATAAAGATCGAGGCGGTGGAAACGGCCAGGATCCCGCCCAACAGGGTGAAGGTCAGGGTGGAACGTCGGGGAGGGGTGTCTGAGGGTGCCAAGGGTCGATGGAAGGGGGCAGGGGTCAGGGATTAAGCGTCACGAGTCAAGCTACAGGCGCGAATGGAATTGTAAACGATATATTAGAAATCCGGGCGGTAATATTGACATTCGGAAAAGGAAGCATATAATATAGATGATAAATATCATAAATATTATTCGCACAGATTAAGGAGAATAAACCATGTCATTCCAACTTATGCCTCTTCCTTATGCTTATGATGCACTGGAACCTTACATTGATATAGCGACGATGCAATTTCACCACGACAAGCACCATGCTGCATACGTCTCCAATTTGAATGCCGCGCTCGAGAAACACCCTGAACTATCAAGCAAGACCCTCGAAGCCCTGCTAATGGACCTGAATGCCGTGCCGGATGATATCCGCACGGCTGTCCGCAACCACGGCGGCGGAACCTGGAACCATAACATGTTCTGGGAGATCATGGGACCCAAAGCCGGCGGCGAGCCGGAAGGACAACTGGCCAAAGCCATTACAGCGGATTTTGGCAGCTTCGCAGACTTCAAGGCGCAATTCGAGAAGGCTGCCATGGGACGATTCGGTTCCGGCTGGGCCTGGCTGGTGAAGAAAGGCGGCAAGTTGAGCATTATTTCGACTGCCAACCAGGATAATCCGATGTCTGAGGGCATGACGCCGCTCCTGACCCTGGATGTTTGGGAACACGCCTATTACCTGAAATACCAGAACCGCCGGGCCGAGTACGTAACCGCATGGTGGAACGTGATCAATTGGAAGGCGGTCGCCAGCCGCTTTACTGCAAAATAAATAGTTCGTTATCCGCTGATGCCATTACGTATATAGGTTCCCGCGAACAAACACTAATCTTTCCTTTAAAATGTTGCGATTAGCAGTAATTCACGGATGAAATTCCATATCGCATAGATCCTAATCAGCGTTCTTTGTACACGCCGGACCTGGTTCCGGCGTGTACTATTTAATTGCAGAATTCATCCAACACGGATATAATATGTCAAGCTTGTTCATATCTAACCCAATGGAGGAACGAAATGACACATATCACTACCAGCCTGTGTGTGCGTGACCGCGGCTGCATCGAAGTCTGCCCGGTGGAGTGTATGGTCCCCGGGGAACCGGTTGGACAGTGGCCGTGGATTTATATCGACCCGGATACCTGTATCGACTGCGGCGCGTGCATCCCGGAATGCCCGTACCTGGCAATCTTCCCGGAAGATGAAGTACCGGCGGCTTATACCGCCAAGGGCGGTGAATACATCAGCAAGGTCGGCCTGACCGGCCATTTCGAAGGCACCAACCACCATGGAAAGAAAATTGCATTGGATACTGTCAAGCAACTTGCTGCCGGAGAGGTGGTCAACCTGCAGGATGATATAAAACCCAACTACGACTTCTTTAAATCCGGTCCGGGCTACGCAGCCAAAGACCAGGATGATGGAATGTAAACCAACCAACCCGGCGTCGAAAAGAGACGCCGGGTTTCTTTTATCCCGCATTTATGCAAAACATCCGGATGGATAGCGCAAGGTAAACCGGTTTTGTAGAAAAACCTTCGGGACGATGCGTATTGGAGGAATTCATGGAGACCCAAAACAAAGCTCTTACCATCCGGGAGTACCCGCTGGGTGAATGGGGTCTCGGGCTCATAATGTTTGCAATTGCCGGTTTTACGGCGGTCGGCGCAAATGGGGATTGGTCGATCACCCTCATCGCAGGAGTTGCCGGACTGCTCTTCATCTTTGTTGGGACCATCCTGGAGGTCCTGGCAGATCGGGTGAGAGGCACGCTGACAATCCGCCGGACATCGCTCCTGCGGCACTATGTGCGTGAAATACCGGTTGAAAATATCGCCGCACTCCAGTTGGAGACTTCACCCGGCTCTTCGTCCACCTACCGGATCGTGGTGACCACAAAAGATAACGAAACCATCCCTTTCCGGACTGGCTACGCCAGCGGAGTCTCCGCCAAGGAAGCTAAGGTGAAGAGACTGCGCGCATTTCTTGGCGTGGGTGGTGCGGAGATGGCATCAGGTGGAATGCTCAGCCAGGCGACCAGCATGGCCCGGCAAGTATTTCAAGAGAAACAGGAATCCATCAGCGGACCGGAGGCACTTACGGAACACGTCACAGAGGGAGTCCATTGGAAAACACAAACCGTCGCTTTCGGCGGGACGGCCGTGACGCGCTGGTTTTCGCCCGACCAACAATGCCCCGGCGGATTCGTCTTCCTGACGCAAAAAGTCGTTGGACAGGCTACTGCTGCCGGAGGTTTGCTGGGGGGAATGAACAAATTGTTCTTTCATGAAATCATTGGGATGTATGGGTTTGGGAGCGAAGATACTCCCGGATTGGATTCGGCCATACTGCTGGGCGTGTTCGACCCGCAACTGGACCCGCATTTCAGCGTCTTTACGAGCGACCCGCAGGCTGCGCGACAAACCCTGGCCTGGTCAGTGGCCGCACTGGCAGACTGGGCGACCCGCTACCCGCTCAACCAGATGCAGATGACAGGGAAAGTTTTCGGGCAATTAGTAGTGATGATCTGCCCGAGCGGCACAACCATTGCCAGCATGGGCAATATGATCCCGGAAGCATTGCAGGAATTAACGAATCTGGGAGTGGCGCTGATAAAGGGGAAGTGATTAAACTACCCATATAGAGGCCCGAAATTAGCGCAGGCGCGATAATCGGCGCCGGTGGGATCGTCAATACCAAAGGCGCTCCAGGCGCTCGGGCGGAACATGGCTGGCTCTTCCAGGTTGTGCATACAGACCGGGATGCGCAGAAGCGAAGCCAGCGTGACCAGGTCCGCGCCAATATGCCCGAAACTGAGCGCGGCATGATTGGCACCCCAGGCTGCCATAACGGAATAAACATCGCGGAAGGCGCCGCGACCGGTCAGACGCGGGGCGAACCAGTGGGTTGGCCAGGTGGGGTCGGTGCGCTCATTGAGCAGCTTGTGGACATTTGTTGGCAGATCGACTGTCCAGCCTTCGGCAAGCTGCAGCACCGGGCCAAGACCTTTGACCAGGTTGATGCGGCACATGGTCAAAGGCATGCCGCCGCGCGTCAGGAAGCCGGACGAGAACCCGCCACCGCGGAAGTATTCCGTCCTGGCCGGATACCAGGTGGTGGCCTGCAGGCATTTCCGGACATCCGACTCATTGATCTCCCAAAAAGGTTTCATGACCGGCAGAGCGTCTTTTTCCATTCCACCGGTTGCATCCAGCGTAGCTGCCCCGGAGTTGATCAGGTGGATCAAGCCGCCGGCGGCCGGGCCACTTAACTCATAGCCGGTCACGCGCTTGACGGCAGCCGGACTCCAATAGGTGCGTACATCCGCAAAAACCTGGGCGGTATTGGTGAGCAGGTGGCCAAAAAGCATACTGGCGCCGTTCAAGCTGTCATTCTCCGTGGCAAAAACAAAGGGAGGGCGCAGCCCGTTCCAGTCGAAGGAGCTGTTGAGCATGGCTTCCATGAAGTCGCCGTTGGGGAAGTGGTCGGTCCACTGGCGCTGGCCCTGGAATCCGCCCAGGAGGGCGTTATGTCCGAGGGCTTCCTCGCCCCGGCCGAGTTCGGCCAGGCGCGGGTTGCCAACCAGCAAATCACGGGCGATCAGCATCATCCTGACCACCGTCTCCCAATCGGCATTCTTTTGGGAACGCGAGCGCTGCTTTTCGGGCGGGTTGTATTCACGCCCTTCGGAGCAATTGGCTTTCGTCCAGGCAAGGGCGCGCTTGAATTCGTCCGGGTCGTAAATGCCCTCTTCGAGGCGGCGGGTGATCTCAGTCATATCAACCGCCTCGACGCGCATGCCCAGGTAGCTTTCGAAAAAGCCCTGGTCCACGATGGAACCGGCGATGCCCATCGAAACGCCCCCGATGGAAAGGTAGGACCTGCCGCGCAGCGTGGCTGCGGCCAGGCCGGCCCGGGCAAAGCGCAGCAGTTTTTCCTTTATATCAGGCGGAATGGTAGTTTCCCCGGCATCCTGCACATCCTGACCATAGATGCTGAAGGCCGGCAGGCCTTTCTGGTTGTGGGCTGCCAGGACCGCGGCCAGGTAGACCGCCCCAGGCCGTTCGGTCCCATTAAAACCCCAGACAGCCTTGGGGATAAGCGGGTCCATATCCATCGTCTCCGAGCCATAACACCAGCACGGGCTGACGGTAATGGACAACCCCACCCCCTGGCGGGAAAACAGGCGGGCGGTCTGGGCGGCCTCGCCAACTCCTCCGATACAGGTAGCGGGAATCACGCACTCCACTGGCGACCCATCCCGGTGGCGCAAATTCCTAATCAACAGGTCTGCCACGGCTTTAGCGAGCGCTAGGGTGGTTTCTTCCAAAGATTCACGGATGCCATTGCGGCGACCGTCAATGGCGGGGCGAATGCCGATCTTCGGATGATTCTCGGCCTGGAGGATCGTGGAAAGGACAGGTTGGTGTTGAGTCATGGCGGTGCCTCCTTGCGTTTTCGAACCCTGGATAAAAGCTTGCATATAAGTGTAAACCATTTTTGCGCGATCTGCTGTGGTTGAATGAGAGTGGAATATAATGGGTGTCATCCTTCTGGAACTGCTGCCATGCATCCTGACCGGCTCTTTTCCCCCGACCCGCTCACCCGGCGAACGGCGCGTGAACTTTACGAGAGTGTCGCCTGCCTCCCGCTGATCTGCCCGCATACCCATGTGGATGCACGCCTGTTCAGCGACCCGGCTGCTTCTTTTGGCTCGCCAGCGGACCTTTTTATCATCCCCGACCATTACATTGCGCGCATGCTGTATTCCCAAGGCATTCCGCTCGAGTCCCTGGGTATAACGCCTGTGGAGGGTGGGCAGGTAGAGAATGACCATGGCAAGATCTGGCGCACTTTCTGCGAAAACTTTAACCTGTTCCACGGAACACCTTCCGGCGTCTGGCTGGAGAGCGAGCTGAGCCAGGTCTTTGGCATCGACGAGAGCCCCTCGGCGGCCAATGCCGGCCGGCTCTATGATTCTATAGCCGAAAAACTGGCCACACCTTTATTTACGCCGCGGGCGTTGTACGAACGCTTCAACATCGAAGTCCTGTGCACCACCGAGGCAGCAACAGACCTGCTCGAAGCACACCGGGCCATCCGCGAAAGCGGCTGGAATGGGCGCATCCTGCCGACTTTCCGTCCGGATGCGGTCATGACCCTGGATGCGCCCGGCTGGAGGTCGGACATCGACCGGCTGAGCCAGGCCAGCGGCGTGGATGTGATGGATTACCCTTCCTACCTGCATGCCCTGGAGCAGCGCCGGGATTTCTTCCGTTCGATGGGCGCAACTGCCACGGATCACGGTGTGCTGGTGCCTGAGACGGTCGAGATGGATCCGGCCGAGGCGGAGAGGCTCTTCCAGTGCGCCCTGCACGGGCAGGTCTCCAGCGAGGAAGCGGTGCGCTTCACGGCCGGCATGCTGATGGAAATGGCGCGCATGAGCGTGGAGGATGGGCTGGTCATGCAGATCCATCCCGGCTCTCTGCGCAACCACAACCAGCCATTGTTTCAACGCTTTGGGCCCAACATCGGCGGCGACATTCCCATCCGGACCGAATACACATACAATCTGCTGCCACTGCTGAACCGTTTCGGAAATGATGCCCGCCTGACCCTGGTGATATTCACGCTGGATGAATCCACATATGGGCGCGAACTGGCCCCACTGGCCGGGCACTACCCGGCGCTGAAGCTGGGCCCGCCCTGGTGGTTCCACGACAGCCCGAATGGCATGCGGCGCTATTTCGAGCAGGTGATGGAAACAGCCGGGCTTCGCAACACGACCGGTTTCAACGACGATACGCGTGCTTTCTGCTCCATCCCGGCCCGGCAGGAGGTCTGGCGGCGGGTTTCGGCGGACTGGCTGGCCGGGTTGGTGGTACGGCACGTCGTTGATATACAGGATGCGCGTGCAATGATCCAGGAACTGGCGGCCGGATTGGCCAAACGCACCTACCGGTTATAGAAGGAGAATATATAGAGGTTCCCATGCTCCCACCTCAATCCAACCGCTACCGTCAAGCCTGTAACCTTTCCGGTTTTTGGGATTTCCGTTTCGATCCGGATGATGCGGGACTGCAAAACGGCTGGCAGGGCGGCTTTCCCGGGGCACGCCCGGCTGCCGTACCGGCCAGTTGGAATGACCAGTTCGAGGATGGGCGCGATTTCCTTGGCCCGGCCTGGTACCGTACCGATTTCGACCTGCCGTGGGGCTTTGCTGGCAAGCGCCTGTTCCTGCGTTTTGACTCGGTCAATTACCTGGCGGAAACCTGGTTGAACGGCCAACCGCTCGGCTTGCACGAGGGCGGCCATCTACCCTTTGTTTTCGATATCACCCAATTCGTCCGGCCAGAGCGAAACCAGCTGGTGCTGCGCGTAGATGGCCGGCTGGCTTTTGATCATGTCCCGCCCGGATATGTGAGCGGCGGGCCGGAGGACTTTTTTCCCAGCCATGCCGGCAACTTCCCCCAAGCGCAGTTCGACTTCTTCCCGTATTGCGGCATCCAGCGGCCAGTCTGGCTGGTTGCCACTCCTCAGGAGGGTCTGCAGGACGTAAGCGTCCAGACCGAACTCACAGGCAGCCGCGCCCGGGTGCGCGTGCATATCGAACGGACCGGCGATGCCAAAGCCCAGGCGCGCTACCACCTGGAAGGTTTTGGGACGCATGTCACGTTGGAATCGGCTTTCCCCAGGGAAGCGACTGAGCTGGTCATCGATGTTCCGGAGGCGGCCTTATGGTCCCCGGAGACACCACATTTGTATGACCTGTCAGTGGAGCTGGTGCACGCAGGAATGGTGACCGATTCCCATCAACTGAAAACCGGCCTCCGCACCATCGCGGTGGAAGGCGACCGGCTGCTGCTAAACGGCCGACCGGTCCACCTGCAGGGCTTTGGCCGCCACGAGGATTTTCCGGTCGTCGGGCGCGGGTACCTGCCGGCGCTGATCGTCAAGGATTATGCCTTGATGCGCTGGACTGGCGCCAATTCCTTCCGCACCAGCCATTATCCTTATTCCGAGCAGATGCTCGATCTGGCCGACCAGCTCGGTTTCCTGGTCATCGATGAAACGCCTGCGGTGGGGCTGTATTTCCGGGAAGATGGACTGGAAAAACGCCTGGCGCTCTGCCGGCAATATGTGCAGGAACTGGTGCGGCGTGACCGGAACCACCCCTGCGTAATCATGTGGAGCCTGGCCAATGAGCCGCATTCCGCCTCGGCGCTGGCCCGGCCATTCTTCGAGCAGCTTTACCAGGATGCCAAAAGACTCGACCCGACCCGCCCGGTCACACTGGCCAGCTTCCTGGGAGCTGAAGAAGCGGCCTTCGAATTTTGCGATGTGGTTTGCCTGAACCGCTACCTGGGCTGGTACAGCCAGTCCGGCAACTTGGATGAAGCAATGCCGCTGCTCTCAGCCGAACTGGACGCGCTGCACAAGCAATTCGGCAAACCGCTTATCCTGACCGAATTTGGCGCGGATGCCCTGCCCGGCCAGCATGCCCAACCGCCCGAAATGTTCAGCGAGGAATACCAGGCTGACCTGTTGCAGCGATACATCCAACTCTTACGCAAGAAACCCTACGTGGTGGGGGAGCACGTCTGGAATATGTGCGATTTCAAAACTTGCCAGGGTATCGTGCGCCCCGGAGCAATGAACTATAAAGGTGTATTCACGCGTGACCGGCGTCCCAAGCTGGCGGCCCACCGGTTGCGGGCCCTGTGGCATTAATAAGAACCATTATTCTCTAATACCACTTCGTGTACCATGTCTGCACGAATAAAAATCGGATTAGTGAAGATTGGTGCGGATTAGCGGATGAATAAGTAATAAAGGAATTCCATGACAAATTTTTCCATCCAAGATCAAGTTGCGGTTGTGACCGGCGGTGCGGGGGTCTTATGCTAGGCCATGTGCCGGGCGCTGGCCGAAGCCGGGGCAAAGGTGGCCGTGCTGGATCTGCGTCCGGAGCCGGCCGAAGCCCTGGCAGCCGAACTGGGTAACGAGGCGATCGGCCTGGCGTGCGACGTGCTCGATAAGCAAAGCCTGCAGAACGCCGCCCACAAGGTGCTGGCAGCCTTTGGGCGGGTGGATATACTGGTCAACGGGGCGGGCGGCAACCAGCCGGAGGCCACCACCGGCCCGGCACAATCCTTCTTCGATTTACCCGGTGAGGCTACGCAGCAGGTCCTGGACCTCAATCTGATGGGCACATGGCTGCCTTGCCAGGTTTTTGGGAAGAGCATGGCGGACTAAAAAAGAGGAGTGATCCTGAACGTCTCCTCCATGAACGCCTTGCGCCCGTTGACGCACATCCCGGCCTACTCGGCCGCCAAGGCAGCCGTCAGCAACTTCACCCAGTGGCTGGCGGTGCACATGGCGCAGGAATACAGCCCGCGCATCCGCGTTAATGCCATCGCACCAGGCTTCCTGCTGACGGGGCAGAACCGCTACCTTCTGACCGACCAGGCTTCCGGTGAGTTGACCACGCGGGGGCAGGCCATCATTGCCCATACCCCCATGAGGCGTTTCGGCGCACCCGACGACCTGCTGGGAACCGTGCTCTGGCTGGTCTCGCCCGCCTCCGCCTTCGTCACCGGCATCGTTGTGCCGGTGGATGGGGGTTTTTCGGCGTACAGCGGGGTGTAATTAGAACGGAGATATCCCATGGGACGGGTACGGTGTGAACGGGGATGAAAGGGAGGAGGTTCATCTTGCGCTTTCTACCAATCTACTTCTCTCTTCTACCGCCTTGGTGTTTAGCTTCTTTGAGCGCCTGCGGTATAATCACTTGGAAAGGAGCCTCGTTTTTCCATGACAATTTCCCCTCGTATCGAACGTGATTCGCTCGGTGAGATCCAGGTGCCGGCCGGTGCATTGTATGGAGTGCAGACCCAGCGTGCCGTGGAGAACTTCCCCATCTCCGGTTTGAAGCCCTGGCGGGCTTTTATCTGGTCCACGGCAGAAATCAAACGGGCCGCGGCCGAGGTCAACCTGGAGCTGGGCCTGCTGGACGCCGAACGAGCCACAGCCATCCAGAAGGCTGCCCAGGAAGTGATCGAAGGCAAGTGGGACGCCCAATTTGTGGTCGACCCTTTCCAAGCGGGCGCCGGCACCAGTCACAATATGAACGTCAATGAAGTCATTGCCAACCGGGCCACCCAGCTACTGGGCGGCGGATTGGGCGAATACCGCGTCCATCCCAATGACCACGTCAACATGGCTCAATCCACCAACGATGTCATCCCGACCGCCGTGCGGCTGGGCTGTCTTTGGCGGCTGGAGGAATTACTGGCGGTGCTGAAAGAGTTGCACGACGCGCTGCAGGCCAAAGCGGTTGCGTTCGACGATGTGGTGAAATCCGGCCGGACGCATTTGCAGGATGCCGTGCCGGTGCGACTGGGCCAGGAGTTCGGTGCGTATGCCAAAGCAGTGGAACGGGACTCTGAACGCATCCAGCGATCGGCGGAGGGGCTGCGGCGGCTGGGTATCGGCGGCACGGCGGTCGGCTCCGGGCTGAACGCTCATCCCGAGTACCATGCCCGCATGGTAAGAAAATTATCGGAATTAACCGGGCTGCAACTGTATGAGTCCGATAACCTGTTCGAATCGATGCAATCCATGGCGGATGCGGCTGATTTCTCAGCCTCCCTGCGGACGCTGGCGCTGACCCTGATCCGCATCGCCAACGATTTCCGCCTGCTGGCCTCGGGACCTTCCACCGGGCTGGATGAGCTGCGGCTGCCGGCGGTCCAACCCGGCTCGAGCATCATGCCGGGCAAGGTCAACCCGGTCATGGCCGAAATGCTCGACATGAGCATGTTCCACGTGGTGGGTTGTGATACCACGGTCATGCTGGCAACCCAGGCCGGGCAGTTGGAATTGAATGTGATGATGCCGATCATTGCGCATAGTCTATTTGAAGCCATGCAGGTGACCATCGGCGCGGTACGGGCCTTCACGCTGCGGGCCGTGCAGGGTCTGGATGCCAACCGCGAAAAGGCCACCGGCTGGCTGGCCAAAAATGCCATCGTGGTAACAGCGCTCAATCCGATCATCGGCTACACCCAGGGGGCTGCGCTGGTCAAGGAAGCCCTCAAGCGCAACCTGGCCATCCGGGAAGTGGCGGTCGAAAAAGCGGCTGCAGGCGCTTTGAAACATCGCGACCAGGACCGCCCCGTGAGCGTGGCGGAGGTCGAGGCCGCGCTGGATGACCTGCGCAAGCTGACCGAAGGCGGCATCGCCGGGGGTGGTGGTGGCGGGTAAAAAACTCTTTACCACGAAGGACTCGAAGGACACAACGGAAAAGAATTATTTAAGAATCCTTCGTGTACTTTGTGACCTTCGTGGTGAATGTTCTTTAGGCATTTTTGGAGAAGCATCATGAATTTGGATCCTACCTTTCTTAGTGGATTGACGCTCGTCCTGACCGGCCTGGCAGGGGCTTTCCTGGTGGCCCTGTGGCTGGCGCTGGTAATATGGACGTACCGGGACATGCGGTCGCGCCACCGCGACCGACTGGTACCCATCCTGGCCGCGCTGATGGTGGCGCTGCTGAACCTGCCGGGCGTGCTGGTTTACCTGATCTTGCGGCCGGCGCGCACGCTGGAGGAAGAATACCAGCAAACACTGGAAGAAGAAGCCCTTCTGCAGTCCATCGAGGATCAATCCGTTTGCCCCGGCTGTGAGCGCCATACCCGGGAAGACTGGCTGATCTGTCCTTCCTGCCAGACGAAACTCCGCAAGCGCTGTCATTCCTGCGGCCGGCTGATGGAGTTGCCGTGGAACATCTGCGCGTATTGCGGTACGCCCGCGCCCGGGATGCGCAAAGAGGGCGGCACACTGGATGATGTGGTCAGAAGCCTGTCGGAAGAAAAAGGCAAAGTCTTGCCGGAAGATGATTCTCACCCGGCATTGGAAGATGTCGAGTTGGCCTTCCCGGATGAAGAAACTCCTTTGGATGAATGATTTCTTTATGTAGTGACGACTGAAGTTGTCACTACCTATCTTTCAAAAAAAACCTCCTTTTCACCTGCCTCCTTCTTCCTCCCTTATGAAACTCGACTCTCTCACTCTCCATCATATATCCATGCCACTGGTAGCTCCTTTCGAGACCTCTTTCGGGGTCACGACCAGGCGGGAATGCATCCTGGTTTCCATCCAGTCGGAAGGCCTGACCGGTTGGGGAGAATGTGC
>JBEKEB010000081.1:0-16085 GCA_050014055.1 Anaerolineales bacterium | reverse complement strand
CCATGGCGCGCGGACCACTCCCTTCGATGACTTTGCCCACCACGGTCGGCAGCACCATTCCGCCGAAGCTATCTCCCAGAAGGATTACGCTGGTGATCTTACCGGTCATGGCTATGGATTGCCCGGCCAGGGTGAATCCGGTTGGCCAGATGGGTGCCATGCAGAAGCCCAACCCGATTGCCATCAGCCACAGGGCCAGGCTGGAACCCGAAAAAGTGATTCCCCCGGCCAGTATGATCAGGCAACCGGCGACGGCTGTCAGGATTACCTGCTTTGGGTTGAACCGTGTGGCGGCCGGGATGGAGATCAGGCGTCCGACGGTAAAGGCCGCCCAGAATGCCGAGGTCAGATAGGCCGCTCCGGCTGCGCTGGCCAGATTGAGGGTGACTGCATAGGTGTACACCCATCCGCCGAAGCTGATTTCTGCGCCGACATAGAAGAACAGGAACAGCATGGCTGAGATGACCAGTGCATAGGAAACGCGACCACGGGAGTTCTGGGTCGTATCCCTGCTATGCGCCTGGCTGGGATGAGGGCTGCCTGCCATGGTGACCATGCGCAGGCCCACCAGAGCCGCAAAGGCTGCCAATGCCCAATAAGCCCAGCGATAACCACCTGCCACTCCCAGCATCTGGGCGACCAGTAATGGAGAAAGGAAAGCTCCCAAGCCATAGAAGAAATGCAGTCCATTCATGAACGGCGCGACTTTTTCTCCATGGGTCCAAACCAATAACGCGTTTGCTCCGGTGTTAACAAAACCCTCGGCGAAGCCTTTGCAAACCAATATTGCCAGTAACAACCATAACGAGGCTGCCAGGGGGATGAAGAAGATGAGAACGGCGGCACACAGTTGAGCGATCCCCAGTACCGGATGTCCTGGCAGCCGGTCGAAAACCCGTCCGCCGATCATTGTTCCCAGGGTAAAGCCGATGGAGCCAACCAGAAAAACCAATCCCATTTGTCCCAGCCGGGAGGCAGTCTGGCTGGCCAGAGCGGGCAGTGTTGGCCCCAGGATGGCGGAGTCAAGGCCAAGGCAGATAAATAGGAAATAATAGCCGAGCGTGCGGCGGATGGCGTCGTTTCTGGCATAAGTAATTAATTTTACAAACATGGAAGAATAGTTTGGTCCCTGTCATCCAGCTTCCGTCCGATAGGCGGCTACGTTGAGGTCGCCTACAAACTCCGGTAAATTGGTGTGTCCCAGCAACTGGCGGACGGCTGCAGCCTCTCCGGTATGGTACCAGTAGTGATAGATATTTCGCAGCAGCAACGTCCCAACGCTTTCGTCAACCGGTTTTCCATCGCGCGATAAATATCCTTGCATGATTTCAGGCGTCAGAGTATCCAGGTATTCGTCCGCCAGTGCAGTAATCTTCCGCCAGGCCGCCCACATTTCTCCAAGCGCCGGGGTGCTGGCAGGTTTGCCGTAACCTACCATATTATTAAGATTCGGCGCGACATTTTTTTGCTGCGCTAAGATAACCCAGTAACGGTGCTCCTGGTTGGCAAGATGACCCACCATCCAGCTGATGCAGTTCATCGGCATCAGCCGGCGGGTGGCATGCTCTTCTGACACACCCTCGAGACAACGGGCGAATTCGCTCCGGCTGAAGCGCAATTGAGCGACAAGCAAATGGGGCTGCATAAGTATCCTCCTTGAGTATTGGCAGGCCAACCTGATAAGCGCACGGCTAGTTCGTGATCAAATCAATTTGCGGATATGCTCGGTATGGTCGCGTTCGTGCCAAAGCGCCCGGCGCAGTATCTTGCGTGGAGACCAGAGTTCTCCATCCATCCCGACGACCTTTTTTACCCCATCCAGCTTGGGAAGCGTGTTTGAAAAATAGTCATGGACTTTTTCAAAACGTGCCTGTGGTTCTTCCGGCATCTTTTCGCGCGGGAAGGCCAGGCCAAGCCTGTCCAGATACCACCATTCAGACCCACCTACGTGGCCCAGGATCCCATTGATGCTCCATCGTTCTCCAGTATATTCTGCATCCCGCTTTTCCTGGGTTAAGTGAAGTACGGGTTTGAGCAAATCATCCCTGGTCCAGGCCAGCATCGCCAGGCCTCGCTTGATCTCGATTGTGGTCAGCGGCTTCCAGTCGAACGGGAAAAAAGATTCTACACTGAAGCCATCCGCTTCGGTGGTTTTATCCAGATCATCGTTGATGTAATATACATCCCAGGTCCCATTGACGACAATTTCAATTTCCGTGTCGGCGAAGCTCAGCCAGGTTCGCGTATCGTGGTGCAAGATCCAGCCAGCATACCTGCTCAGGGCTGTCTCAAGGTTAAGCAACGCCCCGTCTTCATTAACGCCATAAGCGTAACAACCGGGATGTTCCAATGCCCAGGCAATTGAACGTCCTTCATTATTGTTCTCAACACCTGCCTGAAAGATCATGGGTTGCCTCCAATTCTGCGAGGAAAACAATATCGTATTTCCGGCAGGATTAACCGTGCCGGTTCATGAACTTTTCCATCCGGTGCAGCGCTTCCTCGATCTGTTCATAGGCTGTCGCGTAGCAGCAGCGCACAAATCCTTCCCCGCCGGGGCCGAAAGAATTGCCCGGCACGACTGCCACTCTTTCTTCATGTAATAACGCCTCAGCAAAGGTTTCATCATCCATGCCGGAGGCGCTGATATTGGGAAACACATAAAAAGCACCGTGCGGTTCAAAAGTGGTCAGGCCAAGTCTGTTGAAGCCGTCTACGATCAACCTGCGTCTCCGGTCGTATTCGGCCACCATCTGCTGCACGTATTTCTCGCCATTGGTCAGCGCCTCCACTGCGGCGTCCTGGGCGGTTGTCGGAGCAGACATGATGGTATATTGATGGATCCGTGTCATTCCTTTGATGATCTCACTCGGGCCGCAGGCATACCCTATGCGCCAGCCGGTCATGGCATAGTCTTTCGACAAACCACCCAGCAGAATTGTCCGGCTCCGCGTGGAATCATCCAACGCCGGTACACACACGTGTTCGTGATTGTATACCAGGCGATCGTAGATTTCGTCCGAGATGATGAGCAGGTTATGTTCCTCGGCGATTTTTACCACGTCGACCAGGACCTGACGTGAAGCCACCGCGCCGGTTGGGTTGTTGGGATACCCTACGAAGATGACCTTTGTCCGCGCGGTGATTGCAGAACGGATTTGTTCTGGATCTAATTGGAAATTATTTTCCGGTTGGCTGGGGACTTCCACCGGCACTCCTCCTGCCAGGATAACTTCCGCCTGGTAGGAGACGAAGCACGGCGTTGGGATGATCACTTCATCACCTGGATCGAGCAGGGCATTCATCACCAGGTAAAGTGCCTCCGAAACCCCGACCGTGATGAGAATTTCTTGAACGGGATCATAACCCACGCCATACAGTTTTTTCAGATTTTCAGAGATCGCCCGGCGTAATTCCAATTTGCCAGCATTGGAGGTGTAATGTGTCTCTCCAGCCTGCAGTGAACGGACTCCTGCTTCCAGGATCGGCTTGGGTGTGGTAAAGTCTGGCTCGCCAATTCCCAGCGAGATGACATCCTTCATCGTGGCGGCGATGTCGAAGAATTTTCGAATGCCCGAAGGCTTCAAACCTGTTACGCGCTTTGACAGATAGTGCAAATCAGAACTTTCCTGCATCGGGTCTCCTTAAAGTTCGGTTATTTGCCATTCGTTGTCCGCTTCCCGGTAAGACAACTCGAATTCCTGTCCGTTGTTTGTGCGGACCCTGAAATGCCGGGCCTCCGGGCTGCGCCACCGGGCCGTAATCCCAATGATTTCCAGCCGCCGGCTATCCCAGTTCAGGGCAATCGGCTTATCCGCATAAGTAAACCCGGAATGGCATTCGACAAGCTCACCCATTTTGTATAATCTTCATGTAAAAAACCATTGTACAAGCTGAGCCATTGTTTTGTAAAGCTCATACCTCATAAAAGGTTAATTGAAAATTGCTTTGAGATGGGGAGGTTTCCTTCCTTGCAACGTCGATTCCCAGAGAGGCACATAAAGAAGACACTACTTAATAATAATGGAACTGTTGTCACCGATGTTTACCACCATGGGGGTGGATTCGGCCGAGCGCCCTTGAATCCGGGCCTTCCTGCCGATGAAAGATTTCTTCAAAGTTGCTGCATCTACCACCACCCCTGTTTCCAGGATGCTGTCTTCCACGCGACTGTTTGTGATTTTGCAATCCGCGCCGATGGAGGCATTCGGACCAATCGTCGAATTATCGATCGAGGCGCTTTCGTGAATAAACACCGGGGGGACAATTCTTACATTTTCCCGTTGGATGCATTTTGAATTATCTTTTCCATGTCCCAGCAGGTACCGGTTGGTCTCCAGTATAGTCTCAATCGTTCCCATGTCCAGCCAGATATCAATGGCTTGAGTGCGCATTTTCATCCCGCGCTCGACCATAATGTTGATCGCATCTGCGAGAAAGTACTCGCCTTTCAAGGAATTTCTGCGTTTCATTTGCTCTTCAATGGCCGAGACGAGCGCGCCGCTTTCTCGAAAATAATAACACCCCACAGCCACTTGTTTGTTTTCGAGAGAGCGTGGTTTTTCAATCAACCGGCTTACCCAACCATCCTTGTTCACCTCCACCGCGCCGAACCGGCGCGGGTCCGGGACATTTTTGATCCAGGCCACACCATCTGCTTTTTCATTTTCGAGGAAGGAGAAATCGGTTTCTATCAGCGTGTCAGAAAAGCACATGATCATTGGACCGGTAAGATACTCACGTGCCAACCAGAGTGCGTCTGATTGACCACGCATCACTGACTGAAGCACGTAATGGAAATGGTAGCCAGGGTAATGCTCTTTCATATAGGGCGGGATTTGTGTCTCGCCCAGGAAGGCACCCAAGATGATGACATATTCAGCCGTTTCGGGGCGCTGCTGTGCGCCTGTCGAAAGGTCTGGCACGCTGTGGAAGGTATCCATTAGGTGGTCAATGGTGGCCCGGCCTGCCACGCTGACCAGCGGTTTGGGTTTGGACCAGGTCTGGGGGCGTACCCGGGTGGCCCATCCGGCAGTCGGAATGACAATCTTCAGCGTAGTAGACATGTCCCTATTTTACAGCCTTTTCCATGGAAAAATAGAATCATCTCAGTAAACCAGGAGCGGGAGTGAGCGGCCCGCTCACTCCCGCTTTTTTTCTTTGTATTAATTGACTTTACAATCCACCGGGCGATTCAACGAAAGAAAATCAACCCAATCCCGGCTGTAACTAGCACCAGCCAAACCGGACTGATGCTGGTGAAAGTCAGCACCAGAAAAGTGCCCAGGACGATCAGCCACTTATCCCAACTGTGTATGAGTGACGTGCCGAGCCCTTGCTTGTCCAATCCGAAAACGGTTACCGCTATCTGGTAGGAGGTCCAGACCAGCAGCCCCACCACAAATGGGCGAACGCCCTGGATCGCGGCTTTCATGTACAGGTTGTCTTTGATACTGAAAAAGCCAATGATCAGGATGAGCATCAAAAGCGTAGCCGGGATCACTGTACCGGCCACGGCAGTTATCGCACCCGTCCATCCGGCTAGTTTATAACCTACATAGGCGGATGCTTGCGGCGCGGTCGGACCGGGTAGGGCATTGCTCAGGGCGATATCATCGGCAAACTCATTTGGAGATAACCAGCCTGCTGCCACTACCTCCCGCTGCATAAGCCCCAGGGAAGCTGGTCCACCGCCCCACGAAAACATGGCCACCTTGGTGAAGAGCCAGAAGATTTGCCAGAGCAGATTCCACTGCATGGATACACCTCCGTTTCTACGAATGACCCAGCACGGGATGCGGCTGGTACAGTTCTTCGAGGTGCTTGATTTCCTCGGGCGCAAGTTTGATTTCCAGCGCGGCAATCGATTGGTCGAGATGCTCCAGCTTGCTTGCGCCGATGATAGGTGCGGTAACGTGAGGCTTGCTCAGAATCCAGACCAGCGCAACCTGTGATCCGCTCACGTTGTGCGCTTTGGCGACCTCCCAGGCCCGCTCGGCAACGGTGAAATCCTCCGGACGGTAATACAACATTCCGGCAAAGTCGTCTGTCTGTGCACGCACGGTCTCGCCGCCGCCCTGCTTGTGACGGTTACCGCCAAAGAAGCCGCGTGCCATCGGGCTCCACGGGATCAGGCCGACACCCTGGTCGATGCAGAGCGGAATCATCTCACGCTCTTCTTCGCGATAGACCAGGTTGTAGTGGTTCTGCATCGATACGAAATGAGTCCAGCCGTGCAGGGTGGCTGTGTATTGAGCCTTGACAAACTGCCATGCGAACATCGAAGAAGCACCGATATAACGGGCCTTGCCCGCCTTGACCACGTCGTTCAACGCTTCCATGGTCTCTTCAATGGGGGTGGAATAATCCCAGCGATGGATCTGGTACAGGTCCACGTACTCCATTTTCAGACGGTGCAGGGACCGGTCAATCGAGTCCAGAATGTGTTTGCGCGAAAGGCCGCGGTCGTTGACCTCATCGCTCATCGGGTTGAAGACCTTGGTGGCAATGACTACACTCCCGCGCTTGACCCCGCAGGTCCGCAGAGTGTTTCCGAGCACTTCCTCACTGGCACCCTGTGAGTAGACATCGGCTGTGTCAAAGAAGTTTATCCCGGTCTCCAGGGCGCGTTTGACAAAAGGTAGTGCCTGTTCTTCATCGAGCACCCACTTGCGCCATTTGGACGAACCATAAGTCATCATCCCGAGACACAGGCGGGAAACTTTTAGACCGCTTTTTCCCAGATGAACGTATTCCATATTATTACCTCCAGAGAAATCTCAAATCAACTACCGGTTAGGCCTCTTCTTCCAATTCTCCGATGACCTTTTCCATCAGGCCAACGGCAGTTTTTACTGTGGCAGAGTCAAAGGCAAACCTGGCTCCGGCAGTCGCAAACAATTGCGGCAGGGATACAGTTCCGCCCAGTGCCAGCGCCTTGCGATAAGCCGCCACAGAGCCGGCCTGGTTTTTCAGTGCATTACCAAAGAGCTGGACTGCACCCAACTGCGCCAAACCGTACTCTACATAATAAAAAGGAATCTGATGAATGTGGAGTTTGCGATGCCAACCGGTCACCTTGACCTCTTCGAGTCCACTCCAATCCACACCCGGGAGGAAACGGTCCCAGAGTTCGCCCCATCTGGCATTGCAGGCGGCTGGGTCCGTGCCCATGGCGGGATTCTCGTAGACCCACTGTTGGAACGTGTCAACAACGGCCATGAAAGGCCAGAACAGGATCAACCCTTCGAGATGTTCGATGCGGGCGCGCGCCGCATCAGATTCCGAATAGAAACCACCATTCTGCCTGTTCAGATAAGGGGATGCCAGTAATTCCATACCCATGGAGGCCACCTCGGCAAATTCCATTGGCACCGCCAGTTCCTGAATGTAAGGAATTCCGGCTGTCTCGAAGATGTGGAAAGCATGACCGGATTCATGCAATGTCGTCATTACATCCTCTTGCTTGCCGACGGCATTGACGAACACAAAAGGTTTGCGAATGGATGTGAAGGAAACGCAATACGCGCCAGGGGCCTTGTTCTTGCGGTTTGCCAGGTCGGTCAGACCTTCCGCAAGCATGGTTTCGAAATAACCACCCAACACCGGGTCTACTTTGTGGAAGATTCTCGAAATGCCCTGCTTGAGTTCGTCAATGGATTCAAATGGTTTAAGGATTGGAGCAGCCGCGGAACCCGTGGGGCGGCTGTACCAACCATCCACCAGGTCCCAGGGACGCAAGGAGGCGAGACCGAGGGATTTTTTGTGTTTTTCGTAGATCCGCGAGGCTGCCGGGACAACGACCTGCTCGATGGCGTTTGCGAAGGATTTACAGTCATCAGGAGTGTAATCGAAGCGCAATTTCTGCTGCCAGGCGTACTCACGAAAGGATGGCTTGCCGGCATTTTTGGCGATCCTGGCTCGTACATCCATGAATTTAGCCCATAGCTCGTTAATGGCCTGTGCATCCGCCAATTGGCGGCTCGCCTTTAGCTTCCAGGTATCTTCCCGGCGGTGCCGGTCCGGTTGCTGGAAATTCTTCGCCAGCCGGGTCAGGGTAATTTCCTCTCCCTCCCAATTTACAGACTGGGCGCCAAATATCTTGTCGTACTGGATGGCGAGTTTCTGTTGTTCGGCCAGTAGGGGCAGATTGGCGGACCGGAACAGATCCGCCTCGGCGCGCATTTTGCGCAGCGGCATCTCGAATCCTTGCGGTTCGAGCCGACTCGCAAGCAGTTTTTCCTTGAGCTTCTGCTCGGCCGCCAAGGCGTTGGGAAAGATGTTGTCGAGAAATTGGTTCATGCGTTCTTCAGTTGCTTTGTCCTTGGTATTAATTGAAGTTGCCACCGATAGACGTGCGTACAATTCCTCCACGCGTTCACCAATACTCGACCAATCTGCCAGCCAGGCCTCTCCATTTGAAGCAGTAATGGAGCGGGATGCAAGCTCTTGATAATAAGGTGCCATTTCAGGCCAGCTCCAGCCGATCAGGCCTTCGGGGGTGGAAGGAAGGTTCTTGAGCATGGAGATTCCTTTCCTATTTTTCACTCTTTAATACTGATAATTTAGCCAGGCTGGCAGCCAGGCGTTTTATCCCGACCGACTCGAATACCACGTCCACAGTCTCGTCGTTATCCTGGAGCCGGCTGTCCAGGACCATGCCTTCGCCCCAGCTGGGATGCGTCACCCGCATGCCGGCCCGGAACTTTGCCTCGGTCACGGTGGCAACCGGTTCAGTACGCAGCCAGGTCGGAGCCGGGAGTCGCCCGCTCGAGCGGAAGGATTGCCCGCCGCGCGACTCGCCGGAGATCAGTTCGGCTGGAATGTCGTCCAGGTAGCGGGACGGGATGGTCTCTTCGCTATAGCCGCGCCCGCCGCGCCGCAGGGCCCGCAGCAGGTAGAGCCGATCCTCGGCCCGGGTAATCCCAACGTAAAACAGGCGTCGTTCTTCTTCCATGGCTTCCGGGTCGTCAAAAGAGCGGCTGTGCGGCAGAATGCCGTCATCCAGGCCAACGATGAATACCACCTTGAACTCCAGGCCTTTGGCGGCGTGCAGCGTCAACAGGGTAGGGGCGTTTTTGCCTTCGGACAGGGTATCCTGGTCGGAAATGAGAGCCACGGTTTCAAGGAAATCGGTCAGGGTGCGGTCCTCGTATTCAGTGGTCAACCGGCGCAACTCCTGGACGTTTTCCCAGCGTTCGGTCCCTTCTTCGGTGCCGTCATCTATATAAGCCCTGTATTTGATATCATCTGCAATGCGGTCGAACAGTTCGGTGACGGTGGACCTGGGAGCCTCGGCCCGCCAGTTGGCCAGGCGCGCACCAAACTCAGCCAGCGGCAGGGCCGCGCGACCGCTAAACTGAACCCAGAAGGGTGAGGCATCCCCGCGAGCCAGGTCCATCACCACCGCCGAGGCGGAAGTATTGGCTGAGCGCGCGGCTGTGTGCAATGATAGAACAGTCTTCTCACCGATGCCTCGTGCCGGCAGGTTAATCACGCGGTCGAGCGAGATCTCATCGGCCGGATTGTGCACCAGCCGCAGGTAGGCGATGATATCCTTGACTTCCCGCCGCCCGTAAAACCGCTGCGCTCCCACCAGCCGGTAGGGCAGGCGGGCCTGCAGGAAGGCCTCTTCCAGCAGGCGGGACTGGGCGTTAGTACGATACATCACCGCGCAGTCGCCCGGTTCGGCCTGTTTGCCGGCCACCAGGCTGGCGATGGTATCCACCACAAAAGCAGCCTCGCTGTAATCGTCGAGCGCCTCATAATAAGAGACTTTATCGCCTGCGCCGCGTTCGGAAAAAAGGTTCTTGCGGCGGCGGTGCGGGTTGCGGTCGATCACTGCCATGGCGGCGTTCAGGATGGTCTGCTTCGAGCGGTAATTCTGCTCCAGCAGGATGACCTGTGCATCCGGGTAATCCTGTTCGAAGCGTTGGACGTTGCGATAATCCGCTCCCCGCCAGCGGTACACTGACTGGTCCGGATCTCCGACCACGAAGATGTTGTTATGGCCGGATGCCAGATGCTTCAAAAGGACATACTGGGCAAAGTTGGTATCCTGGAACTCATCCACCAGCACATGCCGGAAGCGCTGGGCATACTTTTCGCGCACAGTTGGAAATTCCGAGAGCAGGTGCGCCGTCCATAACAACAGGTCGTCGAAATCCACCGCATTGTTTTGCTTTAATAGTTCCTGATAGCGTTGATAAACCTGCTTGACCTTATCGTCGCGATACGTCTGGATGGGATAGTCTTTCGGGAAGATCAACTCGTTCTTGGCGCGTGAGATGGCTGCGTGCACCGATTGCGGGCGGTAGGTCTTATCGTCCAGGTTAAGGTCGCGGATGGCGGCTTTGACCAGGCGCTGCTGGTCGTCGTCATCATAAATGACGAAACTGGCATCGAAGGGCAGGTGTTCGGATTCACGCCGCAGCAGGCGGGCGCAGATGGAATGGAACGTGCCCAGCCAGAGACCATCCGAAGCCAGTTCCCCCAGCATGTCACGCACACGGTTGCCCATCTCGCGGGCAGCCTTGTTGGTGAAGGTGACTGCCAGCATCTGGTAGGGACGTACACCTTCGTAGGCGATCAGATAGGCAACGCGCTGCGTCAGGACGCGGGTTTTACCGGTCCCGGGTCCGGCCAGTACGAGCACGGGACCTGCGCCGACGGTTACAGCCTGGCGTTGTTGGGGATTGAGTTTATCGAGAAAATCCATGATGGGGAGGGTGGTGTAGGGGAACAGCGTCGCTGTGCCCCTACAATAATAAAATTATTACAATTCCGACGTGCAATTCGGGCAGCGCGTCGCTTTGACGGAGATGGTGGTGAAGCAGTGCGGGCAATCCTTGGTGATGGGTTCGGCAGCCAGGGCGGGCTCGGGCTTCCTTTTCAGGCTGTCGACCGCTTTGACCATCAGGAAAATAACCAGGGCAATAATCAGGAAGTCGATCACATTATTGATGAAATTGCCATAGGTGACCTTGGCGCTTCCCACGGTGAAGGCCAGGCCGTTGAAATCGATCCCGCCGAAGATCAGGCCGATCAGGGGCATGATGATGTCGCTGACCAGGGAGGAAACGATCTTGCCAAAGACTCCGCCGATGATGACCGCCACTGCCAGGTCCATGACATTGCCGCGCATGATAAATTCTTTGAATTCTTTTGCCATTTTTTTCTCCATTTCCGGGTGTGTTTTCATTGTACCGTCTGGGAGGGGGACTGTCAACGCGAGCAGCGCGTTGGCCTGCACAGGTCCTTCTTCTTGTCTTCATATCCAGTTCACAACCGCTCTGTATACTTTGTTCAGGATAAATGATGAATATGTTCCATTTTTTCCATCTGCGTGAAACGAAGTTCATCCATATCGCCCCTCGCCACTGAAAAGGCTGCTGGGAATGTGTGGCAGTCTGCCCGGAAGCTGTTTTGGTGAAACTGGATCGGACCAGACATCCGCACGTGCATATCAAAGACGCGCAGGCCTGCACCGGCTGCAAGAAATGTGTGCGGGCGTGTGCCTACGGCGCCATGGAATATACCTATCTGCCCAAGTCTGCCCAAATGCCCCGCCAGCACTTGCCGGGAGAGGAAACCTGAGAACAGCAAGGAGCCATACATCCGATGACTAAACCGAAAATGGTACCACCCGGCTATTTTTTGAATGCACTGCTGGCAATTCTCCTCCTGCATTTTTTGCTGCCGCTTATGAAAATTATTCCGGCCCCATGGAACTTGCTCGGGATACTATTTGTCATGGCCGGGTTCGCATTAGAACTGGCAGCCGACCAGCTGTTCCACCAGGCCGGGACGACCGTCACACCGTATGATGAGTCGCAGGCGCTGGTGACAGGCGGTGTCTTCCGGATCAGCCGCAACCCGATGTATTTGGGCTTCGGACTGATCCTGTTTGGCGCGGCCATTTTATTCGGAACGCTATCCCCGTTCCTGGTGATAGTTGTTTTTATGATCTTGATCAAGCGCCGTTTCATCCTAATAGAAGAAGCGATGCTCGAACAGAAATTTGGCCAGGGTTACCTAGGCTATAAAGAAAAAGTTCGCCGCTGGATATAAGCCGTTGCGAATTTTCCTAAATTCCCATTGGGAAAATGCCGTTCATCGGAAATCGTTCGGGCACCAAACAAGTCCCCGGCACTTCCTAAGTGCCGGGGACTTGTATTCTTATGCCCAATGCCAGCTGGTTCCATCCTTGCCATCCTCGATCATCACTCCCAGCTCCTTCAGCCGGTCACGGATCAAATCCCCGAGCGCCCAATTCTTCTGCTTGCGCGCTTCCGCGCGCACCTCCACCAGCAGGGCGATGAATGCATCCGCATCCCCGCCGGAAGATTTCTTTTCCTCCAGGCGCAGGCCCAATACCCCTGTCAGCGTATGCAGGGTCTCTTGAGCCGGTTTAAGTTGGGCCTCTGTTGCGCCGACGCTCCGGGCAGTGTTGACTGCCCGCACCAGTTCGAATAGTGCCGCCAGCCCGCCGGAGGAATTGAAATCATCATCCATGGCTTCAATGAAGGTCTGCCGGGTAGTCCCGGTCTGCTGGTCCAGCACCGCCAGCGCCTCTGCGGGGGCACCCGGGGCGGCTACCGGGGCAGGCTTCAAGGCGGAGCGCAGGCGGTCCAGGCCGCGTTCGGCCGCGTCCATGATGTCGTCCGAATAGGACAGCGGGGCGCGGTAGGAACCGTTCAGCACCATCATCCGCAGAGCGTCCGCCTCGTGCCGCGACAGAAAATCGTCGATCGTCACGAGGTTGCCAATCGATTTGGACATCTTCTCGCCCTGCAGTTGCAGCATGCCATTGTGCATCCAGTAACGGGCGAACTGTTTGCCAGTGAAGGATTCACTCTGGGCAATCTCGTTCTCATGGTGCGGGAAGACCAGGTCGTTGCCGCCGCCGTGTATGTCGATCTGTTCGCCCAAGATGGCCAGGTTCATGGCCGAGCACTCGATGTGCCAGCCGGGCCGGCCTTTGCCCCAGAGGGAGTCCCAGGCGGGTTCGCCCGGTTTGGCGGCTTTCCAGATGGCGAAGTCCATCGGATGCTCTTTTTCTTCCTCGATCTCAATGCGGCTGCCGGCCTGCATGTCTTCTATCTTGCGCCCGGAGAGCTTGCCGTACTCGGGGTCCTTGGTGACACGGAAGTAGACGTCCCCGTTCTTGGCCGGGTAGGCGAAGCCTTTGTCGATCAGGCCCTGAATCATGGCCTCGATCTTGTCCATGGTCTGGGTGGCGCGCGGGTTGGAAGTGGCCGGCAGCACGTTAAGGTCTTCCAGGTGTTTGCGATAGGCCTGGATGTAACTCTCGGCCAGCACCTGCGGATCCACACCCTTCTGGGTGGCGCGGGCGATGATCTTGTCATCGACGTCCGTGAAATTCATCACGTAGCGTACATAATAGCCGCGGTATTCCAGGTAGCGCCGCACTACATCGAAAACGATCGCCGACATGGCATGCCCGATGTGCGCATCCGAATAAACAGTCGGGCCGCACACGTACATCTTGACCTCGTCCGGTTCGAGTGTTTGGAATTCTTCTTTTTTACGGGTGAGGGTATTGTAGATGCGCAACATGGCGATTCTCCTGTTTGAAATTCTATGTCTATTATAAACCCGGGATTTAGCATCGTATTAAGGGGAGAAGCAACTTTTTACCATAAAGGTCACGAAGGGGCAACAAGGAAAAAATGCTTTCACCGTGTTACTTTGTGTGCCTTAGTGACCTTTGTGTTTAGTCTTTTTTTATTTTGTTCGGATACCCAATTCCCAACTAAACGATTTTTAAGCCAACCATGCGTGCTATAATTTCCGTAGGCATTCTTACTGTTATCGGACTCAAACCGAAATGACCTTTGCCCACCTGCATGTCCACACCGAATACTCTCTGCTGGATGGCTTCTCGAATATCAAGAAGCTGGTCAAACGCGCAAAGGAAATGGATATGCCCGCCATGGCCATCACTGATCATGGCACCATGTTCGGGGTGATCGAGTTCTACCACGCCGCCAAAGAGGCCGGCATCAAACCCATCATCGGGCTGGAAGCCTACCTTTCCGCCCGCACGATGAAAGAGCATGACGCCAAGGAGGACCGGCGCTCCTCCCACCTGTTGTTGCTAGCCCAAAACGAGACCGGTTACAAGAACCTGCTCCAGATCGCTTCGACCGCCCAGTTGGAAGGCTTCTATTATTATCCCCGCATCGACAAGGATTTCCTATCCAAACACACCGAAGGTCTTATCTGCACCTCCGGCTGCATGTCAGCCGAGGTGCCGCGCTTGATCCGCCAGGGACAAGTGGAGGCTGCCCGCCGCAGCCTGGACTGGTACTACGATCTCTTTGGCTGGGAAAACTTCTTTCTGGAGCTCCAGCAGCACGATGTGCCCGATCTGGAGATGGTCAACCGCACCCTGATGGAGCTGGGTCCGCATTACCAGGGCCACTTTGTGGCCACCAACGACGCCCATTACATCAACCCTGAAGACGCCAAATACCAGGATATCCTGCTTGCCATCCAGACCGGGGCGCTGCTAAGCGATCCTGACCGCATGCGCATGTCCGATCCATCCTACTACCTGCGCTCCCCACAGGAGATGCAGAGCCTGTTTAGTGAGGTGCCCGAGTCACTTTCGAACACCCTTCTTATCGCTGACCGCTGCAACGTGAATCTGGATGTCAAGGACTACCGTCTGCCCCTCTTTGAAGTGCCGGAAGGACAGACTGGCGAGACCTACCTGCGTAGCCTGTGCGAGGATGGAGCCAAACGCCGCTACGGCGAGAACGCTGGCAGCGAGGCGGTTCAGACCAGGCTCGACTATGAACTAGGTGTCATCCACAAAATGGGCTTCGATGCCTACTTCCTGATCGTCTGGGACCTGTGCCGCTATGCCCGCCAGCAGGACATCTGGTACAACGCGCGCGGCTCGGGGAACGGTTCGATCGTTGCTTACACGCTGGACATCACCATGGTCGACCCAATCCGGCATGAGTTACTGTTCGAGCGTTTCCTCAACCCGGGACGCATCTCGATGCCGGATATCGACCTGGATTTCCGCGACGATTGCCGGGCCGAGGTGCTCGAATATACCGTCAAGAAATACGGAAGCGACAAGGTCGCCCAGATCATCACTTTCGGCACGCTCGGGGCGCGTGCGGCCCTGCGGGATGTGGGGCGGGTGATGGATATCCCGCTGCCCGAAGTGGACCGGGTGGCCAAGATCGTGCCCAACATCCCCTCCAAAGCCGTCCCGCTGCGGGACATCATTGCCGGAGGTTTCGAAGGCCTGCCGGACCTGAAGGAGGCTTACCAGTCTGCAGACCACCTGCGCGAGTTGATCGACACCGCCGCCAGGATGGAAGGCGTGGTCCGCAATGCCGGGACGCATGCCGCCGGTGTGGTCATCTCGGACCGGGCGCTGATAGAATACCTGCCGCTGCACCGTCCCACCAGTAATTCCGAAGAGACCCCCATCAAGACGGTCACCCAATTCGAGATGGGTATTCTCGAAAAGCTTAAGATGCTCAAGGTGGATTTCCTGGGCCTGGCGACCCTGACAACCATGGCGCGTGCGTGTGACCTGATCGAGCAGCGCCACGGCTTGAAATATAGCCTGGGGAACATCCCGACGGATGACCCTGAGACGTACAAATTCCTGGGCGATGGCAATACCATGGGCGTCTTCCAATTGGAAGGCTCGGGCATGACCAAGTGGCTGGTGCAGATGAAACCCCAGTCTCTCGACAACATTATCGCCATGGTGGCGCTCTTCCGCCCGGGCCCGATGGAATTCATCCCGGATTACATCAGCCGCATGCACGGCGATTCGCCGGTGGAATACCGCCACCCGGCCATGCAGCCGATCTTCCAGGACACCTACGGCATCCCGCTCTACCAGGAACAGATCATGCGCGCGGCCGTCGAGCTGGCCGGGTACACGCCGTCGGAGGCGGATGACCTGCGTAAGGCCATCTCGAAAAAGAAAAAGGAAGAGATCGAGAAGCACCGCCAAAAATTCATTCAAGGTTCCGTGACAAAGGGAATTCCGCGCGAGACCGGCGAGGCCATTTTCACGGATTGGGAGG
>JBEKEB010000080.1:0-16092 GCA_050014055.1 Anaerolineales bacterium | reverse complement strand
ATGCCCCAGCCCGGCGCCTTGCTACGCTTTCCGCCACGGATGGATTGAAATACCAGCCCGGTTACTGCGCCCAAGTACATGCCGGTGCAGCGTGCGCACAAGGGTAATTGTACGCTCCCAATATGGAACGAGCGCTCGGCGATGCGATGACAGACTGCATAGGCGATGGCATCCAGCTTGCCAAGTAGCCCTGGTGGCGTATTCACCAACCAGCCGGTTAAAACCAATACAGCTGCAACGACCACGAGATATTTTGAAGCAGCTCCAATACGGTTGAGCGTGTTGTTTGCCATGATGAGTCAATTATAAGCGGAAAAGGGAGGGGAAAGGAAAAACGTAATTTGTAATTCGTAGGTCGTCAAACGCGATTCGCGGAACTAAATTAGAGCAGATCGTGGTAACAAATGCCGAATACCAGATTTCGAATATTGAATTACGAATACCCCATACCGATTACCAAATCTCAACCCTAAAACAATTTCATCTGTTCGGGCGGTTCGATCGGGTCGGCGGAGAATTCATGGTCGAAATGGGCACGCGTGAGCCCGCTCATGCCGGCCAGTTGGCGCAGGTGGCGGAATTTGAGGATGCGCCAGTGCCCGGCAATGGATCGCAAGTCCGGGTCGCGCTCCAATTTGTAGGCCAGCAGTCCGGCGCGCCCACCGGGAAGAATCAGAAAGGTGGGCACCGGCGGGGTTGGATCCTGACGCAAGAGGCGTTCCACCACTGCTGAAGCCAAAAGATGAAATTTAAAGAGTGTGAGGCCGTTTTCCAACCAATGTAAGAGCCACGGGTTTTTATCATCCCGCAGGAGGGTATAACCCAGACGGGAGCCCAGGGCAGCCAGGCTCTGGGCTGCGCTTTCGAGGTCGGCGAGGCGGGAGGCCGGGGAATCTTCCGGGCGCAGATTCCAGTGTCCGTCTGTCTCGATGGCGTAGGATGCTAGCACCGCGCGCAGCATTCCAAGCGAAGGAGTCAGTAGGCCGGGAAACCCGGTGTTCAGGGCATTCTCCAGGTCACGGAGTGTACAGGCGGCATGCTTCTGCAGGAAATGTACTGCGGCAATTTCCACCCGGTCAGGTAAGGGTTCGCCTTCTTGATCCCATTTCGCCGGCGTCCAAAGACCGCTTTCAGGGTTCTGACTCTCAGCGAGATGAATAAATTCCGGTTGAGCCAAAGCCGCCTGGATAGGCGCCTGAATTTGTGTAAGCGCCTCCGACCGCCAGCGCAGGGAGTGATCGCTGGCCATAGCAGCCAGGCAGGCGGCATGTAAGAACAGGTACGGAACCGGTTCTCCCCGTTCCTGCAGGGCCTGCAGCAGTGCTTGATGGACCACTTCCGGGTCAATCTCAGCCGGTTCCCTATCTTCGATGGCAAAGGCGCGTCGGTGCCAGAGCACCTGGGCCGGGTCGTGGCGGGTGCGCAGCGCCAGTCCGCTCAACTCCAACCCTGCTCCGGCGGCTGCCAGCAAGGCGGCCGATAGGAAGGCCGGTTCCAGTTCGGGGATGATTGCGAAAAGAGGCGTATTCAGTGGCAGCCGGTCGGAGATGTTTTTCAGGGCAGAGTACAAGGCTGCGGCATGCCAGTTCCAATCATAACGGCGGTGGCGCAATACCGCCTTGAACGGAGCGGCGGCAGCCTGACCCCACAGCCAACCAGCCCACAGCGCCGAAAGAGTCCAGAAAGCCGGGTTGGGACGTGGCATCGCAGTTACCACCGCGGCGATGGACAGGTCCTTCAGGAGCGGTGCCAGGGTACGCATCGGGCCTTCGAACAGACAAAGGCCGCCGGTTTCTCCCGGAATCGCCGGCCAGTTCACCACTTCGATGGGTTTCCCATTCCCTGACCAAAGCTCCAAACCCTGCTCCAGTGCCAACCAGATATTCTTCTCCAGGAACCGGGGCGGCAGGGCCAGTTGTTTGGGGCGCGGGCGTTCGCCCGGATGAGGCCAGAGGGCACTGGCTTCGTCACAGGCGCTCAGCAACAGAGCAAGGAGGAGCTGCCGGCGGTAGGGACTAAGCGAAAGGCCGTCCACCTTATTAATGATGCTGATGAGAGCATAGGCGGCGCGCGGCAGGTAACAATCCAGGGCTTCCTGGGCGTGGAGGCGATCAGGATCGTCTGGTGCAGCCACGCGTTCCAGCAGACGGGCACGGTGCAGACCGTCCAGGGCGGCCAGGCTGGCGGCGCGCGCCTGATCAGCCGGGTCGGCAGGATATTCTCCGCTATCCCCACAAGGACAATGGTAAATTCTAGCCACCAGCGCCCCGCTGGCGCGTTCCCAGACGAATGCTTCCGCCGGGATTTGCTGCTGGCATTTGGTGCATTGGGTCAGGTAGAGTGATTGAAGATGAGTTTCCAGGCGTTCGTCCCCTTTGCGGACGGCTGCCAATTCAGACAATGCCGCGCGAAGGTCCACCTGGGAAGGCGGATTGGCAGCCAGCTCGAGCAGGAAGTGTGTGATTGGATTGTTGACTGCTACCAGGGAACGGAAGCCATGCGCGGCTATTTCGATGGCCAATTGAGGCGATGCGCCCAATGGATCCAACACCCAGGCACCCCGCTCCAATCCGATGGATCCAGAATGCCCTGCCAGGAAAGCCGTCGCGACGCCCTCCGGGATGGCCGGCAGGTAGCGGGCCAGCGGGGAAGGTTTTTCAGGTTCGTCTCCTGGGATATAGACAAGATTGTCCATATATGGGTAGTATAAGGGTAATCAGCTATGAAGGCAATCTGGTAAGAAAGTAAGAAAGGCCTTCGCTAAACTATGGTACGATGTTTTGGAAATCGGAGCCATTTTTTGGTCGGATAGGCCAATAAAATACAGGTTTCGGCTACGAGGGTGATTAAAGCTGTCCAGATAAGAACCTGCTCTCTCCTCGGTAATTTCCAGTTTGGCTGGCGACGATTTATAAAATCGAGGAATTGAGCTTTCTCAGTGACCGGGATCCGTTCGAACATGGATGAATCATTGGATTCAGGGAAAAGATACCCGGTCGGGTCGATGATATTGTAGTAACCATCATCGATGTCGTATACCGACCCGGCATGCAGCGCAGGGGCATATCCGCCTTTGAGTGGATTAAATAGCACATTGTACGGATCGATCAAATTCGTCGCATTTTCCTCGAAGACCGACCAAGGATCGGCATCCGGGATCACATATTTGATCGGAAAGGTTTCCCCATCATACCGGATCCTGTCATAGGTATTCAAAATGGGGCGGTAATCGCAAACGAACATCAGATTCTGGGTTGGAATCGAGCGAAACGCCAGCAAGGAACCCAAGGCAATGCCATCCAGTAAAATAAAAACAATCAAAGCCCTTGTTTTCGATTTCCAGCTCTTTGTCCAATTATCGAAGATAACTGCCCCGATAACCGCCAAGGGGAAAATGAAAGCACAGACATAGCGAACATTCCCTCGCAACGATGAGAGCGGCGGCAGGTTCTGAATGAGAGGGTAAATGATCCCTTTCGCCAGGGTAAATTCGATTACCAACCAGATGGCAAGGATAAGACAAACTATTGAGATCAAACGCTTTTTATTGACCGGTGCTTTTAGGTCCGGTTTGTTCAGCAAAAAAACAAACGCCCCGCCTGCCAGAAGAATAAGCAGGGCCGGGGACAAACTCGCATCCAGTTCCCAATATCCATACCCACTTCCCGTGCTTTTGATCAGATCTTCGATGAAGCCAATACTTTGTTGTCCGTTAAGCATCTGATAAAAAGGCGCCAGGGTCATGGTTCCAAGCAATTGATGGATCATGCCGACTACGCCGGTCCATAGATTGGTTGTGTAATTATCCTGGGTCAATCTGGGGAAAAATCGCATAAAAGAATAAATGGCGAAAATCTTCGAACCACATAGCAATGCGGCCAAAATTCCGCCCAAGAGAACGGTCGAAAATATTTTTTTCCAGTTCAACAAAGATGGCTTGATCAAATACAGCAGAGGGAAAAAGATGATACTAATCAAGGGAAAGAAGGCGATGTTCTGAATTCCGGAATAGACGAGAATAGTAATCACGATAGAAAGGAAAACTCCTCCCAGCCAGGTGGGTAGGCGCGGATGGGTAAAGATCACCACGATCACTGCAAACAAGGGAAAAGCCTGATAAGTTATATGACCGACTGCAGCATGCTCAAAATAGAAACCATTTGCAATAAAAAATACAGCTCCCAGAATGCTTGCCAGGGGTCCCAATCCTAAAAGTCTTTTTAAGAAATAATAAGTGGCAACGAATCCGATCACAATAAAGATCAGAAGAGAAGCCAGGATGGCGGTCCATGGGTTGACAACCCACATCAAGAACTGGGGCAGGGAAAATTGAAGATCCTCTGGATTGGAATATACCGGTCTGCCCCCGGCAAAGCTGGGCGTATACCATTGAATGGTAAGCCCGTTGATTTTTTGATGAAGATAGGAATCGACCAAGTAGGGCATGAATAACCGGTAGTCATGCCCGATTATGGGGTAGGCACGGTTGCAATACCAGATGATGAATGCACTTATCGCCAGGAGATTGAAAACGATCAGGAGAATAATTAATAATGTCTTCTTCATAATGATGGCCTTTTTACAAGAATTTGCCATTATTCATGAATGAGCAGGCGCACCTCGTAAGGAGTGAGAGCGTTCGCCGCGTCGGTTTTATCCTTGTTGCTTGAAAACAGCATGTGCCATTGCCCTTGTGGAAGCACAAAGTTAGCCAGGCGGCCTTTGAAATTGATCGCCACCAGCGCGGATTGTTCAGTCGTTGTACGCAGGTATGCCAAAGTTCCGGGCGGGGTCTCCAAGGAAATGTAGTCACCGCGCTGCAGGGCCGGATAGGCTTTTCGCAGGCCGAGCAACTTTTTGGTGAAATGGAAGAGCGACCCCGGATCGGCTGCTTGGGCGGCAACATTGCGCTGGAGGTAATCCGGATGCACCGGCAACCAGGGTTTGGCCGCCGAAAAGCCGGCATTCTTACCATTATCCCATTGCATCGGGGAGCGGCAACCATCGCGGCCTTTGTATATCGGCCAATACTTCTGGCCAGGCGGATCGAGGATCTCGCTGCGGCGCAGGGCAATGTTACGCATGCCAATCTCTTCGCCGTAGTACATGAAAGGCGTACCGCGCAGGGTCAGCAGCAATGCCATGGCAATCCTGGCCTGGGCATCCCCCTCTCCTTTGGTGTACCGGCTGGCGGCGCGCGGCAGGTCATGATTGCTCATCACGGTTGCCGGCCAGATACCAGCTGCATTGAAGATCTGTTCACGCCGGGCGATCTGCCCCATGATCCAGTCCGGGTTCCAGGGAAATGATAATTCATTGGACGTGAAATCAAAACTGAAGGCGGCGTGCAACTTGTCTGGTCCGCAATAGGAGACAGTCTTTTGGGGAGTGACCAGGTAGGTCTCGCCAACCGAATACCGTTCCGGATAGGAATCAAGCAGGGCACGCAATTCGTTCAGCAGAGGCAGCATTTCAGGCTGGTCAATATCGTAAATATGCTTCTGGCGGTCAAAGCCGCGCAAACCGAATTTGAGCGGGTTGTTGGGAAAGTCTGGATGTTTGAAATAGGCATTGAACACGTCCAGGCGGAAGCCATCCACACCGCGTTCCATCCAGAATCGGAAAGCCTCCAGCTGTGCCTGGCGGACGGCCGGGTTCCGCCAGTTCACATCCGGCTGTTCTTTGGTGAACAGGTGCAGGTAATACTGGCCGGTGGGCTGGTCATATTCCCAAGCTTTCCCACCAAAAGAGGCCTGCCAATTGTTGGGTCGATCTTTCCAAATGTACCAATCGCGTTTTGGACTCTTCCGGCTGGAGCGGGATTCCTGGAACCAGGCATGCTGGTCAGAAGTGTGGTTCATAACCATGTCCATGATCAAACGGAGGCCGCGGGAATGGGCCTCTGCCACCAGCCGGTCGAAGTCGGCTAGGGTGCCATAACGCGGTTCAATATTGCAGTAATCGCTCACATCATAGCCAAAATCCTTGTCGGGGCTGGGATAGATGGGGGAGAGCCAGAGGGCTTCTATACCTAGATCGGCCAGGTAATCGAGGCGGGAGATAATTCCGGGCAGGTCGCCTATTCCATCCCCGTTACTGTCAGCGAAACTGCGGGGATAAATCTGATAAATGACCGCGTCGCGCCACCATAAATAGGTATTCATCCATGCTCCTTAACAGGATTCTGTGTCGATGGTAATTCCTGCGGTGAAGAGGAAGATATGGGGAATACCCACAATTTCTTACCTCAACACGGTGAAACCAAACGAGCCAGATTGTACCAGTGACATTTTACACGAAACGACAAGAGAACAGGGATAAAAGTGTTACAATATTTGCAGGCCCATTCACGTAATCTGGACATATGTGCTATGATAGAGTTACATGAACGGATATCCGGTAGTGTTATTAAAGGAATGGTGCAATCGCGGTTGGTGGCGCTGGCAGATTAGACCTCGGTTTGGCTTGCCAACACGCATTTGTCCGTCATCCTGCAAGATAGCGCCATAATTGCACAGGCTGGTGAGAAGAAAGGGAAAGAACAATTCCAGGAATTGCAACAGGAAATGCAAACAGTCACTTGCCCCATCAATTTAATGCTTGCTGGTAAAATAGGAAAGGTGCATTCTGTTATAGGGAAAGCTTTGAAAACTGTAAAGTTGTCATTGAAATGGGCGCGAGAATTATCCATTCCCACCCGGCCGCCTCTTTCGAATGGCTACCCTTCAAGAGTAAATGGTTGAAACCATGGCATTGCCTGAATTGATCCTGTTGGCTATTGATGACGAGCAAATCCTGCAATTATTTGAGCGGGCGATAGCTGCTGGTTCTTTTCAAACGGCTGTGGCTCGAGACCGCCCTGGTCTTGATAAAGCTTTGCAGGAATCTTCGCCTGGCCTGGTAATCCTCAGCCAAAATTTTGGCAGGTCAGACGAATTGGATATTGCCGCATCTATGCTTGATCGTTTTCCCACCTTGCCGGTCTTGCTATTTTTTGAAGAGCCTTCTGTGGAGGCGATTAAAAGAGCCATCCATATCGGGGTGAGTGATTGTCTCTTTGCACCATTGCGGATAGATGACATCAAGAACACGGTGGAAAATAGTATTAAACGTGCCAATCGCATTGGCGACTGGACGCGGAGGGAGGTCAAGCTCACAACCGCTTCACTCCAGAAGCGTGTGGACGAATTGCAGAAATTCGATACGATACTTGAACACATCGAAGATGGGGTCATCATATTAGACGATAGGCTTAAAATCCTTTTGATCAATGCTGCTGCACGCAGGACGTTTGGCCTTTGGCAGGATGACAATGTGAATGGAAAGTCGGTCACAGATGTACTGCCTCACCCCGATTTGAAAGCCCTCTTAAGCAAAGGCGTGGATAACCGAGTACCGCACCAGGAAATTGCCTTTGACGATGGGCGGGTTCTATCTGCACAATATACAACCATCTCCGGCATTGGAAGAGCGGTCACGATGCAGGATATAACCTACCTGAAGCAGGTAGACCGTCTAAAAAATGAGTTTGTAAATACCGTCTCGCACGATCTACGCTCTCCTTTGACTGCAATCCTGGGTTACGTGGATCTTTTGGACAGGGTAGGGCAGGTAAACGACCAGCAGCGCGAATTCATCCACCGGGTCCAAGTCAGTGTGGAGAGTATTACCGCTCTCGTTAACGATTTACTGGAGCTTGGCCGAATCGAAGCAGGCTTTGATAGTCAGAACGAAATTGTGCCCCTGGAAGGTATTTTGCGCTACTCTCTCGAGACCGTGGGTGGACAGATTTCGGAAAAACACCTGAACATACACCTGGATCTGCCAATGGATATTCCCCCCATTCGTGGAAACCCAATCCGCTTGCGGCAGGTGCTGGATAACCTGGTTGGAAACGCAATTAAATATACGCCCGAGGGTGGTGAGATTACCATCCAAATGGAGGTACAAGATGAGCAGGTTATCTTTCGAATATCCGATAACGGTCCGGGTATCCCGCCGGCAGATCAACCGCACATTTTTGAAAAATTCTATCGCGCCAGCAATGTACCCAAAGGCGTGGGGGGCTCCGGTTTGGGGTTGGCCATTGTTAAATCCATTGTAGATAGCCATCAGGGGCGAATTTGGGTTGAGTCACTGCTGGGGAAAGGATCGACATTTACGGTGGTCCTGCCTCTCACGCAAAAGACAATCGCGTAGAGGACAAAATAGCCTCTGACCAGACGCACGGGCTCTGCCGGTGCGTTTTTTGTTGGTCATCCTTCCCTTCACCACAGGAATTGCCGAGGCCTCGTTAAACGCAGCCTCCGCAGAGTGGAGCTACCCTGCGGAGGCATTCGCCAAAGGAGGAGACAGTGATGACTAAAATGGAGGTATCTTTGTTACCCGTCTCCAAGGCGAATAATAGTCTACATGTCAGATGTTAGACAGGGTGGAAAGTCATACAGTATTCGTGATGATATTCACAATGGAGCGTGTTTTGACAAAAAAGACCTTAAGATTGCGATTGCATTGTCCGGATTTTGGTATGAATTCACCTGAATGCAGGGATGCGAATTTCCTGAAAGCATCTTGGAAATTGGCCGGCCGGCCCGGTAGATGCACTGGACCGGTTTTCCGATATTTAAAGCGTAGGCAACCTCATAGCCGACTCCGTGTGAAGGGGTGCTGACCTCGGCTACGAGAGTATCGCATTGGTTGATCCAGGAGATGTCCCGTTCATAGACTGCAGACGGACTGACAATCGCCTCAAGCGCGATTACTCCTGAATCGGCCAGGTGTGCGGTGGGAATCGTGTGCCCATCTGCCAGCAAGGCTGCGATGATGGCCTGATAGACCGGTTCAAATTCCCGCCCGCCGGTGATGGAACAGGCAAAATAGATGTTCATTTTCCAAAGTCTGATAATCTGGCCAACAAGACGGATTGGGTGTCACTGTTTGGCGCATGTTGGGATTTAATCCAGGCACTCCGGAGATTATCCAATTCCATGCTGAGCTCCATCCAGTTTGGTACAAGCAGTGCCAGGAGGGGTGTTTTGTCCGGAAAGAAAAAAGGGGAGAGGAACAGTGCCAGAACCCCGTAAGGGATTGGCCAGCCTCGCAAATCCAACACGATGGTTGTATTCCCGGCCAATTGACGGGCGAGTCTTAATCGCCAACCTTGATATGATTTAATGGGAAACAAGTGTTTCATTTCAACGATAGAGGCCTGAATGATGAGCTGGTAGGAAATATTCACTCTCAGGAAAGGTGTAATCAAGCGGAGGTGGGTGGGACAAGGTTGGACGTAGGCCGATCTGGCTAACGAGAATACAATAACGGACAATAATACAGCAAATCCGCCCGCTCCTGCGACCGCCCACAGAATCAAGTCCGGTTCCAAAAGGAAATGGTATTGCGGCAGCAGCTCAGACAGAATCCGTAATCCTATCGCCAATCCTACCAGCGCGAGGCCTAAACCCAGTATGAATTTCCACCAACGGTCGAGCATAGCGGTGTAAAGGATCAAACGATGACGTCGTCCATTGTGAGGCATGTCTGCTTAATCCTGTTCCGAAGGTAACGATAGCGGGGTTTTATCCGGAAAGTTTTCGGATCCGGGCAAGTGTTCACTCAAACGGGCAATAGAACGCTCCAGTTTTTCACCGCGCAGGCTGAAGGTGACATCCCCGCGGGTCCGCTCGATAATGGCGCGAATAATGTCCGTCTGGCGGCGCAGGCCATTGGTGATGGCATCCGGATAATCCATGGTCACAAGGATGGAGTAGATATCGTCCATGTGACCGAGCAGGCGCTCGGCCTCGGCGGAATTATCCTGACGGAGCATGTCCAGGCAGCGGCGGCGCATCTCGCCGACGCTCTCGGCCAGCCCATTCAGGTAGGTATGCGGAGGCAGAACGAGTTCTTCTGGTGTGGGGAGAGGCTCGTGGCGGATGAGTGCGCAGGAGATGCTAGCTTCAGCAAATTCTTTCAGGGAATCTTGCGTATAACCAGCATAAAACAGGGCAGGATAATCAGCCAGGCCTGTGCGTAAAGCGTCAGCAATTTGGCGGGCCTCTTTTAAGTGTGCCAGCATTAATTCCGTTTCGTCACGGTGAACGGCGCGGATGGATAATGCGCAAGCACGCGTCAGGGCGCGTGCCTGGGTCAGGGCCTGGTCACGGGCCACTGTCAGGGCGTCAAAAGTCTGGCGAATTTGTTCGGCGATATTTTCGAGTTTTTGCATAAGGGTACCCAGGAAAGAAAGAGGACGCAGGTTTTTTGCTTGGTGCAAATATCCGCGTCCTCTTCCACTATTTATCAGGTTCTTTCGATGGATCCGGGGGTGTTTCCGGAGGGTGGGGTGGCTTGAAGAGCGAATCGGCCAGGGAAGAACCAGGGTTGGGAATATTTATCTTTCCAAAAGTGGCTTCATACCGGGACAGGTTCTCATTGACAGCCTGTACAAATAGTTTCAATGCGATCGGCGACATTATGATGCGCGCGGTAACCATGGCTTTGGCGTCACCCGGCAGGAGCTGCGCAAAATCCATTACAAATTCCGCCGGGGCATGGGAGATGCGGACAAGGTTGGCATAGGCAGGCTGCAAATCCGGCGGGATTTCGATGGGAATATTCGTGGCAGGCTTTGGAGGTGGTAGCGTCATGACGGTCTCTCTTTCAAGCTAACAGGTCATGCTTTAAGAATGACCTGAATTATGAACTAGAATGGGATATCACCTTCGTCTCCAGCTGGAGCCATGCCTTCCTCCGTAGCGGGTGCGGCTGCACCGCCTACACCAGGTTCGGCAGCTTCGCTGCGTGAACTCAGGAAACGTACTGTTTGGGCATAGACCTCAAAAGATGCACGGGATGAACCATCCTGGGCTGTCCACACGCGTGGACCACCGGTAGCAGGATCAGCGGTCAAGCGGCCCTCCACAAGTACTTTGGAGCCTTTCTTAAGGTATTGATTGCAAATCTCGCCTGTTTTACCCCAGGCTGAAATGCGGAACCAGATGGTTTCCTTGACGGTTTCACCATTGTTGTTGGTATACTGCCGATTGGTGGCAACAGAAAAGGACGTGACAGCCTGGCCGGAGGGGGTATAGCGCATTTCCGGGTCACGACCTACATTGCCAGCGAGAATAATGGTTTGGTACATGGGAAAACTCCTTTCGGTTATATAGATCCCGCCGTAACGCGACGGGGACAAGGTTATATATACATTTTACATCACATTTCCCACGTTATTAGTGGAATTTCCATCTCTTGTTTGGTTAATCCTCCATGATGGCCGTGGAACTTTTGCTCGAATTTATCTTTCTCGAACCACCAGACCGATTCTCCACGATAGGGCAGGATGACCAAATTCCCTACACGCGACTGGAAGCGGGGGGAAATCACAGGGCCGAAGTAGCCGGCCTGCACCAGTTCCGGGACTTTTCGGACCTCCGCCCGACCATCCAACCGGGAGGCAAGAAAAACCTGGGCCTCGTCCAGCGCTTCGGGTTTGATGTACAAAAAAAAGTCGCGGGCTGAGCCGGCTGGGACGATGAGCTCGCCTTTTGAATTGGTCTTCAGGAATTTTTCAATCCCTGCAAATGCCGGTTCCCGGTTGAGATAGATGGTGGTTTGTGGATCGATCTCCACCTGGCCATGGTCAGCGGTCAGCAGGAAGAGGATTTTTTTATGACTGCCAGCCAGTGCTTTCAGGAAAATGTGATCCATCGTCTCCAGGAAAACCTGGATCTCGGCAGCTGTCTGGGCCGATTCGGGGCCATACTCGTGGCTGATGGCATCAATCCTGTCGAAGTAAAAGAAAAGATACGCCGGTGGCTTTATTTCCGACAATTTGTCAGCCATATTGACCAGGGCCTCTGGTAGAGTCCGGTAACCAATGGCTTTTGCACCTTTGAAAACCATATTTGAGTAAGTGGAAGGGGTGTATTCGCGATGCTGAAAAATGGTGGAAGCAACGCCCTGGTTTTTTAGCAGGCGGTAGAGATTGGTGGCGGGGAAAAGACTGGAGGGTTTGACGCCAAACGGTTTGAGAGTATCCCGTTGGGATGTGCCGGCGAAGGAATAAAGCAGCGGGGCAATGACATTATCTGGCACAGGATCGTAGTAGTACCACTCGAAGACACCATGTTCGCCAACCGCCAATCCCGTGTGGATGGTGGTGAGTTGGGCAGCGGTGGTGGAGGGGAATTGCGAAATCAGCTTGGTGACGGTTCCCGCACGGGCGGTTTGTTGGAAGAAGGGTGTTTCCTGGTATTTTTCGAAGAAACGCCAACCAAACCCGTCGATCAGGAAAAGTACTACGGCATCATAGCGGCTGGCAGACAGATTCTCTTTGATTTGCTTTGGCAGTGATGCGAATCCACCGTCATCGTAGCGAGGCTTGTGGAAGTCCGTTTCCATGTTTTTTCACTTTCCGTTATTTACCCATAAGACACGAATACCCAAGTTCCCAACGCACCAAATCTTTCTTTCCATCATGGGGATTCCCAGGGACAGATGATTTTTGAACAAAGGCTTGGCGTATAATATCATACAGTCGAAAGACTTGTGGAAAGGAGATGGCATTTTCAGGCGGCTTTTCGAACATCCTCTGGTTCGCGTCCAGATGGGAAGTATTCCCCCGGCTCTTCAGCGCGCCACCTTGATGATGGCGTCCGTGCATAATGTTGAAGCCGCCGGCATCTTCGAGAATTCTGCCAATAGCGCAATTTCCCGCGCCGGCCGGCGTAATACATGGTTCTTGCTCCAAGCCGGACACACCCGCCTTCTGGCTGGCCAGGTTCCTTTAGGAATACCGCAAATCCAACAAGGGTGAGATGCAGACCAAATCCCTGTCTTTAACCGAGTATCAAATTTCCGGGCAATTAAAGAAATATTACCAGTCTGGCGTGATTGCATCCATGGATGGCTATTCCGAATTATATGAGCATGTAACGCTCAAATGCGCGGCCGTGCTGGTCCCGTTGGCCTGGTGGAAGAACGAATGGCAGCTTGTCTTTACCCGGCGAACCGAGACAGTGGAACACCATAAAGGCCAGGTATCCTTTCCTGGCGGGGGTTGTGAAATGGATGAGGCCACACCCGAGGCGACCGCGTTACGCGAAGCCAACGAGGAGATCGGGTTGGCGCCGGAAGATGTGCGCCTATTGGGCCGGATGAACGACATCATAACAATCACCAAGTACCGGGTGACACCCATCGTTGGGGTGATACCGTGGCCGTACCAATTCCGCCCGGAACCAGGAGAGGTAGGACGCATCTTCACCATCCCATTTCTCTGGCTGGCTGACAGCTCAAACTGGGACGAGCAACCCACCACACCACCGGGAGGAATCCGATCATTTCCGGTAATCCGGTACCATCCATATGATGGCGAGATCCTTTGGGGAGCCAGCGCCAGAATTATCCTGAATTTATTAAGAACCGTAATGGATAAGGAATCATAATGTCCAATCGCCGCCCTGTCTGGATGGTGCTATGTTTTGTACTGGCATTGGTTGGTTTAGGGTTTTACACATATTCTCTAATCCCGGGAATCATAAATTTTCCATTTACCATCTCATGGTCTGAATCCGGCAGAATATTTAATGCTTATCAGATCTATGCACCGCTCCTATCAGGGCAACACCTTTCCTGGCCCTGGCTGGATCCTGGCAGGGCTATTCTGGATGGGCTGGTATTGCTGCTCCCTTCGACTCAGATCTGGATGGAGCGCTTTTGGATCGACCTATTATTTCTGCTAGGTGCCTTCGTTACATCCCTGGTAATAGTAAGAAAGGCATTTTCATTCTCTCCTCAGCGCAACGGGAAATCTGATGGTAGGCTGATGTGGCTGCTGGTTCTGTGGGGAATGTTCTTTCTACTTCAAGGGCCGGTTTACTACCATGTCCTGCTGGGAGTATTTGCAATCGCCTGGTTTTATAACCCAAAGAAACCTTTCCTGACACTTGTGCTTGTCTTTATAGGATCAATCTGGGAGGGATTATGCCGGGTAAATTGGTTCATCATGCCGGCATGTGTGGCAATTCTGTTGTATATATTTACGGAAACTTTCACTGGGAAAAATCTGTGGCGGTATTTGCGTTGGCCGCTGGTGTATCTGGTTACAGGTGGCCTGGCAAGTTTTGGCAGCTATTTGGTTTTCATAAAGATTACCGGGTATGTGATCCCATTTTTGGATCCCCGCATGCATTATGCGTATTTTTTGTATAAGTTGTGGCCAAACGATGGTTTTGTGGGCCTGCTTCCTGGTATCCTTCTTATATGCTTGCCTCTGTTAGCCGTTGGGTTGTATACGATCTGGAAAAATAAAACCCGGCTGCACTGGGTGCGATGGCTGGCGATCGCAAGCCTCCTGGTGCTGTTTTTCGCTGGCAGTACTCTGGTGAGTTTACGGGCTGGCGGCGGCTACGATTTACATAATTATGATTCTTTATTATTACTTTTGTTCATGTGCGGTTGTTTTTTTGGTCTGGGGGCTGTCTCGCAGGATGAGACGGTTCCTTTGGAAAAGGCAATTATTACGAATTATGCTGTAATGGTGTGTTTGCTGACCGTCTCCATATTATTTGCTTATCATCCCACAGACCCAACTGCTTCTTCGAAAATTGACCAGAGCGCGGCAGCCATTCGCCAGATCAATGTGCTTATCAACAAGTATGCACAGGCAGACCACCCGGCTCTATTCATCGATGAGAGGCAATTATTGGTTTACCAGATGGTAACAGCACCGCAAATATACGTTCCCTACGACAAAATTGAGTTAATGGAAATGGCAATGGCCAGAAATTCCGGATATAGCCAGAAGTTCTCGGCGGATATCGCGAATAAAAAATTCTCTCTAATCATCAGTGAAGTGTTACCGAAATGGCTGAAACCGTACAACAAGAACAAATTTGATCGTGACTGGTACGAAAACAATGTTTGGGTAAATGTTGTTTCCACTCCGGTGCTGGCGAACTACACTCCAATTTATACCAACCAGGATTTGGGTTTTGCAATATATGTTCCCAAATAGTGTCAGCGGGAATTCCCGAGATAGAAAGGCAGATATAAGGATAATAAAAACAGTGGCTGTCCTTTTGGGGACAGCCACTGTCTATTGAAGAAACGGGAGGGGTTACTTGGCAGCTTCCTCTTCTTCTTCCTTCTTGCCCTTCTCGATTACCTCGGGCTCGGTTCCTTCTTCGACTGCAACAGCTTCTGGTGTAACAACCTCTTCGACCTCTTCCTTGGCCGGAGCCGTTGCCAGGACGACCATCTCATCTGCAGCACTCAGGATGGTTACCTTGTCCGAAAGCACGATATCTTTCACATGAATGGCATCCCCGATCTTGGCTAGTGCGGCAATATCCACCACCACGCGTTCCGGCAGATCCTGTGGGAATGCTTCCACTTCGAGCTCATTCAAGCCATTGATCAGCATGGCGTTGAAGTCCTTGACGGCCACGGAGTTGCCCGTCAGAACGATGCCCACGTTGGCGCGGATCTTCTCGGTCAGCGAAACGACCTGGAAATCCACGTGTATCAGGTTGCGCTTAATGTAATTCATTTGCTTTTCGCGCACCAGTGACGGGTATTCCTTGCCATCCAGGTCAACCGTGACCAGGCTGGAGGAGCTGAGTTTGGCCAGCACTTTCGCAGCCTCGCGGGCATCCAACGAAATGCTGACCGGTTTCACATTGTGCCCGTAAATGACACATGGGAGTTGCCCACTGCGGCGCAGGGCGCGCACGTGCCGTCCTGTAACTGTGCGCGGTGTGGCTTGTAAAACGACTTTATCCATCTTTACCTTCCTCGAGCGCCTCTCACCCCGGATTCGTAGTAACGGCTTCAGCCGTGACCGGGATTACCTTCGCTCTGCGAATAAAATTTCCAGCTAGGCTGGACTTTCCGGCAAAGGCCGGGCTTTCCGGCTTGTGCCGGAAGCGGGCGGAATTATACACGCCCTGCCATGATTTGACAAGCTGAGCGCATTGCCTCAAGTTAAATGTGACTATTGAAAGTATCGTTGCCTCATAAAGAATGTTACTCTACGGCAGAAGCTTTTGCAATGCCGGAGGAGAACATGATGAGTCAACGCAGCAAGCG
>JBEKEB010000079.1:0-16159 GCA_050014055.1 Anaerolineales bacterium | reverse complement strand
CTTGCTGCAGATCGGTGCTTTTACCAACCCCTCCAGCAACAGCCGGGAAATTGAATGCGCCCCAGTTGAAATTGGGTCCCGTGGTCGGGAGCAGCTCGGTGGGTACCCAACTGCCAACCAGTTCCATGGCGGTTTTTCCCATGCCCATGCTTTGCTCGCCGGCTGGCCACATGTTGCCATGGGCTGAGTCAGGAATATAACCCTTTGTCCACAGATCCTGGATCATACCTAAAGCCTGGGTATAGACTGGATCGTTCCAGGCCGCACCGGTCTTGTCCTCGATGGATTTCAGCAGGAAGCCCGGGCCCTTGATGCGTTCGACCAGGTACGAGAAATACCATTCATTAAAGTAATCAGATTCGAGGGCGATTGGATCAACCCCGGTTGCCTTGATCTTCGCGCAGTCGGCCAGGAAATCATCCCAAGTAGCGGGCGGAGCAGTAATGCCAGCCTTGGTAAAGGCATCCTTGTTGTAGAAGAACATGATCGGGTTATCGTCATAGGGGATCAAATAATGTTGGCCGTCCTTGATATACATGTCAAGCGCACCAGGGTTGAAGATATCCTTGAATGCCGTACCGGGTTCATCCAGGTCGGGCGAATTCAGTAAATCCTCGAGCGGGAGCAACACACCTTCCTGCTCCATGCCACCGGCGATCTGGCTGGCATCCTGATCAACGAGATCGATCACGGTTCCACCACCCAGCGCAGTGCGGGCCTTGGTTTGGTTCTCACGACCATTCCAGACTGGTGAAATCGTGATATTGGGATATTTGGCTTCAAAGTTCGCGATAATTTGGGTATAGGCAATCGCGGATGGTTCGGTCTTGTTCCACATCGACCAGAAAACCAGATTAACCTTCGCGCCGCTGCTGGCAGCGGGGGCTTGGGTGGCTGCTGCTGCAGGGGCCTGGGTGGCTGCTGCAGCGGGGGCTTGGGTGGCTGCTGCAGCGGGGGCCTGGGTGGCTGCTGCAGCAGGGGCCTGGGTGGTTGCTGCGCCACCGCAAGCCGTAAGCAGCATGGTCGCAAGGGCCACAATGGATATTATTAAATTAGTTTTCTTCATTTTCTTTTCTCCTTTTTAATTTTTCAGATTATAGGGAATGGTTCGATCCTTCGTTAATATTCATATTTAAGTTTTTCAGTCGAGGCACCTCCTTTTACTTAATTAGAATAAACCGGTTTTCTCGCATTCTTCATTCCATCTTGGTTGGATTTGAACCGGATGTCCACTTGAGAACGATCAGGAGAGAAAACCATAGCTCCTCGAATCGTCAAGCGGACAGACATTTTTTCTCCATTCCAGGAATCAAATTGTATGAATTTTTATAATAGATCTTTTACATAACATCGTCAGCGGGAGACAGCCAGAATATACAGTAGCGCGCCTGCCTTCGTCTGTCTTTCATTTTCCAAGTACTCTGCTTGTCGACTTGCGTATGATCAAGCTCGCAGTAACAATCTGGTTGTTATTCAACTGTGCGGGGCTGCGGATCAGGTTCAGCAAGCTATTCATCGCTAACTTGCCAATCTCGTAACGGGGTAAGGCAATCGTCGTCAGGGTTGGCGTAACCCTGGATGCTAGATCGATGTCATCCAGCCCGATAATGGATAAGTCTTCCGGCAGTTTATAACCTGCGTCACGAGCAGCCCACATGATTCCCAAAGCAAGTTGATCATTGGTGGTAATGACTGCTGTTGGCCTTGGTTTAAGGCGAGCAAGTGCTTTAAAAGCCTTGTAGCCCCCTTCTATGCCCACCCTTCCACCCTCTTTGCTTATCTTTTCTTCGGGCAGAAAGATCGCTTCCGGGGGAGTTGGACAATCAGCAATGGCGTCTTGGAAAGCCTGTTTGCGAATCCGTACCGTCCACAAACGACTTGGTCCACCTGCGAAGGCAATTCTCTTATGACCAAGCTCAACCAGGTGCTCGACTGCCTCCTGGAAACCGGTATTGAAATCAATAGTGATGGTCGAGGCTATCTTGCTGACATCGGTGCCGCCCCAATCCATTACAACAGATTGAATTGAATTAGCATGGACTTCATTAACCATATCAAAATTCATATTACTGGACATAAAGATGATGCCATCCACCGACCGGTCAACCAATGAATGGATATATTTCATGCCACGATTTAAATCGTAACCGGTATTGCACAAGAATATTGAATAACCATTCGCTAAAGCGACATCTTCTACCCCCGAAATGACTTCATCATAAAACGGATTCCCCACATCCGAAATTAATAACCCAGCCGAGCTGGTGTGTTGAGAAGCCAGGCTTTTTGCAATAATGCTGGGGCGATATTTCAAAGCCTGAATTGATTCGAGGACTTTCTGTTTGGTAGGTTCTTCAACGATACGGGTTTGATTAATGACGTGCGAAACAGTGGATATCGATACACCTGCTCTTACCGCCACATCATTCATGGTGACACGTTTCATTTGGTTATCACCTTTTATTCTCACAAAATGTAAACATCACAGATGACCAGGAGGTGTAATTTGGAGATTATTGCTTTCTTTTTCGCGCAATCGCTTGCGCAAGCGCTTTCCTAAAGTCATATTATCATAATAGAGAAATTGAGTCAATATTTGCAGTCAATATTTTATGACATGGAAAAAGGAGTCACCGTTGTGACAATTACAAATGTCCCCGAATAATGAATATGGATTGAATAAACTAAAAAATAATTGAATGATCTTTTGCAGGATCTGTTTGATCAGATCAATCATTGGCGTCGTCTCAACGGTATGAACCCGGCTCCTTGAAGGAGCCGGGTTCTTCGTTAATAGAACACGCATCGGTATCTCAGGTTTGTATCAACTGCCTGGCGCGCTGGGCCGCCGAAGCGGCATCCGGAGCGTACATGTCTGCGCCGGCCTCCACAGCGTATTGCTCCGTCACCGGCGCGCCGCCGATCATCACCTTGACCGCCTCCCGCAGGCTGGCAGCCCGCAAAGCCTGGACGATATCCTTCATGCGCGGCATGGTTGTCGTCAGCAGCGCTGAACAGCACACCAGGTCAGGGTGATGTTCCAGCACCGCCGCGACATATTTTTCAGGGGAAACATCCACGCCGAGATCGATCACATCGAAACCGGCGCCTTCCAGCATCATACCGACCAAATTTTTTCCGATATCATGTAAATCACCTTGGACAGTGCCAATGATGACCTTTCCAATCGCCTTGATATTGGCTGACGCCAGCAGAGGGCGTAGGATCGCCAGGCCGCCCTTCATCGCCCGAGCCGAAATGAGCATCTCGGGAACATAAAAATCCCCGTTTTCGAACATCCGGCCAACCTCGCTCATCGCTGAAATCAACCCATCCTTGAGGATTGTTTCGGGCGGAATGGCTTCCGCCAAGGCCTGGTTAACTTGATCCTGTGTGGCGCTTAAATCCCCTTCGATCACGCTCTTGCGTACGTCATCCAAAATAGTCATGGAGTCTCTCCTCTCAATGTTCCCGGTAACCGGGTTGGTTCTGTACTAGTTCGATAAAAGCCAGCATATTCTCCAGGGATACATCCCCTTCCACATCATGCGCCGGTGCAAATATGTATCCGCCAGCGGCGCCCAACTTCAATAATTGCTGCGTTTCATTCCTTACATCTGCCACCGAACCAAATGGCAGTGTCCGTTGGGTGGATAAACCACCGTGGAAACTCAGACGCCCTCGATAGCTCTCCATCAAGGCGGCGACATCCATCACTTCGGGCTGGAAAGGATTGAAGCAATTTAGCCCGATCCCGATCAGATCATTGAAGAGTTCGTCCACATCCCCGCAGGAGTGAATGAAAACAAATTTGCCTGCTGCATGCACCACCGCATACATGCGTTTAATCACTGGATAAATGAACTGGCGCCACAGCTTGGGGCCCATCTGCAGTCCATGCTGCTGGCCCCAATCATCCCCGAAATACACTGCATCGATATCATATTTCAGGGCTTCCCGTATCTGGGCAATATTGTAATCCGCAATCGCTTCCAGCAGGCTATGCACAAAATCCGGATGATCATAAAAATCCATCAACAGGTTCTGCATGCCGCGCAAAGTCCAGGCGCGTTCATACAGGGAAAAACCGATCTGGTAAACCCGGAAGCGCTCCTCGTATCGCTCAATACGGGCAGGAATATCGGCAAAAAATCTGCGGTCGAGCGGATCGGGGAAGCTATAGTGTCCCAGGGTTGGTTCAGGCAGGACACAACCGGTCACGTTACCGATATCCTTATCGATGCTGCGATCCCAAACAACGCCAAAGACATCCTGAACATGCTCCTGCCCTAGGTCGGTAAAGAAGCCAATATCGCTGCCCAGCTTCAGGATGTGATTCTGGAGCGCATCTTCGAGGTCGAGCGGTTTGAAATGCTCTTCTAATTTGTCTTTGGCTTCCTTGGTGAACCCGCATGACCAGGGTACATACGCAGGTGTCTGCCCTTTCAATACGGTGTAAATGACTTCCCGTTTGGTCATAGGCTTGCAAGCGACTTGTACGATGTTTTCCGGATGGTTTCGATCATCGCCCAGAAATTCTCGAGAGGGGTATCCAGTTGTAGATTGTGCGTTGGGCCAATTAAAAGCCCCCCGCTCTTCCCGATGGTCTGCAAGCGGGTACGCACTTCTGCTTTGACCTGTTCGGGTGTGCCAAAGGGTAGGGTCTGCTGGATATCGAGCGATCCCCAAAAACACAAATCCCTTCCGAATTCATTTTTTAATCTGACCGGGTCCATCGCCATGGGTTGGATCGGATTCAAGATATCCAATCCAATTTCGATCAAATCCGGGATGATCGGGTAAACCACACCATCAGTATGGTAGGCAATCTTGATCTGTGGGTTAATCAGGCGCAGCGAGGCAATCAAATCGGCCATGCGGGGTTTGAAAAATTGACGCCACATCCGGGGAGACATGAGCATTCCCTTCTGCCCGCCCATATCATCGCCCAGCCAGATCATATCCACGCCCATACTCACCAGGCGTTGTGTGACCGCCTTGTGATAGGAATAGGGGATATCCAGCACGCGGTTGGCTTTTTCCGGCTGCATGGCCAGATCCATCATTAATTGCTCATAGCCGCGCAAGGCCCAGGCGCATTCAAAAATGGTGGTCGGGGTGACGCCTACGATCCAGTAATCGTCCTTGAATTCCGCCAAAACGCGCTGGGCTTCCTTATAGAGCTCCGGACGGTTTGGATCAGGAGGAAGATATGTCTCTAACAGATTGTCCTCCGAAAGCGGATGGCCGAACGGCTCGGTATACTTGCCCTTGCCGTAGGGCGTCTCATATTCAACAGTCTTCCAGGTCACCCCCCATTCATCCTGGTAGCTATCAACATTTTGATAGCCATCCTGGTAGTAACCATTGACCCAGCCTACCGAAGTCAACAGCATATCCTCGTCCAGGGCCCGTTCCAGTTCGTAGGTGTTTCCGCCCCCGTGCGGGTTGTGCAAACCCTGTTCCTTCAGGCGCAGGTCGGCTTCAAGCCGGGCGGCAAACTCGGGGGTGAAACTGACCTGCATGGGGCAACGATCGGGTTCCTGGTGGTTTAGTGCAGTCAACACTCGTTCACGATGATTCATTAGTTATCATTCCTCGGCAGATTAATTAATGAAGCTATCCGGAAATATAGGAGGAGTTCGCATTTTGAGTGCAGGCACCCAAAATGCGGTTCTTCCTTAATTTTCCAATGGATGCTAAGTGTGACTTTTTCCATATTCCATGGCAGTATCAAACGCTGCCACAATATTCTCCGGCGGAACCAGCGCCTGGATGTTGTGCACCGCAGCAAACACAAAGCCGCCGCCGGGTGCCAGGTCATCAATGCGGCGTTTCACCTCGTCAACCACTTCCTGCGGTTTGCCGAATGGCAATACATGCTGGGTATCCACGCCGCCTCCCCAAAAAACGATATCCCTTCCAAACTCGGCTTTCAGTTCCTTGGTATTCATATCCTTTGCCGAAACCTGTACTGGATTCAGGATATCAAATCCAATTTCGATCAGGTCCGGGATCAACCCACGCGTGGCCCCACAGCTGTGATAGAACAATTTGGCATCTGTCTTTTTCTTGATCGCTTCCACCAGGCGTTTTTGTTTGGGCTTGATACGCTTGCGGTATATTTCGGGATTGATCAGCCAGCCATTTTGCCCGGCCATGTCATCCCAAAAGGTGAAAACCTGGATGTAGGGGCCAACTTGATCCAGGTATCTGGTGCAGGATTCAATATAGATATCGGTGATGGTCTCCATCAAACGATCGGCAAAAGCCGGTTCAGTGATCAAAGCCATTAAAAAGTTCTGCAGCCCCATCACGCGGGCGGGTTGCTCAAAGATGCCCCCGCCGATCACCGCGCTGCCCACCAGGGCATAATCGCTGGTTTCATACAGGGCCTTGGCTTGCCGGCCCAACTGTGCATTCACTTCTGTAGGATCAGGACTTGGCCAGTGGTAATTGTCCAGGGCAGACATCGTGGCTTCTTTGATCGGGAAATCGACCCAATCGAAATAAAAGCCGCCTGTTTTGGGCATATGCAATTTCGCGCCCCAACGGTCGATGAAAGCCAAATAATCGCCTTCTTCGAAAATATCCACCCCAACCGCCGTGGCAGCTGGCAACTGTACCATGCGAAAATCCACCCCGAAGCGCTCCATTAATCCATCATCGACATAGGGCAGCTGCTGTACGTAATCTAGCATCTTGATCTGCTCGAGTGGCAATCCAAGATACTGTTTCAGTTCGATATAGGTTTTCTTGACGATCGAAGTAACGATCGTCCCGCCCAGATCGATCGGGACACGATCGGGCTCTTGATGGTTGAGGGCTTGCATGACTCTTTCACGGGATTTCATCTCTTTATCATCCAGCTTGCTGAATTTTCCGCAGGACGGTCTGCCTAGCAACTGCCACTACGATGATAACACTACTGAAGAACTCAGTCCAGTAAGCCTTTAAACCTGTTCGTTATGGTATACAATGGGGTCGAATTGAGGCCTAATAAAAACATCTTCCATAAGAGTTTTTTGGTTGATCTTTTTACTCTTCTTCCTGCCAGGCTGCCAGCCACGCGCGAATTCATCGATTCCTGCTGGGACAACTCCTGAAGAGTCCGTGACTGTTCTGAGCCAACGTGAATATGCTGTGCATCAGCAATTGACGATTGTGAATGAAGGGCCGGGACAGCCTGAAAAGCAGAATATTTGGGTGGCATTAATTCGAGATTTTTCTCCTTATCAAAAGGTACAGTCCATGCAGGTTTCACCCGCAGATTATTCGATGGTTACCGACGAATATGGCAACCATTACGCCGAGTTTGATTTTTCCGGTCAACCCGCCGGGACAACCCAGACAGTCAAGATCGATTACCAGGTCACCGTCAACGAATTGGCTTACAACTTGTCTGTCTGCCAGGGGCGACTTCTGACCGATTTTATCCAGCCGGAATTGCACATCGAATCCGCCAATCCGCAAATTGTGGCTCTGGCAGGCGAACTTTCGCAAGGGAAAAGTACTTTTTGCCAGCAGGTGCGGGCATTTTATGATTACATAGGCAATACCCTGGTTTATACATACAATGGAGCGAATTGGGGAGCGCAAGCAGCGCTCGGCCCGATGGGGTCCGATTGCACCGAATACACCGATTTGCTGGTGGCGCTCAGCCGGGCGCGCGGCATTCCGGCTCGTTATTTCGATGGATTATTGTATCTGGACAAGGACACAGCTGCCCTCGCTCAAATCGAGCATGCCTGGCCGGATGTCTACCTGCCAGCAGCAGGTTGGGTCGCACTGGATCCCACCCTGGGTCGATCACTGGTCGACCGCGATAAGTATTTCGCCCACTATACGCCCGATCATATTATCGTGACGATGGGAGTGAATCCTTCCGTATTGCGGGGCGGTGACTATTGGACAAATCTCTATTGGCCGGGGAATAGTACCAGGATACAGGTATCCGGGGATTGGAAGATTGAACTCGTAAGCAAATAGTGGCATTGGTATCCGAACCTTAAGAAGAATCGCATTTTAAGTGCAGGCACTCAAAATGCGAACTCCTTCTGAATTTCCGGATAAGAACTAAATGAAGCGCCTTCGCAGAACAGCCTGCAAGGCAACCGATACGACGATAATGAAGCCGTAAATAAGCTGCGTCCAATATGCCAGCCAGCCGGAGGCAACAATACCCGGTTGGATGATTGCTATTACAAATGCGCCAATAACGGTGCCATAGATCGTGCCGGTGCCCCCGAACACCGAAGTACCCCCCAGGAACACCGAGGCCAGTGTATTGAGCAAATAACCATCACCCATGGTGGGCCAGAAGAACAAAAGCGATTCGCTCACCATGAAGCCGGCAAACGCAGCCACCAATCCAACCAGGCAAAAGGCGATTATTTTCGTGCGGTCTACGTTGACGCCCATCAGGCGGGCGCTATCGGCGTTATCCCCGGAAAGGTAGACGTGCGCTCCAAATTTATGCTTGTTAAGGAAGAACCAGGCAATCAGACCGAGGATAAGGACCCAGATAAATTCCATCGGGATTTTCTGGAAGAGTTGGCCGGTCAATAACGGGTAAAGCAGCGTGTTCTTGACCTCGACCATGCCACTGCCCTGGCCATTGGTTGATATCATTACCACCCCGCGCCAGAGGTACTGGGTCCCAATGGTTGCGATGAGCGAGGGAATGCCCAGCTTGACGATGATCATGCCATTTAAAAGTCCAGCCACCAGGCCAGCCAGTAGGCAGGCGATGAATCCCAACCAGACATTATGGGTTGGCGTGTAGACAAGCTCGTAGGCAGCCACACCCCAAGCCATCACGGACGGGAAGGAAAGGTCAATTTCCTTGATGATGATCACAAGGGTCAGGGGAATTGCCATGAGTGCAAAGAAGGGCGTAGTCAACATCAATGAATTGTAGATATTGTACGATTTAAAAGTGGTGGGGGCTCTCCACAAAAAGAATCCCCAGATCAGGATGGCAACAATGGTCAGGGCAATCTGCAGCGCCCATCTGCGAAAGAATCTGGAAAACGGATTCCCCTTTGCAACCGGGGAAAGCGGCTTGGCTTCGAGAGTGGCATTCATTTATTTTCTCCGTTTTTCATCTCACCGGGTTGGGAGTTGTTTTGTTCCAGATTGCCGGTCTGGGCAACACGATACAGGCGATCCAGTAATTCATCCAGTGTCAATTCATTCTTCATGTACTGGCCGGCGATCGTGCCGCGATCCAGCACCACGATGCGATCCACCACCGGATATACATGGAAGATATTATGGTCGATAAAGATGCAGGATTTGCCGGCAGCTTTGATGCCGGCGACAAAATCCAGGCATTTTTTGGTTTCGGACAGCGATAGGCCCATCGTGGGTTCGTCCAGTATGATGAGCTCCGCTTCAAAATAAAGGGCGCGCGTGATGGCCACACCCTGGCGTTCGCCGCCTGAGAAAGTGCCGACAGTCGATTCAGGGGATACTGCTGAAGATGTGAACCCCATCACTGTCGACATTAATTTTTTTGTCTCTGTTCGCATTCCCTTTATGTCAAGCAGTCCCCAACCATTCGAGATTTCCCGCCCGAGGAAGATATTGCGCCACAAAGTTTGCTGGTCCGCCAGCGCTCGTTCCTGATAGACAACTTCGATCCCCAGGTCGCGCGCCATAGGAACGGAGAGATGTTCGAGTTTTTTGCCTTTCCAATACAACTCGCCGCCGGCATCCGGCCGGAAGTAGCCAGTAATAATCTTCACCAAGGTAGATTTCCCAGCGCCATTATCGCCCAGCAGGCCGACAATCTCATTTTTTCCCACATGGAAGTTTACATCGTGGAGGGCCGATACTTCCCCAAAGGTCTTGGATACATTCTTTAATTGGAGGACGTCATCCATATGAGTTACCTCTTTATAATCTAGTTGGGGTGCAGGACGATGTCTCCTGCACCCCATACACTTACACTATTAAAGGACCTGCCACATTATAAATCAGCAGGATACTTTTAGCGAATATTCTTCGCTGCCAGCGGGGCGATGATGGCGACATTGCTCTTATTGACAAAGCCTGCGCCGGTGTCGATGTTCAAGCCCGAGAAGTTATATACCTTGGTCAGGCAGATTTGCAGGATCGGGAGATAGCCCTGCAACCATTCCTGCTGGTCGATTACCAGATTCTCGTAGCCGCTATTGATGGCATCCACAGTCGCTGCAGACATATCGAAGCCAGCCATGAAGATGCTTCCAGGTGCCTTGCCAGCAGCCTTCATGTAGGTACCTACGGTTGCGGTCAGTCCGCCATGATCGGTGACGATCAACTTGACATCCGGATGGGAAGAAACATAGCCGGTGAAAGTGGCCGTGCCCTGGGTTGGATCGGCGTTAGTGGCAGAATCGATTTCGATGTAGTCAACCGTCAGGCCAGCTTTTGTGAGGGCATCGATGGCGCCTTGCGTGCGCTCGCCACGGGTGGGTTGTGATTTCAAACCCCAGACCATGGCCCGGTCACCCGATTTAACGCCGGATTCCTTGATGGCTTCCGTGCCGAGTGAAAAACCGGCATTGTAAAGGTCAGCACCCACATATCCAAAACCGTTGGCGGCATATTTTGCCTGGGCCAGCGGCAGGGGCGTATTCTGGCTGGTGACGATGATGCCCTGGGCTTCAGCAGCGTCGATGAGCGAATCAAAGGATTGATCGCCGGGGTGACCCATGACAGCAATGCCGTCCGGTTTGGTGGCAGCGGCTTCCTGGAATTGCTGGGTCATGGTCTGGGGATCCCAGTTCGACCACTCATAACTGACACTGGCGCCCAGATCGGCAGCGGCCTGTACTGCGCCATTATAGACGTTCACGGCGAAGACACCGCCCTGCGGGCCGCCAGGGAAGAAGACAATTTTAACGTTGGAGCACCATCCACCGGCTGCAGCCGGAGCTGCACCTGTGGTAGCGACTGGGGCAGTTGTGGCCGCAACAGTGGCCGGGGCAGATGTGGCTGGGGCAACCGGAGCCTGTGTGACCGGGGCGGCCGGAGCCGTGGTGGCCGTAGCCGCTGGGGCACAGGCAGCCAGAACGAGGGTCAGTAGGGCGATCACGGTAACAATCCGTGAGACATTCTTGAACATTTAAGCCTCCTTATAGCTTATTTGAAAGGTTTGGTTAAATCGCATTTTGGTTCTACGTTTTATTAAGAAATTTTGGGAACGTTTTGTCCTTTTTTCCAGGCACCTCCTTTTTGCTTTAGAGTCTGATATTACCATGAAGAGTGTTTCCGGAGTTTTAAATTGAAGAACTGGCTCGGATAATCAACTCCGGTTTCAACATCGTGAAGGAGGGCGGCAGCGGTTCGTTTTGCGACTGGCGGATTAGGATCATTTCGTGCAGGTTTTTTACCGCGATACGGCCAACATCAACCAGTTGCTGGTAGATGGTTGTTAACGGGGGCCAGAAGAATGCCGCCTCCGGAGTGTTATCGAAGCCTACAATGGCCAGCTCTTGCGGTACATGCCGGCCCAGTTGATGCGCAATCCCCATGGCACCCAGTGCAATCTGATCGCTGCTCGCAAAGACGGCGTCGACCTCTGGCGCCTGCGCAAGAAGAGTGCGCATGCCTCGCTCGCCGTTCATCGCTGACCAGTCATCACTATTAACCACTTGGGAAAGGGACGCTTCCAAACCAGCTTCTCCCAAAGCTTCCTGCCAGCCGGCATACCGTTCGCGCGCCTCCCACCAGGCCATTGGCCCGGTGATAATACCAATCTTACGTCTGCCCTTCTGCAAGAGATGCTGTACCGCCTGTTTGGCACCATTCCGATTATCGACCGATACCACTGAGATTCCCGGGCGGGCTGCCATGCTTAAAAAAACGATCGGGGGAAGTTGATCAAGGTGGTTGGTCTGAATCCAGTCGTGGTTATCCCCCACTTCGGGGATGGCCCAGATGATCCCATCGACACGACGGGAAATCAACGTGTCCAGAATCTGTTCGTGATCATCAGTTGGATGGTTTACCAGGCATAGAAATAGTGAATACCCCAATTCGTTCGCTTCTTGCTCAATCCCCACTACCGTGCGTGAAGGTCCATAGTAATCAATCCCCCAGGCAATCACCCCCAGCGTTTTCGAACGCTGGTGGATTAAACTACGCGCCAGCACGTTTGGCCGGTAACCAAGTTGATTGATGGCGGCCTGTACACGCTGGCGTGTCGCCTCGCTGATTTCATTCTGATGATTTACTACCCGGGAAACAGTTTTAATTGATACGCCCGCAAATTCAGCCACATCCCGCAAAGTGGCAGGAAAGTGGTTATTTGACTTATGAACAAGCTCTGGTTTAGGCGAAGCGCTGGTCATGTTCAATCAGTTCATTTGTAAAGCCGGGAAAATTATCAAGAATTCTTATAATTAATGACATCGTTAGCGACAACGTTGTCATGAATATAGGATACAATATTCTGCGGTCATTGTCAATAGGCAATCTTGAAATTGAATTAAAATGTGTAGAATATCAGTGATAAATCAATCCACCCTGAAAAAAAAAAATTAGGATAAACTGCACGGCTGGCTTCAAGCCAGGCAAAATGGGGCCACCAGGATGATCGGAAAAGAAGTGCAATCGCCGATGGTATTAGTAAAATACAGGAAATTATTGGCGGAGGAGATTTATGACGACATCCACCCTTAGCTTTGTAGGAGTCAAGCAGGTCGTCTTCTTCCCATCTCGGGGAGAAAAGTGGGCATCAAGATGCTGATAGGTTCAGCGCTGACCTTTGCGAGCTTCATCATTCCGATCATCCCGGGGCTGCCGGGATGTCGCTCAGAAATTAGTGATCAGCTGGCAGCTGATGGCTATTAGCAAAAAGCTCAGGTCATGCTGGCCTGCGCTTTTCTGTTTTACGTTTTACGAATTATGTTTGCCTCATCCTTTTGGCAGACCGATCTCGATCATTTCTCCCATCACCCGCACCGGATAGGAGGGGATATCTACCACCGCCGGCAGGGAAGTGGCCTTGCCGGTGCGGATATCAAACCGGGCGCCATGGCGCGGGCAGATGATCTCGTGCTCCTCGATCTCCCCGTCCCCCACCGGACCATTATCGTGCGAACACACATCCCCGATCGCATATAAATTACCCGCCAGATTAAAGATTACGATCGACCGCCCTTCAACCTCGATGAACATTCGTTCCCCTTCAGGCAATTCGCCAACCGGAGCTATTTCGAGGAAGTCTACTTGGGAAATGTCGATCGCAGTGTAATTGAACATGGGGATAGTCTGATAGTCTGGAAGTCTGATGGTATTATCACTGGATTTTCTGAAGAACTAATAGTCTATGCGACTCGTAGACTATTAGTCTGGTACCCTATTCCACCAATTCATCACTGGACACGCCCAGGCCATAAACGCCCGCTTTGAGCACTTTCAGCGAGAGCAGAGCGCATTTCAGGCGGACCGGACCCAATTCGATGCCAAGCAGGTCGAGCACATCCTGCTTGGAAAGTTTCTTCACATCTTCCACAGGTTTGCCGATAATGGACTCGATCAACAGGTCGGCCGAGGCTTGCGAGATGGCACAACCTTTGCCATCGAAGCGACCATCTGTTACCTTGCCCTCGCCGTCTACGCGCAGGGTCACTTCGATGTGATCGCCACACAACGGGTTGTCATCTTCGAAATGAATATCGTTCGGATCGAGATGTCCGCGATATTGCGGGTTTTTATAATGATCAATTATGAGTTCGCGATAAAGATCGTCCATGAGAATAGCCTGATGGTCAATGGTCTGATAGTCTGATGGGGCGGATTGATGACTAATTACGATTACCGAATTACGATTTATGAATAACCAGTTACTTTGTCAACCAAAGATCTCTTTAACTTTATAGATCCCGTTTACCAGGGCATCCACTTCCTCTTTGAGGCTGTAGACGTAGAAACTGGCGCGGGCGGTGGCAGTGATGCCATATTTCTCGTGTAATGGTTGGGCGCAGTGATGGCCGGCCCGCACGGCAATTCCATCCCGGTCCAGGATCTGGGCGATGTCATGTGGGTGTACACCCTCCAGCGTAAAGGCCGTTACACCTCCCTTCTTCTCAGCTACCGGGCCGAAGACCTTGACACCCGGGATTTCTTCGAGACGTTCCAGCGCATAACTGACCATTTCCCGCTCGTGTGTAGCCACTGCTTCCATCCCGAGCATGGTCAGGTATTGCACGGCCGCACCAAACCCGATCGCCTCGGCGATGGCCGGAGTACCGGCTTCGAACTTGTGCGGTATATCGTTAGGCGTGAATGAACGCAGGTGTACTGTTTTAATCATGTCGCCGCCGCCTAAAAAAGGTGGCATGGCTCGTAGCAAATCCGCCCGGCCATACAGCGCGCCGATACCGGTGGGACCGAGCAACTTGTGGGAGGAGAATGCTAGGAAATCCATGCCCAGGGCCTTCACATCCACCGGCAGGTGTGGGACTGATTGTGCACCATCCACCAGGGTTATCGCCCCTGCGGCATGTGCCAGGCTCACCATTTCCGCAACCGGATTAATCGTCCCGAGCACGTTGGACATGCCGGTGAAGGCAACCAGTTTCGGGTTACGTTCAAGCAGGCGCCGGTAGGATTCCAGGTCTAGCAGGCCGTCGGTTGTCACCGGGATGAACTCCAGCACCACACCGCGCTCTGAAGCCAGTATGATCCAGGGCACCATATTGGAATGATGCTCCATCTCGGTCAATATGATCAGGTCGCCGGCTTTGAGGGTTGCGCGTGCCCAGGTATACGCTACTAGGTTGATCGACTCAGTCGTATTGCGAGTGAAGATGATTTCATCGGCAGAAGATGCATGGATGAAATTCGCCACATTCTGGCGGGCCTGTTCGTACATGGCCGTGGCTTCTTCCGCCAGGGTATGCACACCGCGGTTTATGTTGGCGTTATTGGTGCGGTAAAAAGCCTCCATGGCTTCCAGGACCGGGCGCGGTTTCTGCGTGGTGGCCGTGGAATCAAGATAGACCAGCGGAACACCTGGCCGTACTTCCCGGGTCAGGATGGGAAAGTCTTTACGGATAGAGAGGGCATCGAAGGACATAGAATAAAGACAGCAGTAATATAAAGATTAAATAATAGGAATCAGATATCCAAGACCGGAGATTAAGTCTGCTATCACTTACTGCTCTCTGATCTCTGTTCTCTGATCCTTTAATACTCCAGAATTTCCTTATTTCCTAATTTCTTCTGGGTACCCAGCGGGCGAATATGTTCGGAGGTGACCGGGTACCAGAGAATGCGGTCCGGCACCATCCAGCCATCCGTCAGATAGACGTTGGTGCGGAATTGGACGGCCACCATCTTGCTGTCCACCTGGACAACAATGCCTTTTAACCAACCGCGTATCCGTTCGCTGCTTTTTTCGTGGTCGCAATATACTTCCACTGTGTCGCCTACTTCAAAGTCATGTTCGGTTCCGGGCGAACGCATGAATGCGAATTGTGTCATGGGGCCTCCCCGCGTTGGTCTTCTTGGCTTATTGTAGCGAGGCCTCTCTTTGTTGGCAAGCGGTTTGGTCTTCATTGCGCGGCCGTCTTTTCATGGATGGCCTGCTGGAAACGGGCACGTACACCTTCAAATGGAATGCGTTGCATAATGGGGTCAAAGAATCCTTCCACGATCAGCCGCTCAGCTTCCTTCTCGGGAATGCCGCGCGACTTTAGATAGAACAGAGGCTCCTGTTCGAGTTTGCCGACCGTCGCGCCATGGGTGCAGCGGACATCGTCGGCCAGAATTTCCAGGCCCGGGATGGAATCGGCACGTGCATCCGGGCTGAGAATGAGGTTGCGGTTGGCCTGGTATCCATCGGTCTTCTGGGCGCCTGGGGCTACGTAAATCATGCCCTGCCAGACCGAACGGCTGTGGCCCTTGAGTGCACCTTTGAAAAGCAGGTCGCTGGTGGTGTGCTGCGCCAGGTGGTTCTGCTGGGTATCGTGATCCAGGTGCTGGTTGCCATCCGCGAAATAAAAGCCGGACATGCGGCCGGTAGCGCCTTCCCCCACCAGGTCCAATTCCGAAAAATTCTTGGTCAAATGCGAACCGACCGCACCAAAGATCCAATCTATATTGGCTGCTCGTCCTGCGCTGACGCGCTCGTGGCTGAAATTCCAGACATGCCGTCCCCAGG
>JBEKEB010000078.1:0-16164 GCA_050014055.1 Anaerolineales bacterium | reverse complement strand
GCAACGAACCTGGCAGCCAGATCCCGAATGACCCTGAGCTTGCGACCATGACCAAAACGCGCGCCATCCATGAAGTGGTGCCGGTGGATTACAATGTACCCGGATGCCCGCCGGATGCAGATATCATCTTTTACGTTCTGAGTGAACTGGCCCAGGGACGCAAGCCGGAACTTAAGGACGATTTGCTGCACTGGGATTAGGAGAAGTGACATGACTGTACAAAAAATTACGATAGAACCCGTCACACGCATCGAAGGGCACGCCAAAGTCACCATTCACTTGAATGATCGCGGAACAGTGGATCACGCCTATTTGCACGTGAACGAATTTCGTGGTTTCGAAAAATTCTGCGAGGGCCGCTTGTATTTCGAAATGCCCTCCATCACCCCGCGCATCTGCGGCATTTGCCCGGTCAGCCATCACTTGGCCTCGGCCAAGGCCAACGATGCTCTGACCGGGCAGACCCCGCCGCATCCGGCCAATCTGTTACGCGAACTGATGCACATGGGTCAGATCATCCAGAGCCATGGCATGCACTTCTTCGAACTGGCTGGGCCGGATTTGCTGCTCGGATTCGATAGCGCACCCGAAACCCGCAACCTGGTCGGTCTGATCGGCGCCAATCCCGGTTTGACCGTCAAGGCCGTGCAACTGCGCAAATTCGGGCAGGAGATCATCCACACCCTGGCTGGGCGGCGCATCCATCCCAATTTTGCCGTACCGGGCGGCGTCAATAAAGCCTTGCAGATGAGTGAAAGGGATGAGATCCTTAAAGGTGTGGGTGCAGCCGTGGAAATCCTGAAAACCGGCTTGCAGATAATGAAAGATTGGGCAGAAAAAAACGTCGAGGATATCAACAAATTCGCTGTCTTCCCGACCGGTTACTTCGGCATGGTGTCACCCGCGAATGGTCTGGAATTGTATAATGGGAATATCCGCCTGATCGACCGGACCGGGCTGGAACTGGAAAAATTTGACCCGGCGAACTATCTCGATTATATTTCTGAACATGTGGAACCCTGGTCGTACCTCAAGTTCCCCTACTATAAGAAACTGGGCTACCCGGAGGGTGTCTATCGCGTCGGCCCGCTGGGACGCCTGAATATTGCCGAAAAGATCGACACGCCTATGGCGAACGAGGAACATAAGCTCTTCAAGGCTTTGAGCGGTGGAAAACCGGTGGAAAACACACTATATTACCATTATGCCCGCCTGATCGAGGCATTGTTCGCGGTGGAACGCGTGCAGGCCTTGTGCGAAGATAAAGACATCCTCAGCACCGACATTTTGAATACTCGCAAAGCCTGGACTGGTCACGGCGTGGGTGTGCTCGAAGCGCCGCGCGGCACGCTCATTCATGATTATCATGCGGATGAGAATGGTAAATTGCTCAAGGTCAACCTGATCGTCTCGACCGGTCACAACAACTGGGCCATGAGCAAAGCTGTGGATAGTGTCGCAAAAACATACGTGCATGGGCCGGATGTCCAGGAAGGCATGCTTAACCGGGTGGAAGCGGCCATCCGTGCCTACGATCCATGTCTCTCTTGCTCCACGCATGCCATCGGCCAGATGCCCATCCAGGTGGAAATCCTTGACTCGCAGGGCCGGTTAATTCGCACCTTGCAACGTGACGCGGTTTAAGCACAATCAACTAATCCCGGGGAATGCGGTATTTTGGTAGGTGAACTCCACCATAATATCCACCTTCCCACTTTTGCACAGATGATATACACTTAAGCACTTGCTGTTTCCAAAAGGAGTGTAGATATGATTACTGTCCGCAAACTATTGGAAGAAAAAAAGCAGGAAGAAATTGTCTATTCCGTTGGGGTGACCGATTCCGTCCTCCAGGCCTTGCAGGTGATGGCCGATGCCGATACCGGCGCGGTGCTGGTTTCGGATGGAGACCAGTATGTTGGCATCTTCACCGAACGTGATTACGCCCGGGAGGGGGAACTGAAGGGCCTCTGTGCTAAGGATACACAGATTAAAGACGTCATGACCCAGACCATGGTTTCAGTCAAACCCGAAACTACCATGCAGGAATGCATGGAACTGATGGCAATGTACGGGATCCGGCATTTGCCGGTGGTTTCCAAGGCGCGCGTCATTGGCATGGTCTCAATCCGCGATGTGGTACGCGCTGTCACCGAGGATGACCAAAGCACAATTCACGAACTGGAGAACTACATTCAGGGGACTGGCTACGGCAGGTAGGGTTTGAACCAGACTCTGGTGATCGGGTACGGCAACCCTGACCGCCAGGATGACGGCGTTGCCTGGCATGTGTTGCATGCCCTGGTCGCCCGGCTGGACCTGCCTGTCCCGGATTCCTACGAGGATGCTTTTCCATCGAACAACCGGTTGGATTTCGCCTTTACTCTCCAACTGACACCCGAGATGGCGGAAGAGATCGCCCCCTACGAGCGGGTCTGCTTTGTGGATGCGCATACCGGCAGTATTGCCGGGCAGGTGCAGTTGGTGCCGGTGGAACCCCAATTCCAGCATTCGCCGTTCACCCATCACCTGACCCCTCAATCGTTGCTTTCCATGTGCCAGACGCTGTATGGAAAAACTCCGCAAGCAGTGCTGCTTTCCGTGCGAGGTTACCAGTTCGAGTTTGAGCGACAGCTCTCCCCCGAAACAGCCGCGCTGGTGCCGGAAGCCCTGGAGTTGATCCTGGGTTGGATGGAAAAATAGGGATAATATATAAAAATAAAATGAAAATAACCCGTCACATGGTAGGTGACGGGTTATTGATTCTATTTCCGCTAAGCAGGCAAGGTGATTGTGGATCTGGAGCCATTACACTATCCAAACAAGAAACAAACAATTCCTTTATTGACCCGATTCACATACCATGGGATAATACTAGTGTCCCTGATTGGCTGCCCCCCTCAGCCAGTCAGGGACATTTTTATAGGTTTATCCGGAATCGCCGGGATATGGAGCATTTTTTGGCGATGAAGGATGTTCTTTGCACGCTACCGGACGCTCTGCAGTTCTTCGCGACCCACACATTACCCCCAATTTTCCTCACTATGGTCATTGCCAGAGAGCTATTTATTTTTTAGTTTGCAATGCTGTGTACTTTACCCAAGCGAATCTAATGGGAAAACGAGTAATCCCATGGATGATCAGGCTTAAAGAAATTTCTTAAATTCGACGAAACCGATCTGGTGGCCAAAGGCTTTGATAAATTCATCATCAACATGGCGCTGCAGTCCGGCCTTGCCGGAACCGGTAAAGACAATCCGCCCAATCAGAATGATCATGTGCCAGTCATCTCCAAATTGATTGGCACCTTTTTTTATCCGGTTTTCCGTGATAAACCAGAATTTGAAATTCACTTTACTTGGTACAGGCTGCGGGCAATGATGTGGTCCTGGTATTCCGGCGCCAGCTCGCAGAAATAGCCGCTCCACCCCCACACTCGCACGATCAGGTTCTTGTGCATCTCTGGATGAGCCTTGGCATCCAGGAGAGTGTCCACGTTCAGGTTGTTAAGCTGCAACTGTTGGCAGCCGAGTTGGACGAAAATGCGCACCAGCATGGCTACTTTGCGAATCGATTCAGGGTCACGGAAAACCGTGTCAGACAGTTCCATGGTAATTGGCCCGCCGTTGCAGATGCGCTGGTAGTCGATCTTGGAAAAACTTTGCAGCGTGCTGATCGGTCCCCGCACACGTACCCCCGGCGCGGGTGCCAGATTGGCACTGAAGGGTTCACCGTTCCTTCTTCCATCCGCTGTCGCTGCGACCAACGGCTCGCGCATCCCCGCATGTCCTTTGGCCAGCCAGATATAGTACATGGCCGAACCCGTGCCTGGTCGGAGCTTTCCGCCCCATGGTAACTGGCCGTAATCTTCACAGGCGCTTGCGAAATCTTCAAATAATGTCACCAGTAGCCCATCCGCCCGCTCATCGTTGCTGCCCACCTTGGGGCCATCCTCATCCAACTGGCGGCGTAGGTGTTCGAATCCGTCAAAATTCGCCTGCAGCGCGTTCAGCAATTCATTTGCAGGCAGGCTCTTCTCCTCGAAGACGAATTGCCTGACCGCCGCCAGGGCATCCGCCGCGTTGGCAGAGCAGGCGCCATGTATTCCGAGATTGTTGTATTGCAATCCCTCCGACAGGTCGCGGCCCTGTTCCAGGCAGCCACGCATGAAAACAGAATAGTACGGTGCAGGTGGCAACAACAGGATGGAATAGGCCTCTGCCAGGGCCTGCACCTGTTGGCGGATATTGGCAGCCGTTCGGCTGAGAATGTCGTCGAACCCCAATCCCTCCGCCAGACTGCTGCGGATGGCCTGATCGACCGCCGCCGGGAAGGAAACCGCCCCGATGTTGACTACCTCCATGCCCCTACCGGGGATGATGAATTCCCAGCAGGCTGCCACTACATAATCACGCGCATCCTGCAGGTCATACCCATGGGCAACCAGCGCCGGGATGACCACCTCGTCATTGCTGTATTGCGGGAAACCCAGTCCTTTGCGGGTCAATTCACTGGCCAGGCACAGCAGCTCCAGGTCTGTCTGGGACGAGATCCGCAGGTTGATCTTCGGGTCGATCAGCTCCAGGTCCCGCGAGACGCACAAGACCATCCGGGTAAGCTCGTTGACTGCAGAGGAACCATCTGGTGTGACTCCACCCAGAGTAAGCGATTGGCCGTTATCACCCTGCTGGACGCCTGGATAGAGATCACTGTCCTTGTTCAACGCGATGAAAAATTCCGCCAGGAGCTCTTCCGCCTCTGCGACCGTCAGCGTGCCCGCCTGCAGGTCGGATTGCAGATACGGCCACAAATACTGGTCGAAGCGTCCCAGACCCACATGATAATTGCCGCCCAGCCAGACCACTGCGTGGCACAGGCGCAGCGATTGCAATGCTTCCCGGAAAGTGCGGGCCGGGTGGGCCGGGACGGCTTCAAGTAGTTCGGCCAAGTCCTCTCGGCCAAGCTGGCTGGACTTACTGGCATAACGCCCGGTCAAATCCAGCACGGCATCGATGGTATCAATGGCACAATCGAGGAACTCCACTGCTTTCTGGTCATCCGCCATGCGCAGGCGTGTGACCGCCGCCACTTCCCGGCGGCCAAGCAGCCCCTGCGAGAGCAGCAAGCCCCAATCCGCACAGATATTGCTAACCGGGCCAAGCTCGTGCAGAGTCCGCCCGGCACTCAGGCAGGACCACTCATCAACGGTGTAAACCGGCGGCACACTTGGGAGAGTGCGGGTGAAAACGATCTTTTCCTCAGGCGCGATGACCACCTGTTCAGCTTCGCACTGCCGGCGCACCAGCCGGGCCACCCGGCGGGGCCAAGACAGCCCTTCGGCTTCGCACTCCGTCAGGAGCTCGATCGACTGCTCCTGGCGCAGCCTCTTGTGTTCACCCGCCCGCATTCGTTGCTTTAAAAGTACCAATCGTTCGTTCATACCCGTTTCACCTTTAAACCGGCTTGCTCGAAAATCTTCATGTTGAAACTCACCGGACGCGCTTCATCATAATCCGGTTTGAACTCCATCCCGGCATAGCAGTATTTCGCACCGGCGGCCCGATTATAAGGCAACAAATCCACCTCGACCAGACCGGGCATTTTTTCAACGGTCCTGGCAATCCCGGTCAGGTTTTCATCCGTATCGGTCACACCCGGCACCATCGGCACCCGGATGACAAAAGGCTTGCCCGATTCGCCCAGCAATTGCAGATTACCCAGGATCAGGTCATTATCGATACCGGTGTAATGCAGGTGTGCCACCCGATTGATCAGCTTCAGATCGTAGAAGACCAGGTCCGAGCGCGCCAGCACCAGCAGGAAATCCGCCTGAGCAGCGTGTCCGCAGGTGTCCAATATCACATGCAAGCCATCCAACCGGTCGATCACTTCAGCCACAAACTCGGCCTGAAAAAGCGGTTCCCCACCCGAAAAGGTGATCCCGCCTTCATTCGCCCGCAACAGGGTGGCCTGCTGATTCAGCAAGCCAGCCAGTTCCGAGGCGGTGTATTCCCGGCCCGCCACCCGTTCGCCGGTTGGGGTGCGAATGACCTGTGGCTGAATGGATTGGCTTTCGGGGTTGTGGCACCACATGCAGGCCAGCGGGCAGCCTTTCAGGAAGACCGTGGTGCGGACACCGGGGCCGTCATGGACGGTGAATTCTTTGATGTCAAAAACGATGCCAGATGTCATTGGCAATCATTTTATCAAACATTAGTTCCGTTTTTGTGTTCTATTTATCAAACAGGTTTTAATTATCCTGCCAGGCAAACGTTACACAAATGGCACGAATTTGTAAAATACTTGTACTTATCCTTGCACGCCAAGAATTCGTTCGGCATTGCGGAAATAGACTTTCTCCAGCACATCCTCCGGCAGGTACAGGCCATGCACGTGCCAGCGGCCCTGCATCGGGATCGCGGAAGGATAATAGTTGAAGTATTCGTCCTCAGTCTCGAGGAAACGATAAATGATCCGGTAGGCTTCCAGATCGGGACCCATGTCCGAGCCGAACAGGATCCGGTCGGCATACTGGAGAAAGAAGCGCCGGGCGGTATAAGGCTGGCGGCCCAGTTCGCCGATGCGGGCAGAGATGTCAACGAAGAAATTCGGGCAGCACTCGAGTAACGCCCCCACCCAAGCCAGATTCTCAGCGTAGCAGCCGACATGGGCGCCAATGAAGGTGGTCTGCGGGTGGCGTTCCACCAGGTTCGCCAATCCTGCTACTACGTGCTGGAAGGGGGGAAAAGGCGGGCTGGTGAAGACCCAGTCTGGATGTTTGCCGAGTTCCTCCCAGCGTTCATTGGTCTCGTCGACCGGGTCAAAAAAGGCCACGGGGTCGGCCACATGGATGACCACCGGCTGGCCCAGTTCTCCGGCGGTCTCCCAGATTGGATCCAGGCGCGGGTCGTCCACATCGACCAGCCTGTCTTGATGATCGTGGACATACAGGCCGAGGCCTTTCCAGATCTTCAATCCTTCCGCGCCGCGCTCCTGCTGGACCCGCAGCCGTCCGGCAGCCCACTCGGGAAAAAGATCGCCTCGCTCTTTCCATTGCAACCAGTCCACCCCGCCAAAGACCATAAAACGCTCGGGAGCGAGTTGCTTGAAATGATCGAGGTGGGCATTCAGCAAATGCTCGCCCCAGCCGCCATCCAAATCCACGTAGCGGTAGATGCCGGCCTGGTCAAGCAGGTCGAGCAATTCTGGCAGAGGTTTTTGGTCCCAGCCACCGCCATAGTCCTCGCCCAGGTGGTTGTGGGCGTCAAAGGCCGGGAAGCGCGGCTTACCGACCAGGGTGTTTTTGACAACAAGTTTTGATTGGGGATAGTAGGATTCAAGTTCCATATTTTCTCCACGAGGATCTTTCTTTAGTTGATCGATGAGCGAGGTTCTAGATGATTTCCAAATAGTCTCTTTCTGGAAGTGCCTGGAAGCGCCCAGTCGGCAAAGTCTGATACCAAAAGGCGGTGGACCCAATATCATCCTGAAGTGGCAGATACCGTCCACCACTCCGCCAACCCAGCGCCTGAACAGACACCCGGATATTCTGCTGAAAGCGGATGGGATCTGGGATGTGCCATCGGTACATTCCAAAGCGCATTTGGGATTGATATTCCCCATCCGGTCGAATCACTTGCGCCAAGCCCGAGTAAGGCGTCGTAAATTCCTGATACTGTTTTGTCGTCTGATTCTCAAAATCGTAGGAACCCCCAAAGTAATCCTCCGTGCCTGTGCCACAAATGGTTGGAAACTCCTTATCTCCGTCAATATAAAACTTAATCTCTCCCTCTCCCCACCATCCGGCATTATTCACCCCCCAGGCCAGATAAGTCCCTACGTATTGTCCTTCTCCTTCCACATCATCAAGGATAGTGTAAACATTCATGTAAGGTAAAGGGTTGACCCGGCGAAATTGCGCATGAAAGTATAAGCAATCATCCGGCACTTCCGTGAGTGTGTAATTAATTTGATAGTACAGGGTCATTTCTTGATCGGCCAGATTTGTGAGAGTGATACGACAATGTGTCCTGAATGGCATTTCCCAATAACAATTAAAGGCGCTCCCCGGATTCACACATACTGGCAATGATGATATTTGGGCAAACTTTCCCCAACCACGGGCAAAGAAATCGCCGACGGGACATTCCACAGACGGCTGTTCTTGATTATCCCAACAGAATCGTACGATACTGAAGCGCCAATTGCCATTCGGCGTCATCCAGATTTGCTGAATAGCTCCAGAACCACTGATATTGGCAAGTTCGAACGTTTGACCGTCAGGAATTACCACGGACGGGGAAATTTTCCATCCTTGACCCAGGTCGCGGGCGGCCTTTGCACCGGTACCATCCAATGCCAACCCTCCCTTGCCCTTTTCGCCTTTTAAATTCTCGGGACTAATGGAACGGGTCTCTGCATGGGATAAACGAGAGAGGTTTCCCATGTTAATGCCTAATCCATTGAAGGATGTTGCGCTCATCTTCTTAATCTCCGTATAAAGGAAAATAAAAATCTCCGCACAACGGCAGTTTCACAGGCAGCCATACGCCTCGATGGCATCCAGAATAGCCGACGTTCCTTCCCGGAAGACGCGCGAACTTTCCTCGGTGACAGCTCCCCAGGTACCCATCTCGGTGAACCCGAAGACAAGTCTATCGCCGGGCGGGTCACTCTCGATCAGTTCCTTGACATAACGCCGGGTGGCTTCAGCCCCGGACCAGAACAATGTCTCAGGAAAATTGATCCAGATGATCGTGTCCTTCCCCCAGGCTGCTCTGGCATCTACCAGAGACAGGTCACCCACCGGTGGCGGAGTGAACGCCTCCACGACCTGACAACCAAATTCGGCTACGAGGTCCTTGAAATGACTTAAGTTAATGGCATGCGCGTGGATGGAACAGATCTTGCCTTTCTCCTTCAAAATCGGCACCCATTTGGTGTATAGCGGGAGATCATATTTCCGGATCTTTGGCGGACCCCAGGTTCCGTCGAGATCACCGAGAGTAAGGAACTCAGCAGGCGAGTCAATGATAAGTTCCAGACGTTTTTCTTCCCGCCGAATCACCGCCTGAACCAATTGTTCAAATTCATCGGGGTGATCGTGCTGATCCTGTGCCCAGCGAGGCAGGCCGCTGACACCACCGTAGAGGTAGCGCGTGGCCCCGTAAGGCGCTTGCATGGCATTGTCCCTGACAATACCATCCAAACCGATGTCGCGGCAGGCATCGAAAAAAGCACCATCACCCAGATGCAGATGTGTGTCATCCAGCCAATAGATGGCGCCTTCATAGTCCTCGATTCCCTTGATCATCCCCTCTATATCCAGGTCCAGATCGTCATCTTTAATCCGACCAGTGTGGATCTTATTGCGCATGGTTAGTTTTCCCATGGGAGTGTGGTAGAAGCGGGTCTCAATATCGCCTTCCACCTTCGTTTCGATGGAGACATGCGGGGTCTCCTCCCAAATGGTGGGGCGGCGCAGGCATAGTCCCATACCGCGGTTCCTCAATTCGCGTTCAAAATCACCCCTGGGTACAAGATTGTCATAAGGGGCAAAAGGGATCTGGTCGGGCCGATCAGCATGCAGAACGGCGTTGATACGGGTGCGGAAATCCATGCTGATACTCCTCTAAATTCACGAATAGATTGACAGAAAAGGTTTATTCAAATTTAAAAAGGAGCAAATCCGTGCCAACGCAACAGGCGTAACCAAGGTACCAATAAGAAATAATCCTTCGCCTTTTCTCATATGATTGCCTGGTAGACCAGATTTTGGAAATCCTGTTCCACAGGAAAAACGCCGTCAGGCATACACTGCAACAACAAGATGCCGATCAGTTGCTCCTGGGGATCAATCCAAAACTTGGTATTGGCCGCGCCTCCCCAACAATACAGACCTTTAGAACCCATTTTGGAATAGAGCGCCGGATCGATAAGGACAGCGAACCCGAGGCCAAAACCCAGGGCAGGATCGTCAATATGTCCATTATTGGGCAGGTGATTGATTGTCATCCATTCAACCGTTTTACGACCCAACAGGCGCACCCCTTCCAACTCACCCTGGTTGAGCAGCATCTGGCAAAAACGCAGATAGTCAGGTGCGGTGGAGACCAACCCGCCGCCGCCTGAAGGTGCGTTGGGTTTGGAAAAGTAAGAACCGTCAGTTGCAAAATTGCCAGTGGCTGAGTCATCCACCATTTCCAAACCTCCGCCTTGTACTGGCGTATAATTAACCGAAAAACGGTCGATCTTCCCTGCCGGGACATAAAAACCGGTATCGACCATCCCAAGTGGTTCAAAAATCCGTTCCCCAAGGAATGTCTCGAATGGTATCCCGCTGGCTTGCTGCACTATATATCCAAGTACATCCGTTGCTAGGCTGTACCGCCAGGCCGTACCAGGTTGGAAAACCAGCGGAATGGCCGCAAGGGTACGAATGTATTCATCAAACGGAACATTCGGATTGGTTTCTTTCAATTTCCCCATTCGATCCCGGTAAAGCAAATCGATATAATGATTATCCTCAAAACCGTAACTTAATCCGGAGGTATGTGTCAACAAATGGTGAATAGTGATTTCGGTTTTTAAAGGTTCAGGCACCATTTTGCCTTCACGCTCGACCAAGACTTTACAATCTTTGAACCAAGGAGCAAAATCATACAAGGGGGTATTGAGATGGAAACGACCTTCTTCCACGAGCATCATGATTGCGGCGCTTGTGATAGGTTTGGACATCGAAAATATTCGAAAGATCGTGTGGGGCTGCATGGGTCTGCCGGCATAGATATCAGCCTGTCCGATTGTTTCAAAATACACTGTCTTACCGCCGCGCGCCACCAGGACGACAAACCCTGCCAGCTTCTTCTCATCTACATAATTTTGAAGGAAAGGTGAAATACGCTCCAATCGTTCAGAAGACATGCCCATGCTTTCAGGTTTGATGGTTTTCATAATTGCCACTACTCCGTCATAATGCTACACAAATCCTTTCGAGGAAATTAACCACCTTAGATTCTGCCATCCAATACATCACGATACAACCTGGGTACCAGCCAAGTGGTTCAAAAATTGAGAAGGCACCTGGGGGGGTTTCTATTCCCGTTTTACGAAAGGTAAGCTGGCGGTTTGGGATTAAGCCAATCTACGAGATCGTTCTTTATCGCAAACGCGTAAAAAGCGTTACCGAGTGGGCTATAGTGCCCAAAGACGGCGGCAGCAGCCGGTTTAATAAAATACCGGTCGATATATTTCTCCGGTGTTATTCTAAAATCCGCAAAATCTTCCTTGTGTTTTTGCAGACTGTCAAACCAAGTGATCTTTTTTGCATTGAGATAATCAATAAATGGAGTATCAAAACGTTCCCCGCCTTTGAGAAAGTTGATGATCTGGCCTTCAGAGTAGGTGAGCGGAACAATTAACTTCTTATTATTATTCTCCGCCCATGGGACGAGTTTGTCCAGGATATACTCTGTAGATTTAAATCCATACATCAGCCGCAATTTTGCCGCTTCAGTCATCCGGCTGGCGGAATCGCGTAGATTGACTTTGATCGACAAAGCTTCGGCCAGCGCTTCCAAGTCGTCAAAGCGCGCTTCACCGCCCTTTTCCAATGCGAACAGCCGCACGATCTGATCATCATGGAAAGTCTGGTAGAAATGGTCCGGGTCGCAGAGTTTACGCAGGTCGTCTCCGGTGCGGCAAAGACTGGGTAACTCAACGAAATTCTTTTTGGACAGATCATACCGCAGGTGTGCCCAAGGCAGGCCATGCAGAGGCCAGGCACGATCCTTGGGACGATCTTTCTCATTCCATTGCGTCCTCACCCAGCGTGATGCATCCAGATTGCGTACATGATCGTCATCATAGATTGTGAGCAGGAGGTATTCCGCCGAACATTCGCCTGCTTCGATTCTCATAAGGCGCTTATAGGCAGTGAACACACTGTGCCCGCCGATCCCGAAATTCCGGATAGGCTCTCCGATATGGGAGGCTAGTCGTTCCTGCCACGATTCATCATCGCTGCATTGCTGGGATTGTGTAAAACTGTCGCCATATGTATTGATGCGGCAGGGCTGGTCAGCATAATTGATCATTTTACGCTGACCGGTAGGTTCGTAGGTGTTAGTGGTGCAGCAGAAATCTATGCCATCTTTTAAAACGATGGTACGCGGGAAATATCCGATTTCCGGGTCAAAGCTGCACCAGGAGGTTTTATTGGGATCCAGCACGGCCTCGACATCCAGGGGATGGTACGTTGTAGTATTCAAAATCTGTCTGATCAGTTCACTCATTAGCATTTCCTTAAAAAAATTGTATATATTCAAGAGCCCGCATGATATTCGGATCTCGGATAATCGTGGGCCGCTTGCGCGATTTGATCGAGCAAAGCAGGCGGTACCTCATGCCTGTCGATCCAATACTCTCGTGTAAAGATGTCACGGTCAAATTCTGCGCTAATAACCTGCTCGATAAATGGCGTTCCTTCAGCAATTGCAACGCCATCCATATTCCAGATGCCGCAATCGCCTGCTCCCAAGTGATCAGGCTCAACGATTACTACATTCGAACGCACCACAACCATTTTGAGGAGAGTTGCCAGAGCAGCCTGGTTGTTCAAAACCATGCGGCGATGCTGCCAAAAAGTTACTTTTCCAGTTGAAGTTTCGATCCCCTCTGGAGGAATATCGTTGTAATGAGGGGTGAATAACAAACGAGCGCCTTTCCAACGCAAACATAACGCCGGCTCGACAAAGGATGTGTCATGGCAGAGCACAACTCCAAAACGAATCCCTTTGGCATCAAACACCGGCATATCCAGATCGGTGGAAGTAAAAGGTGCCTCTTCATTAGTCAAAATTGTCTTGTGATATTTACCTAGCAAACGGCCGGCATATATAACCAGGCACGTATTGAAGATTTTTTGTTCTTGACGCTCACTCAGTCCTACCAATACAACAGTATCGAATTTTGCGCAAGCCCGCACCAAGGAGGCGATTCTTGGATCATCGAGAGTCATGCTTTTCTCTCGGTCGGTCATACTGGATGTTCTAATTATAAATACTTCTGGAAAGCATAAAAAATCCAAGCCTATAGATCGAGTCTTTTCCAATACCTCGATCACTTTTTGGATATTCTTTTCCGGGTTGTTATTGATGGTCGGCCCTTGCCACGCGCCGATGCGGATTTTCTCAGACATAAATCAGCTCCTGTGGTTGTTGTTCTGAATCTATTTTGACGGCCAGCTTTGTATTAAATGAAAAAGATTTTTTCAACCAGATGGAAGATAAGTTGGTAATCTCGCCATCTCCCTGTCAGACAAGGGGCGAAAAGGATAGCAATGACTCCTAAAATCGTCATACGCCAATCAACTTATGAACCCGGAGGAATCTGAGTCGCCTTTAATATTCGTAGTTTTGGAATAACCTAGATCCATGCAGGGTATTGTTTCTTCAATTCAGTTAATTCACCTTCAGTAAATTGGCGATAATCAGTATTCTGCGAGCTGGTATCGTTGGATTCGACAATCAACCACGAACTTTCACGAGTCCCAACTACACTATGCCAGGTTCCGCAGGTAACATTGTAAATCAACCCAGGCTGCATATCAATCGCCTGGACAGATTTACCGGTATCCACAAACAGAAAGCCGTGCCCGTGAGTCAGCACGAAGACCTCATCTGACCGGTTATGACGTTCGACCTGACCTATATTGGTGGGGTCAAAGCGCGGTTCCCAATTCATCAACGCCACCAGCCACTCCCGGTGGGATACGAACGGATGAAATCCGTTTCCTTTCCAGGTAAAGGCGTCAATGCGATGTGGTGACGGCATGTACATGTACACTTCTTTCAAAACCTCTCGTAGGTTTATTTTCTACAATCAGTATATTCGCTTATTATTTGACAGCTCCCATGGTAATACCTGCGATCATCTTTTCGGATAGGATGATATAGAGGATGATCGTTGGTACCATGACGATCACAACACCGGCCATCAAGCCGGTCCAATCACCTGTATATTGCATGGCATTGGTCAGGGTATACAGGCCTAGCGAGAGGGTGCTCTTGTTCGGGTCATTCAGGAAGACCAGCGCCAGCTGGTACTCGTTCCAAATGCCTATGAAGTCGAAGATGGCGGCCGTGATCAAGCCCGGGGAAGCCAGTGGCAGCATAACTCGGAAGAAAACCTGAAAGTCACTTGCGCCGTCGATGGTCGCCGCTTCCTCCAGTTCCACCGGCAGGGATCCGAAGAACCCCGTCAGCATGAAGACGGTAAATGGAAGTGATGTGGCAATATAAAGAACCCCCAAACCGTACAGGGTGTTGTTGATATGAAGGGCGGTCAGGATGACAAATAACGGGATGAACAACAGGGGTAAAGGGATGCCGATCCCGGCAATGAAGATCATCGTGATCAGGTTGCTGCCCTTAAATATCTTGCGGCTCAAAACATAAGAAGCCGGGGCGGAAAGAGCCAGGATTATGAAAATCGAAGGCATCACCACCACCAGGCTGTTCAAAAAATATTTGCCCATGTCAATCGTGAACAAAGCCTTGGTAAAGTTCTCAAAGTGGATTTGGGTTGGCAAAGCCCAGATATTCTTGTACAAATCCCTGTTTGATTTTAACGAAGCCAGGATAACCCATACCAGCATGAACAAAGTGAATAGCGACCAAGCTCCGAGGACGAGATAGGCTGGCACATGTCCGATCCATTTTTTTAACTGGTCAACCGAGCGCTGTCGGCGTTGGGAAGGATTTGAAATAGCGGTTTCTGCACTCATCTAAGCCTCCTAGTATTGGATTACTTCACGGCGCATCAGGCGACGTAGCAATAAGACGATGACGCCCACGAACAGCAGGAGCACGACACCAATGGCCGTGGCATATCCCAGCCGGTAGATCGGGATGCGCTTGCCAAAACCTTCGATAAAAAGGTAAATGCCTACAGTATAAAGCTGCTGGGGAGGCCAGACCTGGTTGAAGGCGTATGGGAACTCAAACACTTTTAAGGCGAAAATAGCGTACAGCACGGTGCCAATGGAGATGACATCCCAAAGCAGTGGTAAAGAGATGCGGGTGAACATCTGCCACTGGTTGGCACCTTCGAGTCTGGCAGCCTCATAAAATTCTGCCGGGATCTTGTCCATCCCGGCCATCAGTAGGACCAGATAAAAGCCGACCTGGATGATAATCAAGGCGGCCATCATGGCATAAAAGATGTGGTCGATGCTGGTAAATGTGAAGGTTGCCCCGGCTTTCCAGCCAATAAGCTTAAAGACCCCATTGATCAAGCCAAAGTTTGGATTATAAATGAAGGCCCACAAGGTCGTCAGGGCGATGGTTGCTATAACGTTGGGCAGGAAGATCATTGCCCGGAACAGTTTTTTTCCCTTGATGCCCGAATTAACTAGGACTGTCAACAGGAAAGCCAGGGCAAAGATAATGATTCCTCCTACCACTAAAATAAAGAGGGTATTCTTGAGGCTTAACAAGAAGGTAGGATCATGCATAAGCTCGGTGTAGTTATGTATGCCAATAAACTTCATTTTTTCAGTAAACCCCGACCAATCAAAAAAGCTGTAATAAAAAGCCCAGACGGCCGGAACAAGAAAGAAGGCCAGATAGACCAGGCTGGCGGGGAGAAGAAACAAAACGATCAATCTTTTTCGAGTCTTCATAAAATGCTCCTTCCAACAAGCTGTTTTACTCAATTGTACCGGGTCCGGCAAAGGCACGGAAGGACTTACTATCATTTATGAAAGTATTGAAGGGAGGGGAAAGACTCCCCCCCCTTCAGGAAAAACCACTACAGCCTCATCAGAAAAAACAATTAATGGTTTGCCCAGTAATTTTTGGCATCGGCCGACATCTTGGCTGGGAAGGCGGCAACGGTCGCTTTCGTTTGGATGACTGGCACGATATCCGCGGTCAATACGTTATTGGTGAATTCGGCATACAAGTATGCGCCACCGTCCATTTCATCCAAAATCTGGGTTGTACCGGCAACTGCATTATAAGCATCCATCACTGGTGCAGGCCACGGGATTCCTTTGCGGGTGGATGACCGTAATTGTGCAGTCATCAGTTTCTGAGATTGTGCAGTCAGGAGGAACTTAATAAAGAGTTCGGCCTCTTGGGGATGTTTGCTTGCCTTGATAAC
>JBEKEB010000077.1:0-16376 GCA_050014055.1 Anaerolineales bacterium | reverse complement strand
TACCATCTGCAAACCATGACCCCTATTAAATTGTTTTAGTGATGAAGTAAATGGGAGGGGTGGCGGGCGTGTAAAGCATGCGCAGTATCTCCCCTATCTTTTCTTCTATCCCGGGGATTTAATGCAGTGCCAGGAAAGGAAACCCCTTAAACGGAAGATCCCAGCATCCAATAGGTGGGTACCTGCAGCACGCGCTCGCCGCGCCCCCAGGCTGCTTCGTCCAGACGCTTAAGCCATTGGATTTCCGCCACAGGGGCCAAACCCACCAGATCGGCTTCCATTACCGCCCATTCCAGCTCCCGATCAACAGGCCCGGGCAGATGCTTCCCATCCGTGTGCAGCCGGCCTGTTTCAATCGGCCGGATGCCCGCCTGGCGGAACAGGTCCGGCAACTGGATTCCAATTGCCGGGTTCGCGCCTTGCCGCCGCAGAGATTCAGTCTGCCAGCGTCCAAGAACGGCCAGTTCGTCCGGCTTGTCCACCCGGGCGCCGTAATCCGGCTCAGCCAGCGCCAGTATGGTTCCACCCGGACGGGTAACTCGCTTCATTTCGCACAGTGCCTGGAGCGGATTCCCGACCCACAGAAGCAGGAAATGGCAAAAAGTAATATCGAAAATACCGGAGGCATAGGGCAGCGATAGCGCATCCGCGCAGGCCAGGTTTGCCTTTGGAGCGTGGTGGCAAGCCTCGGTCAAACGAGCCAGATCCTTGTCCAGCCCATGGATAGCTGCATGGGTGGCCAGGCCGGAAAGGATGACACCGGTGCCACAGCCCACTTCGAGCACCCGCCTGGCAGCCAGCATGCCAGCGCGCTTGAAAAGATACAGGCGTATTTCGCTGGTCCAGGCGGCCTGCTGAACAAAACGCTTATGCCATTCCATTTTCCGTCCACCCCAGGATAAAATTCACCTGCGCATCGGTCTCCGGTGATCGGGGAAAAATGCGGCTTTGCCCGGCATCCTGGTAAAGTTCATTCAACCGGATAAGCGCCTGTGCCCCGGTCAGGCCATGCCGTACCAGCCAGCAGCCAGCCGTCGTACCGGTGCGTCCGATGCCGCCCCAACAATGCAGATAGATCTTATGCCCGGATGCCAGGGCGGCATCCAGGGCATCCAGCAACACAATCATTTTTTCATGCGCGGGCAAGCCCTTATCCTGGATGGTCATACGCTGATAATTGATGGAAATGCCATAATGAACGGCTTCTTCCTGCAGCAACGGCAGGTAAGGCGGTAGCTCGCCCAGCCGTGTGAGATCAAAGAAGCTATCGATACCAGCGTCGATGAAAGCTGCCAGTGATTCCCTCGCCAGACCCTCATCAATGCTTGAGATTGGATATCCGCCGGCTAAAAAATTACCCGGAATGACCCAGTAAGATTCAGGAATGGGTTTATCGCTCATGAAAGAAAAAAATAGGAACCATTACCGGAATGCGGCTGGCAGCTTGGATGTGCCTGTCAAATATCTTCCCCATACCATCGGTTCATATTCAGGCTGCTTCGAGCAACTTTTGGACAATTTCAACCGCATCCTGTACCAGCACCGGACAAATGGTGGTGAAGACCCGTTTTTCCGTGGCAGATTGATAGCCAGCCGATGTGCTCAGGTCACATGCAATCAAGTCCCGGCAAAGCACTGACTTGTGCTTATCCTCAAACAGGCGCATAAACTCCTGCGACAATCGGTAAATTTCTTCCTTCCCGACGGGTGCCTGGGCACCGCGCGCCAGGCCGAGAGCCAGCAACGCACCGGTTACTGCCCCGCAGACTTCGCCGCGTCGTGCCACACCACCGCCAAAAGGCGAGGCCAGTTTGAGAGCAGTTTCCCTTTCCAGACCGAATTGTGGGGCGAAAGCCGAGAAGACAGCCTGCGAACAGTTGAAATTCTGGCTGAAAATGGTACCGGCTATCTCGGCAGGTGTAGCCATTAATTTCCTTCTCCATAAACAAACAAATCGCTGATGGATTGCCGTTGGTAATTGCGTGAGATTGCATCCCCAAAGACCGGAGCCACCGAGAGCACGGTCAGTTTGGGATGGCGCTTTTCAGGGGGAATATAGACCGTATCCGTGGTCACGATCTCTGTGATCTGCGGGATGGCAACCAGCCTTTCCAGGCCTCCGTGAACAAAAACGCCATGTGTACAGACCACCCAGATTTCCTGAATGCCCTGTTCGAGTAAAACAGTGCTGATGCCGGCGATGGAACCGCCAGTGGCAACTTCATCGTCATATATGATCGCCCGTTGGTGCCCCTGAATAGGCTTCCCCACCAACCCGCTGATTTGCACTTCGAAATCGGAGATGCGTTCCTTGTCACCAGCCGCCACCGGCATCCCCAGGCCTTTGGCGAAACGCGCCGCCGATTTGGCATGTCCCATATCCGGAGCGACCACTACCGTGCTCGTCAGGTCGCGTCCCTTGAAATAGCTATTGAAGACCGGGCGGCTGGAAAGCGGGTCGGCCGGGATGCTAAAGAAACCATGTACCTGCGGGGAGTGCAGCATCATCGTCATCACATGGGTGGCTCCGGCGGTCTGGATCAGGTCGGCCACCAGGCGGGCAGTGATGGAAATGCGCGGCGCATCCTTTTTATCCGAACGGGCAAAGGAAAAATACGGGATGATGGCATGGATTTCCCGGGCGGAGGCGGAACGGGCAATATCGAGCATCATCAACAATTCGACCAGGTGGTCGTTCACGGGCGGCGTAAGCGATTGGACGATGTAAACCACCCGCGAGCGCACGCTGGCGCCAAGTTGTATGTACAGGTCATCGTTGCTGAAACGCTTGATCAAGGTCTTGTCGAGGCTCAGGCCCAGATGAGAAACTATATCAGAGGCCAGCTGCGGGTGGGAACTGCCGCTAAAAAAACGGACTTCATTTCGGTCTAGTGCGCTTCGGGTCATGTTACCAACCTCATTAAGAAGTAATTCTTACATCGCCGGACCAACTGCCAATCAGGATCGGTAAATTTTCTCCCAAGGGTCCTTGATGAAATTCCCGAGGATATGGTCCGCTTCGCCCTGGGTGGGCAGTACATCGCCATCCGGCTCCACGTACAGCCAGGCCTTCCCCGCACCGGATGGAACTTCATCCTCGATCGTCTCGTGGGACACCGGGTTTTCAACGGAATAGGGTACCGGCATGTCCCAGCGCAGAGTCATGCCTAGACTGGCTGCCTGGTTGTGTAAAGCATGCAAAGCCTCGTGCAGGGATGGTTCGGATGCACCCAAAGAGAGACTTTTAACCTTCAATCCGGCTAGTTTTTCAAGGGTTTCACCGGAATTTTTGACATTCGATGGCGTAACGGTCATGTGGACGGTGGTATACAGGTCTGCCAGGAGAATGGCTTCGAGAGCCTGCCAGGAGGCCGGATTTTCAGGCTGGAGGATGAAAAGCAGGTGATCCAGGCCGGTCTGGAGCAGGCTGTGCAGGTATTCTTTATCGGCAAGTTTCAAGCCATCCGTCAACAGGCCGGTAACCTGGCCAACTTTTTCGGCGTATGCGATCAGGACCGGCAAATCCTCACGCAGGGTTGCCTCGCCGCCGGTAAAGGTGATGTGTGGAATACCGGCTGCCCAGGCTTTATCCATGATGGTCTGCCATTCATTGGTGGAAAGTTCGCGGTCGACTCGTTTGGTGGGAGCATACTCGGCCTGCGTCCCGGCGGGCAGGCGGTAGGTCAGTGCACAGTCCAGCCGCAGAGGCGCAGTCAAATCCTTGGAATGAGGGGCCACCCGTTCGAAGTCCAGGTAAGTGGTCGGATCCAGGTTAGGGGTATGGATGGCGGTCTGGACGCGCTCGTGGAAATCCTGGTAATCCTTTTGCGCTTCCGCCACGCTGATGCGGTACCGTTTCGCAATCTCTTTGGCCGTCTGCTCCGCGGGGGTGCCTTTCATCATGTGAAACGCGAACTCTGCCGCAGTTGGATTCAGGTGCAGGACGGTGGCCGCATTGATGATGAGGATGCCGGAGCCATCCTTTAACAGCCGGAGATGCAAGCGATAGGGCGGTTCGTCCGGCCCGGATTGGAAGGTATGCGTCTCAGCAGTCAAGGGCTGCGCAGCCGCCGGCTTTTCGGTCAGCAGCAGGACAATCACCACGAGAACCAGTGACAGGACGATTTCGACTAATAACCCATATTTCGGGATGAAATAGCCGGCCGCCCCTAGCAATAGACAGGCGCTTAAGACCCGGAACACAACTCCTTTTATTCTTATATGTGCGATGGAAAGCCGGCCAAAAACGAGCCCCACAAGACCGGCGATGAGCATGATGAGGCTGAAAATGATGACAGGGGCATGGAGTAAGAAAAGCGTCAGGGAAGATGCATTGGACATTTTTCCTCTCAATCAGCCGCGCACAAAATGCGGCAATTCGAACGGGATTTCCAGCGAAAGTTCGATAAAACCGGCATATGCGCCGTTTTGGTACCACGGGGATTGGTAAATGAGCTTCTTGACGCCTTTTTTCTCAATCGTATAAACATTACGCTGGCGTGTTTCCAATAGCCGCATACATTTGCTACGCGCCGGCTCGGAATGGCAATCGAACACGTTTTTCCCGATCAGTGCCCGACCGCCATCTTCTTCGAATATTCTGGCGGCCCTGTCATTCATCTCGATGATTGTGCCGTCCGCATCACAGACGGTCACACCGGCGGGAAATTCTTTGACCCAGGCATGTTCAGGAGTTGTTTCATTAGGAATTGCCGGATTGGAGGAGAAGCTATCGGGGTGTTGGGCGGGCTTCAACCGCCCAACACCTCTTTTTTTTTCCTTGCTCCGGTAATTCCCAGGGAGACCAGGAGCTTTCATGAGGCTGGCGCCTCGTATTGTGTCAGTACGTTATACAGAACGGAAATAAACAGGTTCAGGTTCTGGTCCACGCGGCCGGGGAAGGATGCATCCAAGTACGCCAGCGTGTCGTACTTAGTATTCCGGATTACTCCATTATTGCCGAACTTGGGATCCACCTGGGTGGTGCCTTTATTGTCGCCAAGGCTCCAATCGGTGGTATTGAAATAAACATAAGGGATCCCGGCAGCCTGAAAGGGAACATAATCTGATGAGCCAATGCCATTATTATCCGGATATTTCAGTCCGGCATTGTGGATGGTTTGTAAATTAAAACCATTGCCAAGCGCCCACTCAAGCGCCCAGTCACGCACCGTCGCCTGGCCTTCATCGCTGTATGCATAAGCGACATCCCCGGCAACCAGAGAATCAAGATCAATCATCGCAATCACATCCTGAATTTCTGACTGGCTCATCTGGTTCAGATAGGCATAGGAGCCTGCCAAACCGCTTTCTGCCGCACCAAATGCAACGAAGTGAATGGTATAGGGCGTACTTGCTCCCAAGACGAGTTTGGCCACTTCGAGCATGACAGCCACCCCGGAAGCATTATCGTCCGCCCCGGGTCCGGCATTGGTGGAATCATAATGTGCACCGACGATTATCTCCTGGGAGGAGTTTCCGGTTTTGACAGCCGATATGTTAGCCGATGAAATGGTTTGATTACCGGACGGCGCAGTGAACGGTTGAGTCACCGGGTTATAACCAATCGCCTTAAAAGCGGACACGATGTATTGGGCGGTATTTGTTTCCCCTTCCGAACCAGCCACCCTGGGACCGATGTTGGTCATATCGACGATAAGGGAGCGCGCAATTCCCCCGTATTTGGCGGATGGTGTACCCAACGGGACCAGGCTGGCAACCGCCGCTGTCCCAGCCGGTACCATTGTCCCGGCCGGTGCCGTTATCCCGACGGGTGCTGTTGTCCCGACGGGTGCTGTTGTCCCCGCGGGTGTCTGTGGAGAAGTGGTGGGGGAACTTTTCAGGCTGCTACAGCCATTCAGGAGCAGTGCAATCAGGAGAATAATGGGCAGGATGCGTTTCATATTATCAAACCCTTTCTACTAGTTGGATGGATTCAAATTGCAGCGGACAACCGCCGCCGCATTCGGCCAGGTAGGTACAGCCAGTGCATTTTTGTGGCAGTCCTTGCCGTTCCCGCAGGCGCACAGCCAGCGGATGATTCCAGATGGAGTCCCACGGGTCTGCCAGCAGGTTGCCAAGCGGCTGGTAGTACGACTGACAGGGTAAAACATTTCCATCCGGTTCCACACACATATTGTACAAAGCCGCCGTACAACCCTTGACGCCCAGGTCGAGCGTCATTGGATCAAAGGCACAGTACTGGGTCGGCGTATACCAGATGAGCCGCTGGCCGCGCATTTCGGTCTTTTGGCGGGCCAGCTCCAGCACCGGCGCCAGCTCGGACTCGGAGAGCCCCGTCCCCACCACCGCCCCGCGGCCGGAATGGATCAAAGCGTTCAGCCCAATGGTCGGAACACCCAGCTCCGCCAGAAAATCCAGGGTGGACGGAATGGTTTGGACGTTCGTCTGCAGCATGGTGGTATTGGTCATCACATACAGCCGGTTGTCCAGGGCGTTCTGCAGGCCCTTGACCGTCTGTGTGAAAGCGCCTTGCGACCGCACCATCCCGTCATGGATGCCCATCTCGCTCGATTCAAGCGTAATCTGGACATGGTCCAAACCGGCCGCGACCAGCTTCTCAACGTACTGTGCATCTGACAGGCGCCGGGCATTCGTATTCAGCCCGGTGATCTGGCCATTCTGCTCGGCATGGGCGATCAACTCCGGCAAATCTTCGCGCAGGGTCGGCTCGCCGCCGGTGAAAATGATGTGCGGCACGCCCATCTGCCAGGCTCGATCCAGTACAAGTTTCCAGTCGCCGGTGGAGAGTTCCCCCTGCACTCCCGCTTCCCCCGAGGGGAGCCGGGAGAGGGAAGGATGCTCCACGTTATAGCAATGGGCGCAGTCGTTGTTACAGCGATAGGTCAGGGCCAGGTCCAGGCGGTAGGGAGCAGTGGGGCGCGCCGAGAACGGCATGACCGTTTCCAGCCCCAACTCGTGGATCGGACAGGCCCCATCCGGGCGGACGAGTTCATCCAGCTGGCCACGGATGAACCCCAGGTCCGCACGCGCCTGGGCCGTGCTGACATGATATTTACGCCTGATCAGGCGCACGGCCTCCCTTTCGGAGGTCTCTTCCAGGAGGAAGTATGCCATCAGCGCGGCAGTGGGGTTAAGGTGCATGATCCGGTTGGCATTGACGATCAACGTGCCGTGACCATCCGGGTCAAGCCGCAGGTGGATGCGGGATTTTTCGCCCGGACCCTCGCGGCGGTAGTGATAAATCCTTGCCATGGAGTCCGAAGTCTCCTGACTTCGGACTGAAGGCTGCTTATCTACTCGCCGAGTAATAAAATCATGGATACCTTTAAAATTCAGGGACATTTTCAACCTCTACAGGGGCTTTTCCAATATCAAACCATTCTTCTTCCAAGAAATCAGCGTAGTTGCAATACGGATAATCTGCTGGCTCCTTGACCAATCCGTGTTTAAATGGATTCCAGAAAACATAACGAAGTCGGGTCACATAATCATCCTGTGATCTGATACAAGTATCCCAGTAATTCCACCATACTTTGCGGCCAACAAGATCGTCGTTATTATTCCATTGGTGCGCAGTAAACTTATGATAACTTGCAACAAATTCTGGCAGGTTGCCTGAGGATTTTTGTGGTGATTTCAGGATCGTATGGTAATGATTATCCATCACCACCCAGGCAATGATTTCCCATTGGTAAAGTTCAGAAGCAATAAAAAGGGCATCAACCCACTCTTTTTTGCGGTTATTACTTTGCATAAGCGGTTGTTGTTTGTATATTGAACCGGTAAGCATATAGAACCAATCTGCAATAAAAAAGTGAGGCGGGGTGTGATGACCTGGCTTGAATACCATCTCGTTCTTTCAACTTCCCAAAATTACCGCTCAATTTGACCAGCCACTGTATCCGACGTCTCCGACGTCGGAGTCCTTTATCGGCCATTATCTTCCGCCACCCGCACAGGCGCAGGCACAACCGGCGCAGGCACAGGCACAGGCGCAGTGGCCTCCGCCGCCTCCATGGAAACCGCCGCCGGAGCTTGTGGAAACCGGCACCGGGTTGGTGCGGTTGGTGACGCCGGAGGTGAAGGATTTCACATCACCGAGCACCTTGCCGGAAAAGCCCTGGACGCCTCCCACCACCGAAGCCGCGAAAGCCGAACCCGGGATGCTGACCGGCGAACGGCTGCCTCCGGAAGACGGCATGGAGGCAGACGCCACCGAACCAGTCGAGACCGGGTGAAAGCCCGGGTCATAGCGGCCCCACCATATCGGCAGGAAGATCGGGCCGACAAAAACGTTGCGAGTGCGCTGATCGTAGTTCTTGTCGAGCATGGTCCATTCAAGAGATTCATCATACAACTGGCTCTTGACTTCCGGCGTACCGGCCGTTTCGACCTGCTGCCAGGCGCGTTCCATGATGCTCTGGTAGTAGGCAATGGTTTCCTTGCGGCTGAACCCTTTCATCTTATCGGAAATGCCGTTGACCAGCTTGATGGTCATATCCTGTAAAGCCTTGCGGCGGGCCGCCAGGTCCTCCGTGGCAAAAGCCTGCAGGAAACCATTCTCGTAGTCCTGCAGGTCGGCCGGCAGAGGATTGGCAAGGGTAAGTTTGAGCGGGTCACGCGTTACTACCGTGGCGGCATTCTTCTTGACCACGCCGAACAGGATCATGGTCATGACCTTGTCGAGCGGCTGTTCCATCAGGATGGCGGCTTCGACTGCCGTCAGCCCGCGCTTGATGCCGTGCCCTTCGATCTGGATCTTCGGCGGCAGGTAATCGAGTTTGCGTTTCCGGCTGCTGCGGGCGCTCAGGATCGGTATACCGATGAACAGCAGGAGAATGAATCCGACACAACAAAAAGTGGAACCGTTGCTGCCAAACCAATTCAGGATCCCGCTGATATCGACTGCAGCCGGTACCACGATGGCACCCGCCGGTACATAGTGATTCGGGAATGAGGCTCCAAAGGTATACTGGGTGGAACCATTGGCGCTGGCACATTCCCAGCTGTAGGTGACCCGGTTCTGGCTATCCAGGGCGGTCGCGGGCGTATCGCCACACGGCCAGCCGCCCTGGGTGGTGTGATAGCGCGGTTCCTGGGGTTGTACGCCGGGCGGGAGATGGAACGTGACGGTTATATCCGTATTTCCATGCACGTATTGGGAACCGAAATAGACCGGAGAGAAATCGGCACTAGCATCCGTTTTCGAAGACGTATCCTGGTAAAGCACCCCGGTGATCGAGCCGACCGATACATGCAGGGTGCCGCTGGCGCCCGGCGGAATGGTCTGGGAACCCATCACGACTGCGAAGCCCGACCCGCTGCCCTGATAATCAGACGTGGAGACGTCCACCGCCTGCCCGCCCACGTCCGCATTGACCGTGTTCATATCGAAGTTGGCGTTCGGCATGCCCATGTCAACGTAATCGATCGGGCTTGCGCTGGGGTCATTGGTAAATGCAAGCTGGTAATCCAGCGCCTCCGTGCCATCCGCATTCCAGTAGACCTGCACGACTTCCTTGTCTAGGCTGAAGGAATAGCTCGACTGCGCCGAAGCACTGGTGGCGAATACGAACATGCCGGCGATGAGCAGGAAGGAAATGATCAGGCGAGGTTTCATTATGGTCATCCTTTCAAAAACAAAATGCAAAAGGTTTTTTGCAATTTGTTTTTCCTTCTTACCATTTGGGCTCTTCGGTTAATTGATAGACGGAATTGCAATACGGACAGGTGACCATGGGTGCGCCGTTGACCAGCTTGATGTTTTCGGCCGTCAGGGTCCCGCCACAGGATTTACATTTCATTTCTTCGATCTTGGTATCGCCCGGCAGGTCCACTTTGAGGGTGACATTTTGGGCGGTGTCCTGTTTTGTTTTGCGGGCGGCTAGAACGACCATCACGATACCGGCCACCAGTGCGATCACCCCAATCACCACTCCCGCACTACCGATCCCGGTTACGCCCTGCGCTCCACCGGAGGCGCCTAATAGAATAAAACCTCCCACACAAATGCCGGCTGCAGCCAGTAGAAGCAATATTACCGCTCCTATATACAACCAGGTTGTAGATTTCATCCGACCTCCATGCTCATCCAGGAAATATAGGATTGTCCCAACAGGTAAACCAACTGAATATACGTTCTATTTAGAGATTGGTTGTCATAAGTTTAACACTTTATCCACCGTGTGACAATTGGTATTAACAGGGCTTTTCTCCGGCAAGCTGCAGGAAGGGGCTCATGGCTGGGGAAAGTTTATCATATTTGCCGGCTATTCGTTTCCGCGAAACGAAGGGGGGAACGAATAGCCCTGCCTGCATTTTGCGGGAAGTGACAGGTGGCATAATTCTTCGAGATATATGGTTTTTAAGGTGCAAAACGAGCACGTTCAGTTTCCATTGGGAAGCAATTTGCTCCCGAAAGATGAGCGTGTCCCAGAAATGGTAGCCGGTGTCCAGGAAGAAGATCAGCAAATCGCGGCGGATGTGGGTGGCCATGTGCGGGAGCGGCATGCTCTGTGTCTGGAAGGAGCAGCTCATCGCGATCTGTGGCCAGAACTAATTGATCGCCCAGCTCAGGATCTCTTGGGGAGTATGGCTATCGAACTCATCCGATAGGCCTGCAATCTCTACCCGAGTCAGCATAAATTTATTATACAACGGAGAAAGCTCCAACTCAGGTGGAAACCGGTCCATAGTAGTATTATTGTACGATCTGGATGCCCAGGAATTTATATTTTTGCAACAACGTAATGTCTATTGGCAGTCCAGGGAGCGAATTAGTATGCAGGTCTGGTGGAATGGTTTGTATGTCCTGAAAGAATATGGCGGCAGCCTCCTGCTTTTCCTGGTGGCCATGTTCGGCGCGGGGGTGTGGCTGACGCGTCTCTTGCCGGGCCTGGATAGAAAAAATCCTGCCCTGCTTGTCCCTGCCAGCCTGTGCATCGGAGCAATCCCGCTGGCGATGCTCTCTTTCACGGTCATGTGCCTGGCCAGACTCTGGCCGGAGGCACTCACGATCGGGATTCCCCTGATCACTGGCCTGGCAATTTTTGGTATGATCCTCTGGCTTATGACAGCCAAGGCCAGAGAGCTGTGGGCGCATGCAAACGTCCTCATTCCTGGAGGGATTCTTTTTCTGCTGGTCCTGATCGTTAGATTATCCTTCCTACGAGGCCTGCTTTTACCGCCCAGTTTTGACTCGGCCGAACATGTTGAGATCGTTCAAGACTTCCTTTCCCCACAAAGCCCTCCGCAGGCGCTTTACTCCATCCCGAATATCCTTCTTCGCTATTACCATTTCGGTTTCCACAGCCTGGCAGCCTGGTTCGTGATGTCTACCGGCGTTAAACCCGAATTTGCCGTTTCATTATTAGGACAGCTGTTCATGGTGCTGGCGCCTGTCTCCATTTTTTATCTGGCAGCTGTCACCACCAATAATTTTCCGGCCGCCTTTGCGGCTGCCTGCCTGGCCTGTGTGGGCTGGAAGTTGCCAGCCTTCGCAGCCAACTGGGGAAAATATCCCGCTCTGGCCGGGATCGCCATTCTGCCATCCGTCCTGGGAATGCTGGTCCAGGGTTGGAAAGCCCGAAGAAGAAAATGGCCGACCGGCCTGTTACTGCTTTGCCTCGTTGTTGGGGAAACCCTCTTTCACAGCCGGACGTTGATTTGCCTGGGATTGGCGGTGCCCGGTTTTGCTTTGGCAGGTGAGATTGTAAAGAGAATAAAAATTCCATTTTGGGGGTCACTGCTGCTGACCGTTTTCTTTGCAGCCCTTTTTTGGACCCAACTGAATGACCTCCTGAAAACCTATGCAGATACGAATTACCTGGTATTGGCAATCGTGCTTATTCTGTCCCCGTTTGCTTTTCGATTTTTTCCGCGCTCAGCTCTTACCGTCCTTTTCTATATTTTTGGAATCGTTCTGCTCCTTAAGCTGCCTCTTCCAATTTATTTGCAGACTTATAACCTCGCCTGGTTGGACCTTCCGTTCCTTGCGATCATGACTTATATTCCCTTAGCTTTGTTGGGAGGATTGGGGTTGGCAGGTTTCATACTCTGCCTGAAACAGCCATGGTTACGAATATTGATTATTGCGTGTTTTTTTATCCTCGTCCTGGGGAATTCCATAGCCACGCAAAGTTTCTCGCCTGACCCTTTTTATAATTTTGTTAGACCAGCCGATGTTGTCGCGATCACCTGGATCGATAATAATATCCCGCAAGATGCATCGGTAATCATCTCCGGGGCTATTAATTCTTCAGATTCTGAGTACCTTGATTATTTGGCTGGCTCGGATGCGGGCATCTGGGTGGAGGCATTAACTCGAAGGAAAACGCTTCTAAAGCCATTCAACCTGGATTGGAGCTCTCCGCAGGCACAGTCGGAATTCTGCCATCTTGGAAATGCCTATGTCTATTCCGGGGGCTGGCCGTTCGGCTTTAACCCCCATGATTTGAAGAAACTGGATTGGATGACGCCAGTCAAGGATATTCAACCGGTTGTGATCTTTCGTATCAAGAATTGCCAGAGAAACGACAATACGTCCTTGGAAAAGTAAGATCAGGGGTAAAATGGGATCAGGGTTTATATCAAATAACTGACCAACCTCCAATCTACTTGGAGGTTGGTCCTACTTTCATGCCAAGAGATTGATAATTGCCCGGCAGGTACATTTATTCTAATCTGGTCTTTGGCTATTTATGCCAAAGTGTACTGGTCAACACCTATGCGGGACGCTCATCAACATCGCCCGACATTTGCCGGGCGATACTGATCCCTCGGCACAATGGCTATTTGTTAGTGCAGACATAGATCACTGCTACGACCACAGCTGAAGAAGCTTTCCACTTACAAGCGGGATTTGCATTACAACTCCTCTCGTTGGTATACGCCTTACAATTGACAACCGCAGTAGGGGTCCGCGTGGGAGGAGGAAGCGGTTTCGAAGTAGGGGTCGGCGGGGAGAGCAACACCCGCGCCCCGGAAAGATCTCCATAGGCTGCGCCGGAGTCTGCCACCACCCAGCAGCCCTCGTTAGGGGTAAGCATGATCCGGAGCCAGCTGCCATCGAGATTGCGCCCGTCGATCGGATAGCTCGTGCCTTTCATGGCCACATCCAGCGTGTCGTAGAACACTCCAGGACCTCCGTGGCAATTGGCATTAAGGTTCGGGATGAATTCCAATCCTGCCAGAGGAACCGGGGTGCTGCTGGGCACGGCGGTTGGCGTGGACAACAGCACCAGCGTGATCACGTGGTAATGGATGCCCAGGCCCAGGGTTGGCGTTGTTGCACCTCCGCTGAGCCATTTGAAAGTGTCGACGATCTGGATAAAGACCTGCGACTCTACCGTTTGATTATACGTGGGAGGCACGGTATAAAAATTCATCGGGTTGTGGGAGTGCAGGACGAAGGTCAGGTTGACGCAAACACTGCCGTTGACCGTTGAATACGCCGTCCAATCGTACATCGAGCCGGCTGCGCCTTCCCCGGAGCTTTCCTCGACCCATGCCAGACCGTTGATGGTCATATTGACGGGTGTAATGAATCCGTACGCATACCCGGCGGCCTCCGGGCTCTGGCAGGTGGCGGCCCCTTCCTGAACGTTAATATCCAGGTATTTTTCTGACAGGTTGGTGCCGGGTACGATCGGGAGGTGGATGCGAATGGAGGTGTCGGTCGCCCCGGAGTCGATGCTACCTGGTTGGGGATATTGCAACTGGAAGCTGTAGGCAGTATTGGTATACGTGAGCCAGGGCAGGCCGCCGCCAGACAGCGTTGGTTCCATAGGAAGGTTGCAACCTGCCAGCATTGCCAAAGCAATATAGATTGAAAGACCGGTTAATATTTTTTTCATTTTTACCTCACGTATCAAGATAAATGGACCCAGATATTTACCTATTTAGATTATTGCAGATAATGCCCATTATGGCAAGTCCAGGATCTCCGTCCGGGTGTCGGTCATAGCTGGATTATCATCAACCAGAACGCGTTTACGGAAGGTCAACCTCTGTGCAAGCCACGCTGCGTGAATGCACGACTTGAATCATCCAATGCTTTATAGTATTCGGAGGCGGTGGTACGAATCCTTCTACTACATAAGCAAACCGCCCATCCGGATCGGCGGTCAAGACAGGGTACTCTTTGAGCGCACAAAATGATAATTAAACTCTCACCGGCTTGGAATCCAGTTTTTTTAAGTTGTAATGCTGTAGATGAGATAGGCTTGACTGATAGGGTCATGCCTTTTGGCAATGAGGTACATATCACCGGTGTTGGAGATGGGCCAAGCGTCACGACCTCCACTGTGACAGCTACCGTCTGCACAGGCATTGTTGATTGTTTTGTGTTAGCTCCAGTTTTCGAAGAGGCACAGGCAGATAAATAACACACCAATAAGGCAAGCACGAGGCCAAGCTGTTTGCTCATATATTTCTTGTAGTACAATCCTAGCCGATATCTATACTTCCCCATCTTTACCTATTATATCGCATAAATGCCCGTCGCGCAACAGCCCGAAACATCCCTCATCGAAAACCCATCCCCTCTTCAGAATCAGACTCCCCCTCCTACCATCCGCTCGGCCATCCAACCGGTCATGACCACTTTCGCAAGATATTCCTCGACCACTGGGATCGCTACTGCGACCTCCGTCTGGCCGATGAAGTCCCCTTCGATCAGCAAGCTTACGTCCGAGACATCGTTCAGCGCATGCTGCTCTGCCGTGACCCGGATGGCGGTTACGTACGCTGGGTATGTCCCGGCTGCCAGTATGAGCATCGCGTCCCCTTCTCCTGCAAAACCCGCTTCTGCCCTTCCTGCGGCAAGGTCCGCGTGGACAACTGGGTCAACGATATCGCCAAAGACATGCTCGATGTGCCCCACCTGCACATCACCCTCACCAACGACGACCTCCTGCGGCCTTTCTTCTACGCCGACCTCGCTGTTGAAACTCCTCCTGCAGGTTACCGCTCGGGCCGTCCGTGAAGTCTTGGAAGATCTCTATCCAGATGTGCCCATCGGCATGGTCTACACAGTCCATACTTTCGGCCGCGACCTTGTTATCACCAAAGGCGGTTTGAGAAAAAATACTTGGGTGGAGATCGATGAGATCCCCGGCAACCGCCTGGCCTCCGAATGGCGTTACCTGCTCTGCAAGACTTTGCGCCGGGCGCATCCCAACGAGCCAGATCTACAACACGCCATCACCCAGGGCTACCACGATCATCGTGGCTGCCAGGTCTATACCGAGAGTTTCTACCCAAAAGGCCTCCAAGCTGCCAAATACATCGGCCGCTATCTCGGCCATCCCCCTCTGGCCGGCTAAACCGGACAGCAGGTTACCTTCTGGTACACCGACACCTCCACACACCAGCGCAAAACGTTCACCTGCTCCGCTCTGGATTTCATCTTTCTCCTGGTCCCCCACATCCCTCCTAAAGGCATGCAGATGGTACACTATGCCGGTCTCTATGCCCGCAACCTCAAACATAAAATCGCACCCATCCTGCTCGCCGCTTTGGAGGTCCTCCGCCTCCAGTTCCCCTTCTTCAATATCCAATCCTTGCACACAACTGCTGAGCTTCTTTCCTGGCGCGAGCGCATCAAAGCCAGTTTCGGTTACGATCCGCTCACCTGCCCTCGCTGTGGTCGCACTCTCGAACTGGTCGAGATCTGGGAGCCAAACCGCGGCCATATCTGGATGAAACACTGGCTCGAAACCCATCGCCTGTCTAAGGCCGCTCGCGATGCAGTGAGACAAATCCAGCAAGCTCGCTCCACCCGCTACCAACAACTCGCCTTCAACTTCGATCCCTGAGCTCCATCCCTCCCTATGCGCTTCATTTTCCCTTGCGGCTTTCATCGCAAGGAGTTTATGGATTGCAGCAGTCCGGTTTTAGAGGGTTTTCTGGCGTTCACTCATCGATGGAAATTTGAGTAAAGCAGTCCCGCAACGCCGAATCAGTCCTTACAGAACTGGGGAAAAGTATAAATTCCTAGACTTTAAAAAGATTCCGCCAAGAGTTTCCTTTCCTCGCAGTGAGCGTATCAACTCACCCCCCTAGCGGGAGCGGGAGGGAAGGGCGACCGAACAAGGATTGGATGGCGGCGAAAGCGTGGATGCCATTCAGTTCGGCAGTATCGATGACCGTGGCCAGGGCTGCGTAGGCGCGTGCGCCCCATTTGGAGCGGAAACAGCCGATGACCTTGCGATGAATAACCGAAGGACGCAGAGCCCGTTCGCTGACATTGTTGGTCGGAGCGACATCGCTGCGGTACAGGAAGACGAACAGGCTGGGGCGATGTTTCTGGTAGCGGCGCTGCAGTCGGCTGGCATCCGGATCGGTCAGGGACTGCTGGAGCAGCCAATCGCAATGGTGCTCAATGCACTTGA
>JBEKEB010000076.1:0-16584 GCA_050014055.1 Anaerolineales bacterium | reverse complement strand
TTGGAGGAGGAAGCCAGTTCCCAGGATTGAACGTCGCGGTTATAAGCATCGGGAAAGATGTAGCCGGCCTTTTGAACCTGGGTGTCGTTACCATCGGATGGCAGGATGGTGGAAAAAGCCATCCCCAGTCCCATGCGAAGAACTACCGCCAGGAGCAAAATCAAACCGAGCATGCTCTGCAGGCTTTGGTCTTGTTCTTTGTTGCCCCCAACCGATCGCCAGAGTAATACCAGCGCCCACGTACCGAGAGCCAGCAGAAGTGCATATGCCAGCCACCCTATCCACCATGTTCCCGGGCCGAGCAGGCTGAGCACCAGCCCCAGCACGAGACTGCCTGGCAGAATCCACAAAAAATCACGCAGAGATTTCATAAAAATCCTTCCAGGACGCGTTGCGCACGCCTGACCCAGGAGTATTGTTCCACCGCCCTCCGGGCGTTTTGACCGAGGGCCTGCCGCCGTTGCGGGTCCGCCAGTAATCCTCCCAGAGCAGACTCCCAGGCCTCGGCTTGCTCCAGCGGACTGAAGACTGCCTTTGTCTCATCCAGCACTTCACGCAGAACGGGCAGGTCACTGGTGAGGATGGCACGACCGGCGGCCATGTATTCGAACATTTTCATCGGGCTGCAAATCTCGGCCGTATTCCCGCCGCTGGAAGTGGTGACTGCCCGGCCATAGGGCATCAGCAATACGTCCGCCGCAGATTGGTAGAGCGGTATCCGTTCATTCGGCACAAACCCGGTAAAGGTAACGTTGGTAAGGTTGGCGGCACGTCCCTTCCATGTCTGCACGTCCAATGGGCGGCCGCCCACCCAGACAAACCTGGCCTGCGGGAACTTCGCCGCCAGCCTCAGGAACAGGTCCGCGCCGCGGCCCGCGTAGAGATGGCCGGTGCAAAGCACGGTCGGAGCTTCCGGGAGATTAAGTTGCCGGCGGGCAGAATCTGCATTTGGAAGATCGCGATATCGTTCGATATCCACCCCATCTGGGGCAGTGACAGTCTGTTTTTCTGGCAGGTGCAGGGCGCGGCGCAATGCATCGGTAATGGGCAAACAGCGTTTCCGTCCGGGGAAAATCAAGAAAAAGCGCAGCCAGAGCTCTCCAAAGCGCCCGGCGGGAAAATCATGAAGTTCCAGCATGGACGGCTTGCCAGCCAGCAGCCCGAGCGCTGCCGATTGCAACGGCCAGGAATAAAGCAAGTCTGGGTCCAGGCGGCCCGCCCGCCAGACAGCTTTCCAGGGAAACAGGCGGCGATTGCCGATCGCCAGCCACTGGATGGGAAAGTCTGTCTGAAGCCCATAATGGCTCTGTAATTGCAGATGGCTGATACTGGATGATTGTGTTCCCGGCACGAGCAACGAAACATCATGTCCCAATTGCGCGAAAGCCTGGCAGACCTTCATCGCCTGGATGCTGTTGGCCGTGTCCGAGGGGATTTGTGCGGCTGAGATACAGACAATTCTCATGGCTATCCCGTCGCTGCCAATTGCCGGTGGCGTACTTCCAACAAGCCCCGCAGACTAATGAAACCATTCGAGATGATGAAGTATCCGGAAAGGATGGCACCCATCATCAGATATCCATATTGGGGAACCAGGGAGAAAATCAAAGCCAACTCGATCACACCTGTAAGAACCAATATCAGCACCGGATAACCCGCTTTCCCAAGGGACAACATCAGCGAGCGGTTCCACTGGAAGATGCCGGCAAATCCGTAACCCAGGAGCAGTATTAACAAAAGCGGGTAGGCCGGGCGCGTTTCGGGTTTATAGACAAAGGGGATCAGCCACCAGCCCGTCAGCGCCCAAAAACCGCCGATTGCTAGTACAATCGCGCTGGAAAGGATGGTAACCCGTCGGAGCAGGCGCAGGGTTGCATCCCACTGCAGCTTGGCAATCATGCGTGAAATCTCACTGTAGATCGGCGCAATGAGTGGGTTTAGAGCCAGGGTAATAGTGGAGATTAATGTAAATGCTATGGAAAAATAGCCAACCTGGATGGTGGTGAGCAAGGTACCTAGGTAGAGCGGAATGTTATCCCTGAAAATCAGGTTGACCGTACCGTTGAGGTTCGTGTTCAAGGCAAACAACGCCATGGCCCGCCTGCCGGTCAATTTTTCCAGGGAGCTGCGCCACCAAGCTTTGCCAAGGGTTGCATTTATCTCCCGCAGAGCTAGGCTCACCAGTGAAATGTTGTAAAAGGCCTTCCCAACAACATAGGCTAGCAGCACAGCCGGGACCAGATAGGGTGCCAGGAATTGGGTGGCCGCCCACCGGTACAAAATGTAAGTTACCACTACCATCGAAAAAGTGATCACGGCCTGTATCACGGTAAAACGGGCCAGCTTGTTGAAACGATGTGTTGCCTGCAGAATCCCGGTGGATGTTTCGTACACCAGGTTGATCAGAAGTATCAAACCGTAGAAAATAAACCAGGGCGCACTGGCAGCATCGTGGCCGATAACCCTCGCAGCCCACGGGGCAAGCAGGACGAGCACGACACATGCCAGCAAGGATACCGCCGCCTCGGTTATGCCGGCTGCCTTAACCAGCGCGGCTGCCTCTGCCTTTTTATCATCCGCCAGGGCCGGACCGAGGTGTTTCACCACCACCTCGCTCATGCGAAAGGACAGTAAAATATTGATATTCGAGGCAAAGGTCTGGATGATGACAACCATGCCCAGGTTGGCCACGCCAATCAGGCGGATAATAACAATCCCTTGTAAAAAGCTCAGCCCGGAGGAAAAAACATTGCTTCCGAAAAGATAACTGCTGTTCCGGACCACCCGGCGCAACAGGCTATCTTCCGACCAGATCGCCGAAAGCCTTTGGAATATGGTCACAATTCCACCCTCTTGCGTACCCAGGATCGCTCAGTAACGAAACCCTCCGCACTGATGACGAGGTAATGTGCCATATGAAAAGTTTTATAGGCCAAAAAAGCGCTTAGAGCCTGACCACTTTCGGGCTATCCTTGCCCATTTTCCCAAGAGCATTGCGGCTGTCGAAAATGAACTTCGCCGCATCCAGGATGGGCTTGTAATCGTACGTTTTGTGGTTCGTGGTTATGACAACACAATCGGCGGCACGTACCGCTGCCATCAGGTCCGGGACGGAGTGCATTTCCTCATCCTCGTGGGTCTTTAAGGTTGGGATGTAAGGATCGTGATATACGACTGTTGCACCTTTCTTCTGGAGCAGGCCGATCACATCCAGGGCCGGCGACTCGCGGATATCGTCTATATCCGGCTTGTAGGCAACTCCCAAAACCAGGCACTTGCTCCCTTTCAATGTTTTACTGCGCTCGTTCATGGCCTCCAGGATGCGGCTCACCACATAGCGGGGCATGTTCGTGTTTATATCCGAAGCCAATTCAATAAAACGCGCTGTATATTGGTAGGCTTTCATTTTCCAGGATAGATAGAGCGGGTCGATCGGGATGCAATGCCCACCCAGACCCGGCCCGGGTGTGAACTTCATGAAACCGAATGGTTTGGTGGCGGCTGCGTCGATCACTTCCCAGACATCCACACCCATGCGCTCGCACATGATCGCCAGTTCGTTGACCATGCCAATGTTGATCATGCGAAAGGTGTTCTCCAACAGTTTCGCCATCTCGGCTGCTTCCGCCGACGAAACCAGGTGGATGTGCTGGATAGCGCCGCCGTACCAAGCCGCCGCGATTTCCGCGCAGGCCGGTGTGATACCCCCCACTACTTTGGGTGTGTTGAGCGTGGTGAAATCCTCCCGCCCCGGGTCTACTCGTTCCGGCGAAAAGGCCAGGAACCAGTCCTCACCTACGACCAGGCCATTCGCCTCTCCCAGCATCGGCAGCAGAATCTCGCGCGTGGTGCCCGGATAGGTGCTGGACTCCAGCACGACGATCATGCCCTTGTGCATATACTTCGCCAGTTGCTCGGTGGCAGACAGGATGAACGACATGTCCGGGTCGCCGGTTTTGCGAAGCGGCGTTGGCACACAGATACTGGCCGCGTCCATATCCTTCAAAACTGAGAAATCGGTGCTAGCTGACAGGCGCCCGGATTTGATCAGCGGAGCCAGCCGTTCCGTTGAAATATCCGGGATATAACTGACTCCTTTTTTCACAGAATCGGACCTACGCACATCCGGGTCAATCCCCGTGACGGTGAACCCTGCCTCAGCAAACACCACTGCCAGCGGCAGGCCCACATAACCTAATCCAAGAATGGCTATCCGGGCGGTTTTGTCGTTCATTTTCTTGATGAGGGTTTCTTTCGTACTCATGCTAATCCTTTCAGCTTTTCCAACGGTAATGTCCATCCTATTAGATATAAGAATCACGGCTGACTGGTCAAAAAAGACTTAATTGTTTCGGGTCTTCTTTTGGTTCTTCAACCGTAATTACTGGGGTGGCATGGTTCTGGGCCGCTCGCGCCTGTTCGAGTAATTCAGGCAACTGTCCAAAATCTTTTAAGATGGCTGGTTTGAGTGCCGCTTGATGCAAGGCCGCGGCCGGGTGGAACATGGCAATCACAAAACGGGTTCCCACCCGCCGCATCTGTCCATGTACGGAACTGATCTTGGCCCCTGGCATGAACTTGCCCATGGAATAGCGCCCCAGGGTAATGATGATCTTCGGGTTGATGGCAGCAATCTGCCGCTCCTGATATTCATTGCAGGATGCCAATTCTTCGGGCAAGGGGTCCCGATTGTTGGGTGGACGGCATTTTACCACGTTACCGATCCACACATCCGAGCGTTTCAACCCGGCCTCGGCTAGCAGTTCATTCAGGAAATTACCCGCCGCGCCAACGAAGGGGCGCCCCTGTTCGTTTTCATGGAACCCCGGCCCTTCACCGATGAACATGATTTCCGCATTTACCGGTCCCTCGCCTGGGACAGCCTTCTTGCGCGAATGATATAGTGCGCATTTTTGGCAGACAGACACTTCCTTCGCCACTTGGGCAAGAACTTCTTCAGCACTCATACGGCCTCCAGACAATCGAATTTCTCCAGATCCATCAAGAAGGCATCCTCGTTATTGTCTTTGTAATATCCGGGGCGGAGTCCTGCCAATTCAAATCCATATTTCTTGTACATGGCCTGGGCGGCAGTATTTCCAGCGCGCACTTCCAAAAAGGCCCGTTGCGCCCCTTCATTATGGGCTGCCCGTAAAGCGTGTAACAAAATCTGTTCACCGATGCCCTGCCGGCGGAAATCCGGGTGAACAGCAATGGTGGCAATATGGGCTTCATCGACGACGAACCAAATCATCAGCATGGCAGCAATTTTTCCATCCGCTTCAGCCACCCAGCCGCGTGAGACCTGGTTTTCGGTCAACTCAAAACGGAACGAGCGCTCCGGCCAGGGTAAACTAAACGAGAGAACATCAATCTCGTGGACTGCCGGAACATCTTCCAAGGTCATCCGGCGGATTAGTACAGTCACGCCGGCAATCCTCCAGCCACATGGATATAAATGGGTGCAAGGGTTGCCGCCGGGTCGGTTTCCCCGGCCTGCCATTTTTGCCATGCCAACTCCGCCAGAATAGCTGGTCTGCGGACGCATTGTGAAGGGGGTGCCAGACTCACATTTTTGAACTTTCGCATCAGCCGATGGCGTTCATTGGCAGACATTTCACCGCAAACAATGACCGGTTTATGAATTTGATCTGCCAGTTCATCGGCAGTCGTCACCACAACTGCACCATCCGCCTGCCACCCGCTTTCTCCAGCCTTGTACCATCCAAGCGCCAAACGGCCGCGCCCAGCTGGTAGCACTGCAGCCAACCGCAGGCTGTGGCTTGCCTGAGCGGGTGCCCCGGGTTCAGGCGAGACTGCCAAAGGGCCGGGGAGAGGCACCGACGCAGCGACTATGTCCAGAGTGGGTATTCCGACAATTGGTATATGACATGCCAGAACCAGTCCTTTTACAAACGCCAATCCAACCCGCAGACTGGTAAACGAACCGGGACCGATCGCCACCCCCAAAGCCCTGACGGCATCCATTTTGATTCCCACGCGCCTCAGAAGTTCGGCCAGCGCAGGAGCAAGTTCCTCGGTATGGTGCAGGCCGCTATGCCAGACACACTCACCTGGCACGCTCGTCCCATCATAAAGGGCCAGTCCAATCTGGGCAGTGGAAGTGTCAATTGCCAGGAGCATCAATTTCCTCCATAAATATTCTGGCGGAGGTGGTCGAGCAAGGTTTCATAACGTGTCCCACACGCTGAAAAACGCATGGCGCGGTGTTCTTCAGATTCATATTCCAGCCAGGCCCACAACCGTTCGGCAGGCAGGACCGGTTCTACCCGTTCGGGCCATTCAACCACCAGCGGTCCTTGGGAAAGAAAATTATCCATATCCAATTCTTCGGCCTCGCCGAGCGAGTCGACGCGGTAGGCATCAAAATGAAAGAGTTGGCTGGAATCTGGCCGACGGTAGACATTCACGAGAACGAAGGTCGGGCTGGAAACGGCATCCAGAGCTCCCCAGCCCTGAGCCACACCTTGAACCAGCGTGGTTTTGCCCGCCCCGAGGTTGCCTTGCAGACAAACCAAATCACCCTGCTGGAGCAATGCGCCCAGGCGCATTCCCAGGCGGCGGGTTTGCTCCGGGGAACGGCTGAAGAATTCAAATGTGTGCGCGTCCAGAATGGGCATGGCGAGAAGATTATACTACAGGGATTTTGGATACTTCTTGGCCATAGGGAAAGCGTTAATAAATCCAAAAGGAGGAATTTGTCCCTTCGGACTGTGCTCAGACTGGAGTACCGGTCAGAATGTGGTGACTTCCCGCGGTTTGTCAGTCAATCCAATCTGTGCACCCACAATGAGTGCGATCTGCCGCGCCGCATCCGGGCGGGCCGTCCGACGACAGGCAGAAACCACCTTCTGCCGCTCGTTCGGACGGCAAACCCAGCGTGTCAGCGAGCGGACTACTGACTGCGATTCCGGAGCCCAGACTCCTACCCCTTCGGATACTACAAAATCCACATTGCCATCTTCCTGGCCGGGCAATTTGGCATACAATATGATCGGCAATTCCGCATTGAGCGCTTCCGCAATGGTACCCGGCCCGGCTTTGGTGACAATGACATCCGCTGCCCGCATGAAATCAGGCATGTCATGGGTAAAACCGTAAATAAACGCCGGATTCTCCCAGGTTTGTTCTCTAAGCTCCGCTTCGAGTTTGCTGTTCCGTCCGGCCACGATCACCAGGGCCACATCCAGCCCCGATTCGTCAATGGCCCGCGTCGTTTCGGCCAGAGGACCCATTCCATCTCCTCCTCCTACGATCAGGACCGTGAACTTATCCTGCGGCCAACCCAACCGCTCACGCAGAAGAGATCGGTCACCGATTGGAGCGCTGTAACGTTGTGAGGTTGGCTGCCCCACCACGCGAACTTTTTCAGGTAACATATGATATTGAATAGCGTTCTGGCGAGCTTGTTCCGTTGGGACAAGGATCAGGTCGGCCCGCTTGTCAAACCACAGCGCATGTGTGGAGACCAGGTCGGTTACCACGGTGACAAACGGCGGGTGGGTCTTTTTGCCAAGCGCTTTTAGGGCAAAGGAATTTGCCAGCGGGTGAAGACAGACCAGCATATCGCTGTGATGGTCACGTACCAATCGGTGAATGGCACGCCTGACGTAAGGCCAGAATGTCGAAGTCACAAAGCGCGCCTGCGGCCGCCCGTCACTGATGTCGAACAAGGCGCCCCACAATTCAGGTGCACGCATTATATCCGGGTAGATTTCCGGCAAAAGGTTGAAAGGCGGCGGGGCATAATCCTTGAGGAAATCCACCATCTCCGTCACTACCGCATCACCGAATTCAATGTGAAGCGACTCTATGATGGCTTCGCTGGCCGCACGGTGCCCACCACCCGTATCCGAAAAAAGGAAAGTTATATGGGGCTTGTCAGTCGCTAGATTGGACATGCGATTTCTCCGGTAAAATGACTTTTATCCGCCGGGCCAATTCACGGCGCGTCAACATCACCCGCCGCCCGCAGCCTTTGCACTCCAGACCAATATCTGCGCCGAGGCGGACAACGTTCCATTCGTAGGAACCGCATGGATGAGGTTTACGCATGCGCAAGGTATCATTGAGTTGCAAATCGGGAAGCATATTTGAATTCAGATGGCAGAATGGTGAAAAAAACCTGGCATGAAAATTATACCGTAAGAGTCCTTCTGCGCAAAATCTGAGCTTGCCGGGAATCGCCATGATATGGGGAAAGATATAGCGGCTTTGGACGGGTCGTGAAGCAAACCCGAACAAAACCCCCATTTTCCGCCTCACCATGGTAACCCCCCATGAACAAAAATCTGTGATAAACTATCGCCGAAAACTGTTCAGGAGAAGGACAATGTCAACTCATGAAACCTACGATATCGAAATTGCCGGCCTCAAACGCAGCCTGCGGTTATTTGAAATAAAGCCTGGTCTTAAGATCGCCATATTGAACATTCTAGGTGATACCGAACTGGTTCAGGCCTGCGCAAAGGCCTTGAATGAGAAACTTCAGGGCGTGGAGTTTGATGTCATCGTAACAGCCGAAGCCAAGTCCATCCCGCTGGCATATGCACTTTCAGTAGAGACAAAAAAACCATACATCATCCTGCGCAAATCCTACAAAGCCTACATGGGCGCAGCCCTCATAGCTGAAACTCTCTCCATCACCACTGGCGAACCGCAAACCCTGATCATGGACGAGAAAGATCAGGCAGATGTCAAAGGCAAGTGTGCCGTGCTTGTAGACGATGTTATCAGCACCGGCTCGACCCTGCAGGGGATGCGTATGATCATGGAAAAAGCCGGTGCCAAGATCACCGCTGAGGCTGCCATCCTGACAGAAGGCGAGCGTGCCAAGTGGGAGAAGATTATCTCCCTTGGGCATTTACCCTTGTTTACCAGCTAATTTTATTTTTTTTGGACGAGAAAGAGCCTTGATGGCTCTTTCTCGTTTTAAAGCCGCCCTTTTGTCTGGCAACTGCTCCTGATACACCAATCGGACCGGACGGCGGCTGCGGGTATAGCGCGCGCCCCTCCCGCTGTTATGCTCCCGCAGGCGTCGTTGCGGGTCTGTGCTCCAGCCGGTGTAATAAGTACCATCGGAGCATTCCAATATATAACAATAGAAAGCCATATGTTTATTCGGAAAACGGCGAATTTCCGTGCTAATCGTCATCCAGCTTTTTATTATGACGGCCTAACAGCTTCCCCAAGCCAAGCTGCCCCTTCCAATTGTCACTGAATGTACGCATTTCTTGCTTAAGCAACTCACTTGACGGCGCGCTGTCATACGTACGCTCTTCCTGCCATTGGGTGCGTCCATCCAAAATAAGTTTTAATCGCCCTTGTAGACTATTTTTTTCTTCGTTAATTTCATCCCGTAGGGATTGTAATGCTGAAATATACTCGTCCAGCACCCGTACGGTATTCACCCGGTTCCTTTGAGCGGCCTCGGCCAGGGCTGGAGCTCCTTCCCCGTCGAGCTGGCGCATGCCTGCCATAAAGGGCCGCCCGGTCAATTTAGAGATATCGGTCCAACCCGGCCGTCCAATCACGGTTTCCACCAGTGCCGCAGCCGCTAGCGCTGGCAAGGTATGGATACTTGCCATGATGCCATCCACCTCGGCCAGGTCGGCAAAATAGGGTCGTGCTCCCAGCATGGTGACAAAACTGGCAGCCAGATCGATGGCCTCGCCGGCCGTTCCGAGCGGGGCCGTGATGGCTGCCAGTCCGTTTTGAAAGAGGTCGGCGCGCGCCGAATCAACGCCTGTACCGGTTTCATCCAAAAGGAGTGGATTGAGAACCAGGGTCAGTCCCACATAATGGCGCTGGGGAGGCAGGAATTCCTCCGCCCAGCCCGCCACTGCCAGTTTGACCGGAGCGGTATCGATCACAACCGCTTCCTCGCGCACATTTTGTGCCATGGATTGCAGAGTCTCATGAACCTGATCAAGCGGCAGGGCCAGAATTACCAGGTCGGCCTCTTTGACGGAAGCGGCCAGGCCATGCCCTATTTTCTGGACTGCTCCCATTTTCATCGCCTTGTGGTTCACTTCCTTATCCTCATCGTACCCGATCGTGGCAACCTGATCTTTGTGATTCGCCAGCGCCAGCCCAACCGAGGCGCCGATCTGTCCCAGCCCAATAATGGCAATTTTGACTGTCATGCTTCCCTCGCTTTTTCGCCTAACTTTCATCATCTGCCGCTTGCAGGATCGCCAACAGGTGTTCTGTGTGTGAATGCGGATCCTGCACATGGCTGTCATGATGGCGGCGGATCAGTTCCACCGTCAAGGGCGGTGCGCCTGTCTGGGATACCAGGTCCGCGCCCCAACCTGCATGCTGTTCAGCCACCACGAACGGCAGGCGCCATCCGTGCGGAGCCCCTTCCGCCCAGCGCCGTGCAGCCTTTCGGAATATATGGCTTCCCAGCACAACTATGATACGGTCGAAGATGGAAATGGGTACCAGGATTTTTCCCACATCGTGCAGGAGAGCCGCAGTCAGCAGGTCCGGTGTGGTCTGCCCTGCAGTTTCCAGGCGCTTGAAAAGCTGGTAAGCATGCACCTGTTCCGCGGGCTGCATTCGCCGGAAGAGGACTATTTGTGAAGATGTAAGATGAGGGAGCAGTGCTTCGCTCGTCACGCGCTTACTGGGACTGAGCAGGGCATTCCAGAATTGGCGGGAGCGGTAGGTAAGGCGGGACATATTCACAGGTTGACTCCATTAATAATCGGCTCTCTGTGAATTTCCATGACGGGCAAGAAAATTGGGGGTACGCCTCCATATCTTCATCAACGACACGGTGATTCAAAACGGATCCAGAGGGTCCCGATAGTAGGATTATAACATTGTGATAGAATCGTGAGAGCCGGGGACGCCGACCCCGGCTCTCTTGAAAGGAGGAGAAGAGAAATCGCCTTACGCGTATATAATACCATCCCGGTCTAATAAGTACATGACGGCTTCCCTACGCTTACCCTACTATTGTTTGACAATTTTGTAAGGGTATTTTAAGGAAATTGGACATTTTTTCGTCCTGATTGACCGAAAGAGGCTTCCATGCAAGCAAAGTCTGGAATATATATTGGCGAAACAGATCAGACACCCATCGGCAAACTCTGGCTGGCAGTGTCTGACCTTGGGCTGGTGGCAGTCGAATGGGGTCTGAACCGGGACGAATTCGAAGCCTATCTGGTCAAACGGTTTAAACGGCCCGTAGAACATGCCCCACAGCGCGTGCTCGAGGCTGCCGGGCAGATTGATAGCTATCTCTCCGGCCTCCAGCACACTTTCACCCTGGTAGTTGACTGGTCGGTGCTACGACCATTCCAGCAAGCCGTTCTGCAGGCCACCTACGAAATCCCCCACGGAGAAACCCGCACATACAAGGAAATTGCCGAATGCATTGGCCGGCCGCGCGCCGCCCGTGCCGTCGGCCGCGCCGAAGCCACCAACCCGATGCCGCTGGTGATTCCCTGCCACCGCGTTATCGGCACGGATGGGAAATTGCATGGATATGGATTGGCCGAGGGGGTCAAAACAAAGGAATGGTTGCTAAAAATGGAAGGGGCAATATTGGCATGAATTAAACCCTGCGATGGATGAACCATCGCAGGTTCGTTTTTCATGTTAGACTCTCTTCATGATATTAATCCGTTATATTCCTTCGAGTCCATCGGGGTAACTCATGCCTGACTTCCGATCCGGTTTCATCGCCATCCTTGGCAAACCCAACGTGGGCAAATCCACGCTGGTCAATGCCATCCTCGGCCAGAAGATCGCGGCCGTTTCACCGCGCCCGCAGACCACCCGCCGCCGCCAGTTGGGCATCCTGACCCTGCCGGATGCCCAGCTCGTCTTCGTGGATACGCCCGGTGTCCACGCGCCCAAACACAAACTCGGCCAGTTCTTCAACCAGGAGGCTGCGGAAGCCCTGGATGGCGTCGATGTGGTGCTTTTCCTGGTGGATGCCAGCCTCGAACCGGATGATGAGGACCGCCAGGCCGCCAGCCTGCTCTGGGGGCTTAAACGCAGGCCGGATTTGATCCTGGGTCTCAACAAAATGGACAAAGTCCCGGCCCCGGCGTTGGAACTGGTTCAGGCCGAATACCAGAAACTGGTCTCGGACGCTCTGGCGCTGGCCTTTTCGGCCGCCTCCCACCGGGGGCTGAAAGAACTGCTGGAAGCCATCACCGCCCGCCTGCCAATCCGGTCGGCCGAGTTCCCCGAAGATCAAATCACCGACTTATACGAAAAGGAAATCGCGGCAGAATTGATCCGCGAAGCCGCCCTGGTCTTCCTGCGTGATGAAGTTCCGCACGCTCTGGCTGTCCGTATGGACGAGTTCAGCGAACGCGAAAATGGCAACGCCTACATTTCCGCCACCCTGCTGGTGGAACATGACTCGCAGAAAGGCATCGTCATTGGCGAAAAAGCCGCCATGCTGAAAAAGATCGGTTCGGCCGCGCGCATGGAGATCGAGTCCATGAGCGGGAGGAAAGTCTTCCTCGAATTACGCGTCAAAGTGGAGAAAGACTGGCGCGACGATGAAAATGCCCTGCGCCGCCTGGGCTATAAAGTCAAAGGTAAAAAATGATTCCCGGCTTTAGCTTGTTTTTCCTGGTCGCCGTGATCGACTGGGCGGCGGTCGCAAAAAATTGGAAGCAGGTCGAATATATCGCCAAGCCGGCTGCCATGCTCATCCTGCTTGGGCTGCTGGCGCTGTTGGGCAGCTTCAGCTCGCTGCCATTGATTTGCTTTGGTCTGGGAATCTTCTTCTCACTGGTTGGGGATGTGTTCCTGATGATCTCGTACGCCCGCTTCTCCGACCGCTGGTTCCTGCCAGGGCTGGCCGCTTTTTTATTTGCCCACATATCCTATATCATCGGGTTGAACACCCCTTTGCCGAACGTCTCCCCCATCTGGTCACTGGGAATGGCCGTCGTCCTGGCATTGGCCGCCGGACGCATCCTGCGACTTATTATTGCCGGGGTTCGCCAGAAAGGCCTGCCGAAAATGGTGCGCCCGGTCAGTTTGTATGGGATGGTCATCACCCTGATGCTGCTCTCCGCCCTGCTGACACTCAATAACACGGAATGGAAAATTTCCGCCGGAGGGCTGGTTGCCCTGGGGGCAATCCTTTTTTATTCTTCAGACGTCGTCCTGGCCTGGAACAAGTTTGTCAATCCGATCAAGAATGGACGCCTGGCAAACATGATCCTTTATCACCTGGGACAGGCTGCGCTGGTGGCAGGTGTATTGATCCAATTCGCAAAACACTTGTAAAATGCTGCGGGCGTCGCTGATGGGTTTGATTTATCTGAGGGGATTCCCTCAGATATTTTCTTAATCCTCTGAAATACTGGACACCTAAAAAACCTCAGTCGCCGGTTTTCTTGAACGTCTGGAACCCTTCCCCCAGCGCCTCGTGCGCCTGGCCGATCACCATGAATGCTTTTGGATCCGACTCACGGACGATCGTCTTCAATTGCTGCACTTCCGGGCGGTTCACCACGCAATATAAAACGCATCGCTCTGCGCCGGTATACGCGCCTGTCCCGCTCAGGGCGGTCACGCCCCGTTCCATCTCCGAAAGGATGCGCTGCGTAACCATCTCTGCCTGCCCGGTTATGATCATGGCTGTCCGGACGGTGCCCGCGCCCTCCAGCGTGCTATCCACAACCAGGCCGCTGACGTACAGGACAATCAGCGCATACAGAGCCCTTTGCCAGCCAAAAACGAATCCCGCTGCCAGCACCACCAGGGTGTCGGTCATCAGGTAACTCTGTGTCATGGGGATGCCGCGCCATCGATTCAGGATGCGCGCCAAGATATCGGTGCCACCGCTGGTTCCCTGCGCCCGGTAGACCAGCCCATAACCGATACCCATTGCCACCGCCCCGTAGAGCGAGTCCAACACCAGGTCGCTTGTAATGCCTTTTTTTGGAAAGAATGGCAGCACCAGCAGCAGGTCGGTGAACAGCGCGTAAGCCGCCACCGCCACAACCGTCCGAATGACAAAGCCCCGGCCACCCAGGTAACGCCAGCCCAGCAGGAACAGCGGCAGGTTGCCGATGAAAACCATCAGGCCGATCGGCCAGCCGGTATAGTGGTTTATCAATTGCGATATGCCACTGATTCCGCCCGAAGCCAGGTTGGCCGGAACGAGGAACAGGCGCAGGGCAATCGCCTCGAGTAACGCCCCAGCCAGCACCAGGGCGTAATCGCGTACACTCGCCCAGGAAAAATGCATCCTGCTCATTATCATCTCACCTTTCTTACACAAAGGAAAATCAAAATTCTTCTTGTACTTTACCTTTGTGTGCCTTGGCGTCCTTTGTGTTAAACGATTTTTAACTTCACTCCGGCCAACTGCTCGATCATTCCAATAACCGCCGAATTATCCAGCTCCCCCATGCCGTTCTGAAGCATGGCGTTGTAAAGCTGCGCGTCGACGGCCGCGGAGGGGAGCGGAATGCCGTACTCGCGGGCTGTTTCCAGGATGATGTTCAGGTCCTTGGCCTGCATATGCGCCTTGAAACCGGGAGTACGGTTGCCGGCAAAAAGACGCGCCGGCTTGACGTCCAGCGTCCAGCACTGCGCCGCGCCGCCCTGGATGGCTTCCACCACTTTCTGCGGATCCACCCCGGCTTTCTGTGAAAAGATCAGCAGTTCCCCCATCGCCACCATCTGCGCGGCCACCATGATCTGGTTGGCGGCCTTGGCCACCTGCCCAGCCCCGGCCTCACCGACATGCGTAACCGTCTTGCCCATCGCCTGAAAAACCGGCCGGACTTTCTCCAGCGCTTCCGCCGGGCCGCCCACCATGATGGCCAGCGTGCCGTTGCGGGCCCCGACATCGCCGCCGGAAACCGGGGCATCCAGGCTCAGTACGCCGCGTGCAGCCAGTTGGGCCGCCAGGGTGCGGGCAGCCGCCGGTTTAATGGTCGAGTTATCGACAAAAATCAAGCCTGTACGTGCGCCCGCCAGGATGCCCTGCTCGCCCAGCACCACCTTCTCCACATCAGGCGTATCCGGCAGGTTGGTAAATACGACATCCACCTGCGCGGCGACCTCCGCAGGAGAACCGGCCGCGCTGGCGCCCTCTGCCACCAATTCATCCACCGCCGCGCGTGAACGGTTGTGCACCACCAGCGGGAATCCGGCTTTGTGGATATTCCGGGCAATCGCCTTACCCATCAAGCCAAGACCAATATAACCGACAGTCAGCATGGAAAAACTCCTCTGGAAATAGTTTCCGGAAATTATAAACCTCCCCCGTGGCAAAGGCGGGGGAGGTTTGGGTTTGTAGATCCGGAATCCGAAGTCAGAGACTTCGGACTCCCCAAAGATCGGTTATTTCAATCCATAGACGATGGTTACCGTGGTGTAAATTTGCATCGAACCGGCCTGGACCGGCACACTGGCAGCAGCCGGGGCAGCAAGCTCAGCGCGGGCATATTGAACCGTGACAGGGGCATTGGTATCGTAGTAAGAGATGCTCTGGACCACATCCAGCGTAACGCCGGTGGCCTGGGTCAGTTCATCGGCCTGTTTTTTTGCATCCGCAACCGCAGCCAGGCGGGCCTGGCTAAGCGCGGCGGTCTTGTCGGCTACGTCGAACTGGATGCTGTTGATATTGTTGGCTCCGGCGTAGACAGTCGAGTCGAGCAGGTCGCCCAGCTTGGTCAGATCGCGCACGGTCACATAGACGGTGTTGTCGACCACATACAGGATGCCGGTGACCTTGCCATTCGCGTCGGTCTGTTGCTGCGGATTGATGCTGAAATCGGTGGTCTGGATATCCTTATCGGCCACGCCGAAGCCCTTGATGGCCGCGATGACGGCCTGGGCCTGGGTGTTGTTTCCGGAAACGGCCTGCGTGGCGCTGGCATTCTCGGTGTGAACGCCGATCGAGATATAGGCGATATCGGGGGTGAGGGTCACCTTGCCGGTGCCGGTAACGGTGATGGTCCGCTGGGGCGGCTGGGTTTGCACATTAACGGGGACTGGACTGCAGGCGCTTAGTACCGTGCCAAATACAAGTATGGCAAACAGGAAGAGGGTTTTGGTTTTCATAAGAGGCTCCTTATCATAATGATGATATTGTACATTATGACGAGCGATGAGCAGGAAAGTTCCCGCGGGAGAGCGCCGCGGGACAAGTTCCCGGCGCCATTCTCTGCTGAACCAAATAAGTAACAGCAGGGTTGGATGAGCAGAAATAACGAAGCGCGCGAGCAAAATGTGGAAACGAAGAGGAACGATGGGAGGTAGAAAAGTGAGCAGAGAACAGAGAGGAGGGGACAGAGGGAGGCAGGCAGCGCAGGCCGCCCAGGCATGAACCCCCAAAGGACGGGGGCGAGTACACCGTTTTTTGGGGTGCGCGCGACCCGTTTACCCAAACAACCGGAAACAAAAACCATTTAACCCCCACTGCTAGGATTCCAATCTGGTTAGGACCCCTGCTTGTCTTATTAGTGAGGGGGGTGTATACTAGAGCCGAGAACTGACTAGCAGGAGCAAAGCGCATGGAGAAACAACCTCGGCATCGACCGTATCGCCACTTTGAAAAACAGCAGC
>JBEKEB010000075.1:0-16854 GCA_050014055.1 Anaerolineales bacterium | reverse complement strand
TTATTTCAAGTCTGGGAAGCCTTCGGGCCAATCCCGCCATGACTTGTAGGGTGCCTTCGGGCCCCACCCTTTGTGCAACTTTCCCTCTTTCTCTTTCCTCTTCCGGCTCGTCCGGGTTAGGGAGAAGGGAGTAGGAAAGTGAGTAGAGAACAGAGAAGAGAGAACAGTGAACAGGAAATCAGGTGATCAGGGAGGAAGGAAAACGTATAATAAAAGAAAAAAGAACTTTCACCACGAAGGTCACAAAGAGACACTAAGGAAGATAAAGAACAATAACCCGTAAACAAAAACGTAAGACGTAAAACGAAAAACGTAAAAATAGATTAGAGAGGATTGGCGGAGATTAGCGGATCACAAGATTTTATAAACGGATGGAAAAGGATTTGCGGTGGATTTCGGATAAACCCAACTGGTGGAGGGATTGCTGGTGGAGGCGGGTGCCGTAGCCTTTATGACGGGCGAAGCCGTAACCGGGGTACTGGCTGTCGGCGAAGCGCATGAGGGCATCGCGGGCGGTCTTGGCGAGGACGGAGGCGCCGGCAACACTGAGGGAGAGGCGGTCACCTTTAATGAGGGCGATCTGGTCCCATTCGAGCTCGGGAAATATGAGGTAGTCGGTGAGGAGGAAATCAGGGGATAAAGGGGAAGGGGAAAACGGTGCAGAAGATAGGGGACCAGGGATTGGATAACCAGGGAACGCGGGATGAGAGGAAAACAGGGAGGGGGCGGGGGACGGAAGGTCAGGAGAAGAGGAGAGGGAGGCAAGGGCGCGGGTGGCGGCAAGTTTAGTGGCGGGGAGGATGCCGAGGGTGTCGATCTCCTGCGAGGAGGCAAAACCAACACCCCAGGCAACGGCGGCGAGGCGGATGCGGGGGGCCCAGGTTTCCCGGGCGAGTGGGGTCATCAACTTGGAATCACGGACCCGGTCGAGGGTGTGAAGAATGGATGGATCAGGCGGCAGGATGAGGGCGGCAGCACAGACCGGACCGGCCCAGGCGCCGCGGCCGGCCTCGTCGATGCCGGCGATTTGCGTGTAGCCAGCATCCCAAAGGGATTGTTCGTAGATGAGGGAGGGATATCTGGCAGGGTCAAGGCCGGGCGTCATAGACACCCCGGCGCAGGTTGCGGCGGATCTGCAGCAGGTCGAGGAACATGCGCGTGGAGTCGTGCAGGACGTTTATTTTGCTGCCAGGGTTATAGTACCAGGGGATGCCAATCTCGACGATGGAATATCCTTGACGCCGGGCGATGGCCAGCAATTCCACGTCAAAAGACCAGCCGGTGAGAGTCTGGCGGGGAAAGATGTTTTTGGCAACGCCGTCCTGGAAACATTTAAATCCGCACTGCGTATCCTGCAGGCCGGGCAGGACCAGCGAACGGATCCAGAAGTTATAAATCCGCCCGGTCAGGTGGCGGAAGCCTGGTTCGTTATAGCGTCTGGCGCCGGCGGCTTCGCGGCTGGCAATGGAAATATCAGAGGTGCAGAGAGGCGGCAGAAAACGGTTGATCTGGTCGACCGGCATGGAGAAATCCGCATCGGCGATCATGCGGTACTTGCCGTTGGACTCCAATACGCCGCGCCGGACGGCGCGGCCTTTGCCGGGCAAGTCTTCGTGCAGGATGCGCAACCCGGGGAAGGATCCGGTAAATTCCCGGGCCATTGCGAGGGTGCGGTCCTGGCTGCCGTTTTCCACCACCAGCACTTCGGAGGTGTAGGTCTGTTTTTCCAGGAATGCAAAGACCTGCCCCAGGGCGCGGGGCAGGCGGGTCTCTTCATTTCGAGCAGGGATGATAATGGAGAGGAAAGGCGGCATCAAGAAAACGGATCTACTTTAGCAGTATTGATGGCGGATTCATCGTTATTGCGATAAGGAAAGCAAAAGCAGCGATGATCAGGACCCAGATGACGGCCATGCCGACCAGAAGCAGGATCTGGTTGCGGGTCAACTTCAAGCGAGCAAGCAGGTTGGTAGAGGAGGAGGGGGAAGTCTCCGGAAGGGAGCCTGGTACTGGCGAGGCGGATTCTTCAACGGAGGCCGGGGATGTCTCTGGAAAGGAGAACGGAGATGACGAGACGGATTCTTTTGCGGAGGCGGGAAGAGGCGCAGAAGCCGGCATGGCAAACGGTGAAACAAAGGGGCTGACTGTTTGTGCCGGGGGGACAACCGCCGGTCCGGGTTGAGGCGCTTCGACGGGTTTGGAGGGAGGGGGAGGCGGAGGATTGAGAAGGCGGTTGACAATGTCGAAAGCGGATTCCGGACTCAAAACGATGCGCGCCTGTGGAATCGATGCGGCAAAATGCTCGAGCATATCGCGCATAATCACGCGAATGACGGGCCGCATGCTGTCCACGTTGGTGGCCGGGTCGGAGCAGAGCAGAATGGCTTCCACATTGAATAAATCCAGATAGCCTTGCCGTTGCAGGTAAACCTGAATGGCACGCGCCATTCGCTCGGCACGGGTCAGCAAGTTGGGCTTTTCGGCCCTGATCGAGTTGCCGGAAAGGACGCCCCACTGATCGCCTTTTGCGCGGAACATGCCGGCCCTGGGAGTTACGATCATGACATACAAACCGGTGGGACCGACCAGGATGAGCGGGATTCTGGCATCCAGGCCGGGGGGGATGATATTGCACAGCATAGTGTAATTTTTGTCCAGGGACTTATTCAGGACGGAAATGACCGATTTCTGTGCTTCGATCTCCTTGATCCAACCAGGGCCAAATTCGAGGATCGACCTGAGGCGATTAACAATACTCAATTCGCCATTTTCATTATAAAAAGGGGTCTGGTCAACGATCTTCATAAAAGGCCTCCAGACGAATCTTCGAACAAAAAACCAAGCGCAATATTAGAATATCGAAACCCCGACAAGCAGGTCGGCGGGGGCCGATTCCGCGCCGGAAACAATATGCCCACCTGCGATGTGAACTGCTGATCCGGTCTGGAAGACGCTGCCGAAGGAAGATCTGCGCTGGCCGGTTACAAAAATCTTGCCGGTTGACAGGCGTGTGATGAGTTCGGTGCGACCGAGAATGATATAGTCCGACCAAACTGCGCCACGACGCTCATATGTTCGTACCATGCTGATCATGCCGCCGGGAGCATAGCGGACGGCCTCAATAACTCCATCAATTTTTTTCCGCGCCATCCTGTCATCCTTTGCCTTTATTGTAGCATAGATGCGCAGTCAATGAGAACAGGGAAAAGGTTACAGGGACAAGGGTGCGACGGGATGCCAGCGATCAAGCGTACACCACTTCGTTTTGCGCGACTACGAAAATTAAAAAAAGAAACCGCCGAGAACAAGGCCGGTCTCGGCGGTAAGTCGGGGTGGGCGGATTCGAACCGCCGACCACCGCGTCCCAAACGCGGTGCGCTACCAGCTGCGCTACACCCCGGAAGAGGGTGAGTATAATGCGAATTGTATGTATGCGTCAAGCAGAATGAGGGGGATCGAATAGTCAGATAGCCGGATAGTCTTGCAGTCCAATGCGATCTAAGGCGGCAGGTACGGTCTGGGGGCTTAGCATAGGTACCTCACCCATTTCGCTTTAAGTTGAGAGTAAGATATAATTTTACCTGCTGTCATTTTTCTGCGGCCGGGCGCCTGTGCCCGTTAAAGCATAGTGAGAATAGATTCTCAGATTCCTGGAGGATTCATGAACATTTTTGTAACAGGGGGAGCGGGGTACATCGGATCGGCCACCGCCGAAGCACTGCTGATGGCCGGACATTCTGTAACGATATTCGATTCGCTCGTGACCGGCCACCGGGCGGCCGTACCGGAGGGGGCGCATTTCATTCAGGCGGACCTGGGTGATGCGGCGACGCTACAGGCAGCTCTCACGGCCGAAAAGTATGCCGCAGTGATGCACTTTGCGGCGTTCATCGAGGCCGGGGAAAGCATGCGGGATCCCGGGAAATTCTTCAAAAACAACCTGGCATATTCCCTGCAATTGATGGAAGAGGCCCAGCGCGCCGGGGTAAGCCGATTCGTGCTTTCGTCCACGGCGGCGGTCTATGCCTCCAGCGAAACGCCTTTACACGAGGATTCGCCCATCGATCCGGCGAATGGGTATGGTTTTACCAAGCTGGCAATCGAACAGGCATTGGAATGGTACCGTCGAATCCACGGAATGCATTTCGCGGCTTTACGCTATTTTAATGCCTGCGGGGCTCTGCCCGGGCGAGGCGAAGCGCACCAACCAGAAAGCCACCTCATCCCACTGGTGCTGCAAGTGGCGCTGGGCCAAAGGCAGGCTGCGGCCATTTATGGCACAGACTATCCCACGCCGGATGGTACCTGCATACGAGACTATATCCACATTGCGGACCTGGTCTCGGCGCACCTGCTGGCGCTGGAGGCGCTGGAAAGAGACGACCGGCTGGTCTTCAACCTGGGCAACGGCAGCGGGTATTCGGTGCGGGAGGTGATCGAGACCGCCCGTAACGTGACCGGTGTGGCGATTCCGGCGATTGAAAGTCCGCGCCGGCCGGGCGACGCGCCGCGACTGGTGGCTTCGCCGGAAAAAATCCGGACAGAATTGGGTTGGAGTCCCAGGCATCCTGAACTGAAGGATATCATCAGCAGCGCCTGGGACTGGCATCGCAGCCATCCGCATGGATATGAGTGAAAGAAAGCCGAGCCATCCGCCAGGATGTTGCGGGTTTCAGGTTCTTAGCCACAGATGAACAAAGATGAAATTGGATGGTAGATTATGGCAACCGTCATTACATTCTTAGTTGTGATCGTGGGCTGGGTATTTTCGTTATGCCTACATGAGTTCTCGCATGCCCTGGTGGCGTATTACGGCGGGGATACGAGTGTGCGCGACAAGGGCTACCTGACCTTTAATCCTTTAAAGTATACACATCCGGTCTATTCGATCCTGCTGCCGATGATCTTCCTGCTGCTGGGCGGAATCGGCCTGCCGGGGGGAGCGGTTTACATCGAGACCTGGCGACTGCGCAGCAAACGCTGGGAGAGTGCAGTTTCGCTGGCCGGGCCGGCTGCAAACCTGGTGCTGGCGGTGGTGCTGTCGGCCGTTTTACATTTTGCGCCGGTCTCCGCCGGCGGCATCTGGCCAGGGCTGGCTTTCCTGGGGCTGCTGCAAATCATGGCAGTGGTTTTGAACCTGGTGCCCGTGCCCCCGTTTGACGGATACCGGGTGGTGTCGCCCTACCTCGCTCCAGAAACGCGCGTCCGGATCGACCAAGCCAGCACTATCATCATGCTGGCAGTCTTTTTCCTGTTGTGGTACGTGCCGGTTGTAAACAACTTTTTCTGGAGTGTAGTTGGATGGATCTCGGTGCAATTGGGAATACCGCTTAGCCTGGCGGTCACCGGCCTGAACCAATTCCAGTTCTGGAGAAAATGAGGAAAAACAAGGAACAACAAACTAAAGTGAAAAACCAAAGATTTGACCAACTGGACCATTCGTTGCCAGGTGGGGCGAGGTATGGTCGAATTATTATTGGTAAGATGGAGAAAAGACCAATCAAAAACAGCTTTTTTCTTTTTTTACCTGTGCTTGCAGCCGCCAGCATGCTCTTAACAGCCTGCGGCTCGGCTGCAACAAGCGCCAGTCCTGCCCCGGCGATTCAAACTCCCACGACACTTCCGACAAAACCTCCGGTTTCCAGTCCAATCCAGATCCGCTGGAGCGTTGGGATGGGGGACGGCAGTGATCCTGCCCAAGTCAGCATAGAGAACGACGTGGTGAATGACTTCAACGCGTCCCAGACCCGGATTCACCTGGTGCTCGAAGTCGTCCCGAAAGAGACCGCAGTGGATACCTTCGCCACAGAAATCGCGGCCGGCGTTGGGCCTGATATTGTGGGACCGTTAAACTGGTTTGAGGCGAACATTTTCAACGGCCAATGGTTGGACCTGAAACCCTATATGGCATCGAGTGGTTATGATACCAGCCGATTCGATCCCGCCATGGTAAAGTCGTATCAGAACGACGAGGGCACGCTGGCTTTGCCGTTCGTCGTCTATCCATCTGCCATTTATTACAATACCAGCCTCTTCAGCAAAGCCGGGTTGAATCCACCGCCTGCCAGGTACGGTGAAAAGTACCGGATGCCGGATGGCAACATGGTTGACTGGACCTGGGATACCCTAGCCAACGTGGCGAAGGATCTGACAATCGACGCGGCTGGCAAACACTCCGGTGAAGCTGGGTTTGATGCGACCAGAATCGTGCAATACGGTTTCAGCTTCGGCTGGGAAAACCACCCGAATTATTGGGCCACTTTCATGACCAATGGTGGTTCCATCCTGATGCCAGGCGGAAGCAAGGGCAACGATACTGCCAAGATCCCGGACGACTGGAAGGCTGCCTGGGAATGGGTCGATAATGGCATCTGGGGTGCAGAGCCATATATCCCGGGTGACACTGTTACTGCTGGTCCCAATTTCGATTTGGGTAACGTATTCGCCAGCGGCAAGGTTGCCATGCTCGATAATCCGTCATCTTATCTATGTTGCCTGGGTGACCTGACCCAGGCTGGAGGCAAGTTCGAGTTGGGCAGCATGCCAATCGGGTTGGATGGCAAGGTGGCTGGCCGGGTGGATGAAGAAACCTTCCGCATTTGGAAGGGGACCACTCACCCTACCGAAGCCTTCACCGTTTTGACCTACCTTATTGATACCGGGACCCAGAAACTGGTGATTGGCAGCCCGCAGGCCAAACCTGCCTACAGCGGCATACCCGGAATTGCCGCCAATCGTGGAGCCTGGCTGGCAGCCCAACAAGCCCAATTCCCATTTGTCCAGAACTGGCAGACCCTGCTGGATGGCATGAACTATCCGGATGTCCCGAGCGCCGAAGCGAGCATGCCCAACATCAACGAAGCCTGGGCGCGGATCGAGAGCTTTGGTACGCTTCTTTCCAACACCCGGGGTGTTGATCTGACTGCACAGGAGGCCAGCCTGCAAACCGATCTGACGAACATTTTCAACAAGTAGCTGTTCCGGATTGTGGGACCTTTTTCTCCGGCGCAAGAGGGTGGAATGGCACGCGCAGACCGAATCTTGTTCTTCTAGATTATCAAAAATTGGTAGTTGACTCGCGCCCCAAAAAAATGTATACTTACTATAGGGTTTGAGAGCGCTCCCAATAAATACGCCACAGTTTGCGCATTGATTTTCTTAAAGGAATATATGCCGCTTACGCTCGAAGACATTGCACGCCTCAGTGAGGTCTCCCGTTCCACCGTATCGCGGGTGATAAATTCTGATGTGAAGGTCAAGGAGGAGACCCGCCAGAAAGTGCTAAAGGTCATTCAGAGCGTAAACTTTCAACCCAACCTAGCTGCAAGGGGGCTGGCAACAGGGCGAACCAATGTTATTGGGGTGGTGATACCGGCAAGAGTCTCGGTGATCTTTACCGACCCGTATTTCCCCGTATTACTTCAAGGCGTTTCTTCCGCCTGTAATAACCGTACCTACTCGGTCATGCTATGGCTTGCAGAACCTGAATATGAACGCCGCATGATTACCCGGATTCTGCATAACGGCCTGGTGGATGGAGCGATTGTCGCGTCTGCCTTGATGAATGATCCCATTGTGAACTCCCTGTCTGAAAGCAAAATGCCATTCATCATGATTGGGCGACCCCCAAGCATGGATGTAAATTATTTGGATGTTGACAACCTCCAGGCAGGCCGGAAAGCAACCCTGCACCTTTTACGTCTAGGTTATAAGCGGGTTGCCACGATCACCGGTTCACTAGAACAGGTCTCAGGCTACGACCGCTATCAAGGTTATTTACAAGCCCTGCAGGATTATGATCGGACAATCAGGTCTGAACTGGTAGTGGCGGGAGATTTTACTGAAGAGGGTGGCTACCATGCCATGGCGCGTCTGATTCCACAAAAACCGGATGCTGTCTTTGTGGCAAGTGATATGATGGCATATGGGGCCATGCGGGCAATCCATGAGGCAAATTTGCGCATTCCGGAGGATGTGGCGCTGGTAGGCTTTGACGATAATCCCGAATCGGCCAGGACGACTCCCACTCTCACGACTGTCCGCCAACCGATCCAGAATATGGGATCCAAAGCAGCGGAGATTTTAATCAACATTATCGAGAATGATATTGTGTCCACGCAGAAAGTAATCCTGGACACGGAACTGGTCGTTCGAGAATCCTGCGGCGCTTCCCAAAGGAGATAAGCATAAATGTTCCATTATATTGACATTTTATGTCTGACTTTTGGGAGCGCACCCAATACAGCGGAACACAGTATTCGAGTATTACACGAAAGGAGGTGATCAATTGAGAGATAAGTAAACTGCGAACAATTCAATACTACCCTATTCTGTTCAATTCTATTCTAACCTGCTAGTTTCTCTTTAATGAGGAGAAGAAATATGAAGAAACAATTGTACGTTTTGGTAGCGCTCCTTGTAACCGCTACCATGGTCCTGACGGCCTGCGGTGCGGCCGCAACGACTGCCGCCCCTGCGACGGCTGCCCCTGCGACGGCCGCCCCTGCGACTGCTGCACCTGCGACGGCTGCTCCTGCGACGGCTGCTCCTGCGACCGCGGCACCCGTAAACACGACCTTACCCCGTAATGAAACCCTGTACTTCAATGGGCTACAATGGGGTTCGGTGGTCTGCTGGAATCCGTACTCCTCCAGCTGCAACAATGCCATGGCGATCGCCCCGGGAGACAATGCCCTTGAAACCATGTTCGAAACCGCCTACATGTATGACATGATGGACGGCAAGTCGTATCCGCTGATAGCCGATGGTCCCTGGGCATGGAATGCTGCCGGAACCGATATCACCTTCAAGATCAAAGCTGCCGCCAAGTGGAGCGATGGCACCCCGATAACGGCGGATGATTTCGCTTACACATGGGCATCCGTGACCAAGTACAAGACCGGTTCTGGCGTTGCCAATGCCCCATACATCGCTAACGTTACCGCGGTTGATCCCCAGACGGTTGACATCGCAGCCGTAACGGGTACGGATGGCAAACCAGTCAATCCTCTGGTCTTATATCAATACCTGGATGGTGCATACGTCATCCAGAAGGCCTGGACCCAGAAACTGGAAGCCCGCACCGGCGGTGACGCGACCAAATTCATGGCCGATACTGCCACCGACGTCGTGTACTCCGGCCCCTATCACTTTTACTATGCTGATGACACGAAAGTCATCCTCGTTCGGGATGACAAGTATTGGGGACAGGATGCCTCCATGTGGGGCAAACTGGCTGTTCCGCAGTACCTGGCGCATACCATCTTCAAGGATAACGCCTCCGGTTCGGCTGCCTTGGCACTAGGCGAAGTGGATGTGAGCCAGCAGTTCAACTCCAATGTCCAGTTGTTGTGGCTCCAATATGGGCTGCCAGTCTCGACCTACCTGCCCCAAGCTCCTTATGACATTGCGGCGAGCCTCCCGACGGTCTACTACAACATGGCTTCCTATGGTTTGGACCAGGTTGCAGTCCGCCAGGCCATTGCCATGGCGGTCGATTATGACACGATCAATGCCAATGCCATGACCTACCAGTCGCCCACCTTCGCCCAGGCTCCGCGCTCCCTGATGAACCCGACGCCGGGTGAACAGGCCTTGTATGACAGCAGTGATCCTGCCATCAAGGCGCTGCAGTGGACCGGCAAGGATATTGCAGGTGCCGACGCGCTCCTTGATAAAGCTGGTATTACAAAAGGAGCGGATGGCTGGCGCACTTACAAAGGTAAGAAACTTACCTATGTAGCCACCTGCCCGAACGGCTGGTCCGACTGGCAAGCTGCGATCGAACAGGTTGCGGCCGCCGGTAAGGCGATCGGCATCGACATCACGACCAACTACCCGGAATGGGCCGTTTATCAGACCGAGGTCACCAACTGGCCGCTGCCGGCTGGTTTTGACCTCTTCATGATGTACAACGATGGCGCCGGCCCGGCTGAGCCGTGGGCCCGAACCAACCATCTGTTGAACTCCATGTTCGCGGAGACCAAGAACAACTGGAACGGCGACTGGGGCGGCTACAAGAATCCGGCCGTCGATGCAATCCTCAACGCGCTCCCCGCTGAAACCGACCCGGCCAAGATCAAGGCAGACTACACTCAATTGACCAAGATCTACCTGACGGATGTCCCGTCCTTCACGGTCATGTACCGTCCCCAGGACTTCCATACTGTGAACGAGTCGGTTTGGACAGGCTACCCGCACCAGGGTGATGGAACCAACCCGGTAGTCCCGCCGCTAGACCTAGTATTCGGTTATAGTATCGCAGGACTGTATAACGTTAAACTGGTTGGCAAGTAAACCAGAATATATATAAAGACAGCCATGTTCCGAAACCCTGGAACATGGCTGTCGATTTAACATCATTTGTAATACAATAAACAGGTGATAATCACTTTGTGCACAGTATGGCAAATATCTGAGGCCGCAGAAGCATATCCTGTCCAACCGAGTGACTGTCACTTTATTGTTATTTGTTATAATACCTTTTATCTTTTCAAGGAGGTGCTGCGTTGAAAGGATACTGGAAGTATTTCCTTGGCAAGCTGGGTTGGTTCCTGGTCACTTTTATTTTTGCCGTCATTCTGAATTTCATCCTGCCCCGCCTGATGCCCGGGGATCCCGTCGCAGGCATTGTTTCACATCTTGCCCAGGGCATGACCAATACGACCGGCATCCAGGCAATCTATAAGCAATATGCAGATCTGTTTGGCACCAACAAACCCATGCTCGAACAATTTTTCCTGTATGTGAAAAATGCGTTCCATGGTAATTTTGGTTTTTCCTTCAGCCAGTATCCCCGAACGGTTGCCGATGTTATCGGATCTTCCATCTGGTGGACGGTATGCCTGCAATTCCCGGCCATCATCGTTGGTTTTGTGATTGGCAACGTACTTGGCGCGTTTGCGGCTTATATCAAAGGGGGCTTTGACAAGGTGCTGTTACCGGTCAGTATTTTTGTAAGCAACCTGCCGGCATTTGGCATGGCAATCATTTTGCTGGTTGTTTTTGGAGTCGGGCTAAAATGGTTCCCCACCTCGGGGGGGTATGGGTTTAACCTGCTTCCCAGCTTTACCTGGACATTCATATGGTCTGTGATCGTGCATTACCAGCTGCCGTTCTGGTCGATCGTATTGATCGCGATCGGGGGCTGGGCGATCGGCATGCGCTCCATGTCCATCTATGAACTGAATGCGGACTATGTGAAATACAGCCGGTTCCTGGGGATCCCGGATCGAAAGATCGTCGGTTATGTATTTCGGAATGCCATGCTTCCGCAAGTGACCGGCCTGGCGTTATCGATCGGTACCATGGTGGGCGGCGCGCTGGTGGCGGAGATCATCTTCAGTTATCCTGGGCTGGGTTTCACGCTCTTAAACGCGGTAACGGGGCAGGATTATCCGCTAATCTCGGCAGCCACCTTGATCATCACGGTGATGGTGCTGAGCGCGAATTTTATCATCGAAATACTTTATGGCATCATTGACCCGCGCATTAAAGCTACGCAGGCGGATTAAGGAAAGATGCTGTCATGAAAAATACACTTCAACAAGTTTTTCGCTCGGGCAAGTTCCTGGTTGGGTTTGTCATTTTTATGGCCGTTCTGCTGATGGTGATCTTTTATCCGTTGATCATGACAGCGAAACCACTGGCCATCATCAGCCAAGGCACCTTCTTCCCCCCCGGAATCTATGTAAGTGTTTACGACAGCATTGGTTCCACCCAATATACCCTTTTACTGCCTGATGCGGCGGCCAAACGGATTGACAGCACGTTGACCGATCAAGCCCGCAACGACATGAAAACCTGGCTGGTGGCAGATGGGATTCCTGCAGCCCAAATCAATACCACGAACTCCTCAGCACTGATGGGACTGTGGGAGAAAAATTATGATCCCAAGAAAAGTTTTTCCGGGATGACCTTTGCCAAACTAAGCTACTATCAAAGGCTGGATGCTTCACTCAAGGGAATTCTATCAACAACGGGGATAACCATTGCTGCCCCAGACCCGACCAGCGGCGCCCTGACGCAGACTGGTACCGTAGCCCAAACCGATTATGTGAATATCAGCCAGGTTCCGAGCGTAAAGGTGCTGCCGCTGGGGACGGATAACTTCGGTAGAGATGTGCTGACGGAGCTGGTTAAGGCGGCCGGGGTATCGCTGGAGATCGGTGTTGTAGCGGGATTAATCGCCACCTCGATCGGTTTGGTCCTGGGATTGCTGGCGGGGTATATCGGCGGATTGACGGATGACCTGATCATGTTCATCACCAATCTGTTTACCGTCATCCCCACGTTCGTGTTGCTGATCCTGATCTCCTTCAGCATCGGGCAGGATAAGCGCGGCGCTGTTACAATCGCAATTGTGATCGGGTTCACCTCCTGGGTATGGACGGCCAGGGCGGTACGGGCGCAGGTGTTTTCGCTGCGCAACCGCGACCATGTCAACCTGTCGAAACTGTCCGGGCACTCCATACCGCGCATCATCCTGACCGATATCCTGCCCTACATCGCTTCATATGTAGTCATGGCGTTCATCCTGCAGATATCCTCAGCCATCCTGGCGGAGGCCAGCTTGTCAATCCTGGGGTTGGGACCCAGGACCACCGAAACGCCAACGTTGGGCTTGATGATGAACTGGGCGATGATCTACATGGCAGAGCTCCTGGGAAAATGGTGGGCCTACCTCCCCGTGCTCATAACCATCGCCCTAATTACATTCTCAATGAATTTGATGAATACGGGTCTCGACCAGGTATTCAATCCGGCTTTGCGGGACTAGGTGATTGCTATGGCCAAAGTCATGTTAGAGGTAAACGAACTGACCACCAAGTATATTACCCGGTTTGGGGAAGATGTTTACGCGGTAGATCACGTTTCCTTGAAGGTGGAAGAGGGGAAATCGCTCGGAATTGCGGGTGAATCCGGCTGTGGAAAATCGACACTGGCGCTCAGCCTGATGGGGTATTACTTTGCCCCACTGCACTATACCAGCGGTGAGATCATCATCGACGGGCATAATATTACCGGGATGGATCCGGATGCTGTCCGCAAATCGATCCTGGGTACGGAGATTGCCTATATCCCGCAATCCGCGATGAACGCACTCAACCCGACCCAGAAGGTCATCAGCATCGTCGAGGATGTCATCCATGCACACCAACCGGATGCCACCAAAAAAGAAATTCTCGAACTTGCCAAAGAACGCTTTGGCATCCTGGGACTGCCGGCGGAAGTGCTGCAAAAATACCCGGTGGAACTTTCGGGCGGCATGAAACAGCGCACGGTGATCGCAGTCTCCGTGATCCTTTTGCCGCTGGTGCTAATCGCGGATGAGCCGTCCTCGGCACTGGATGTGACTTCCCAGAAGATGGTCATCAAGATGCTGCGGGACTTGATGGAAAGAGGCTACATCAAAGCGATGATCTTTATCACGCATGAACTTCCGCTGCTTTACAATGTGACCAATGACATCATGGTGATGTACGCCGGACAGATCGTGGAGAAGGGCACTGCAAAAGAAACTGTATTTGATCCGCTGCATCCGTATGCGAAAGGCCTGATGGGCTCGATCATCGTGCCTGAAAGAGGCCTGCGGGGAGTAAAACTGGCGGCCATTCCGGGAGTGCCGCCCAATCTCAAGAACCCCCCACCGGGCTGCCGGTTTGCCCCACGCTGCAAATATGCGCAACCGGAATGCGTTCAGCGGATGATCTATACGATGAAAGTGGATGGCGGGCGGGAATACCGCTGCATCATGACGGAAGAACAGATCAGGAAGGCGTATAAAAATGGCTGATAATAATAGAGAAATATACCTGAGCGCCAAAGGCCTTACCAAGGTATTCGGGTCGGGCAGCCAGAAAACCGTCGCGGTTGATCATGTGGATATCGAACTCTACAAGGGCGAAATCGTCTCAATCGTGGGCGAATCGGGCAGCGGAAAGACCACTTTGGCGAAGATGCTATTGGGATTGATCAGCGTCACAGAAGGAGAGATCTACTTCCAGGGTGTCAAGCGCGACATCCGCACCCAAAAGAAGAAACAGGAATATTGGAAGAACATCCAGGCGATCTTCCAGGATCCGTTCTCTTCCTATAATATATTCAGCAAAATCGATGCCGTGCTGCTGGATTGTATCAACATGCGCGGCGGGCGAAGGCTGCCGCGGGCGAAAAAGATCGAGATGATGGCAGAGGCCTGCAGCTTTGTCAACCTGAAGTGGGAGGAATTGACCAACAAATACCCCTTTGAGCTCTCGGGCGGACAGATGCAGCGCTTAATGATCGCCCGAATCTTCCTGCTGAAGCCCAAGATCCTGCTGGCGGACGAACCGACCTCGATGATCGATGCCTGTTCGCGTGCGACCATCCTGGAGATGCTGATGAATTTGCGGGATGAAACCGGGATGACGGTCATTTTCATCACCCATGATATTGGACTGGCGTATTATGTATCGGACAGCGTTTTTATCATGGAGCATGGTAAATTTGTTGAAAGCGGTACTGCCGATTCGGTGATCCTGTATCCAAGCCAGCCGTACACCCGCCGCTTGATCAGTGATGTTCCGAAAATCCATGAAGTGTGGGATCTCTCGACGGTGTAATGCATTGCGCTTGCGTCTGGATGCAAGTTAACTTAGAAAGCATTCGGTAACTCATTGCCATATCCGCCGGGGGGCTGTCCCTACGGGAGGCTGCGCGAAAGCCCCCGGCTCAGAATAAAAAGCCCGCTGCCCTAAAGGGTGCTCCGCGAAAGCGGGCTGAAAATCCTTTGAAAGGTATAGGTGGAGTAATAAATACACATATAAATATTCGGAGATCACTAAATCTGGCGATCTCCGAATTTGTTTTTGTTTACAACCGGCGGGATGCCATCCCGCCCTACTTTGAGGAATACCTCTTTTTTTACTGTGTCTCGGTGATCTTGCCGATGGTACGGGGTTTTTCAGGGTCATAGCCCTTCACACGCGTGAGATGACCGGCGAAGAGCTGGCCCGGGACAATGCTGACAAGCGGGGTGAGCCATTCGGGGATGCCGCCCGGCAACAGGATGGGCGATTGAGCCAGGGAAAGGGCGCGTTTCTCATCCGAGATGACAACCAATTCAGCGGACTGCTCGTGGCATAATTTGCCGAGCATTTCCAGCATGGTATCGAAGACTTTTCCGCCGGGGGCCACGGCCATGACAGGGAACCCGCCTTCGATCAAGGCGATGGGGCCATGGCGGAAATCGGCGGAAGAATAGGGTTCGGCGACAACATAGGTCAACTCTTTGAGCTTCAGAGCCCATTCAAAGGCGGTACAGTAATTGAAGCCGCGGCCCAGCACCACGCACTGTCGCATGTAGCGGTAGCGTTCGGCCATGCGAGCAATGGGCGCATCCTGCTTGAGGACCTTTTCAACCCAGACCGGAACCCTGGCGAGTTCCTTCCAGGGGGTTTTATTTCCGGACAAGGCAGCCGAGAGCATCGCAACCGCCATCAGCTCGGTGGTGTAGGTCTTGGTGGCTGCGACGGCTTTTTCGGAGCCGGCCTGGATATCCATGACGAGATCTGCAGCACCGGCCAGCGGCGAGGCGGGTTCGTTGGTGATTGCCAGCGTCAGGCAACCCTGCCTGTGCCCTTCAGCCAGCACGCTGACGATATCCGGGGATTGGCCGGATTGGGAGATGCCAACAACCAGGGCATCCTTAAGCTGCGGAGGTTGATTGTAATAGGTGAACAAGGATGGGGTTGCCAGGGCAAGAGGCAGGCCGTTGCGGGCTCCCAACAGGTAATTGGCATAGCGCCCGGCATTATCGGATGTGCCACGCGCAGCCAGGAAAACCCAACGGATGTCGTGATTTTGAATAGTCCGGGCAATCTCTTCGGCGGTATGGCGCTGGTTGGCCACCAGTGCGGCCAGACGTTCAGGCTGCTCGAAAATTTCTGATTGAAGGGTCATGGGGATAAGCTCCGGGAGAGGATTATATCAGAGAAGAAAATGGAATTCGTAATTCGTAAAACGAAAAAAACAAAGCTGTTGGGTCCGCCCGAAGTGTTTATTAACCTCCCTCATGAGTACGCAAAAAAACTAAAAGCAAGTCATTACGAGCGGTGTTCATCAGATTCCCAATGTCCTTCGGGATGCCACGAAACAACCCCCATGCACATTCCTGGAGATTGCTTCGCCCCTATCGGGGCTCCCCCAAAAACGGGGACGATGTCGCAATGACACAATTGCTTTATCTATTATTCCACGTTAATTAGCTCGACAATGTTAGATTAGCTCAAGTATACTGAACCAGTAATCATCGGCAGTTAGAGATCATTCAACTATCGATAAAGGCATAGGAAGGAGCTGCCGATTTGCGCAAAGACGAGTGAAGATATTTACAGCCCGAAGCGATGGGGATTGCCGCCAGAAGCAGTTGCGGGGCTTGACAGTCGATTGAGAAATAAATGGGATCAATATTGTGGATGTTTCAAAACCAAGACAAGAGACAGTGGGAAACACGCCTGGACTTACCTGCGAGGACTGGTAGGAATGCAGACGAAGCGTAATTATGCCAATATTGCGCGGCAAGTGATTGATCCGAAGGATGATGGGCAGAACGTGCAGCAATTCATGTCCGATTCGCCGTGGGAAGCGCAAGCTGTTATTCAGAAAGTGCAACAGGAAATTGCCGGGACGGCGGGTTTGCAGCAGGGAGGCGTGCTGCTTCTGGATGAGAGTGCGGATGAGAAAGCTGGGGCAAAGAGTGCGGGGGCAGGACGCCAACACAATGGGCGATTGGGCAAAGTCGAGATGAGTCAGGTGGGGGTGTTTCTGGCCTTCTACAAGGAGTTGGTGTGGACTTGGGTGGATGGGGAGCTG
>JBEKEB010000074.1:0-17326 GCA_050014055.1 Anaerolineales bacterium | reverse complement strand
GAAATAACGCATTTGGGCGAGTTTTTGCTTCTAGGCCTTTTCCCTCTTTGAAACTTCTGGAGATATGAATCCCGGTTTCATCGCGAACAAATACGCGCGACTCCTTTTGAGAAGATGCAGCAAATAACCATTCAGAAATTACTTCGTTTCGGTTTACTTCGAATCCATAACGATACTTTATATTGTCCAACAGGAAGATGACTTGGAAAAAAGAGGGCTGACTTTCAGTTGTTGTGCTGAGACGAAAAGGTCTGATTGGTATTGGTTCATCGATTCCCGATTCTTTTGATGAATTGATTACAAATCGTTTCATAAAGGCCATCGCCCTTATGAAATTACTCTTTCCGCTAGCGTTCGCACCATAAATTGCCGTACTTGTCAGGAGGGTTAATTGGTCATCAACAATTATAGTATTATTTTCGTTTATTTTCGGGTCCCTGGCTTTTGTATTGGCCGCTACCATACTAAGTGTGACCGGCTCTTTGAATGATAAAGTATTGCCGACCGTAAATTCGATTAACATGGCATTATCCTTGAATTATTAATTTTATTTTTGTGAATTTTTCTCATTTTCTATCATTATATAGCAATTGTTCTCAAAGTCAATAGAACAAAATTTCCATTACAACCATATCAATCTTTTACTTTCACCTTTCCCGATCAGAGGGCAGGAAAAATTATGTTTCAATTTCCCATTCGATGTTCTCACCTTCCTCGATACCCACATATTCCCCAAAAAGATCGTCTTTCAAATCCAAGACCGCCTATGCCAGGAGGCGGGGATCAACATCGTGATGGTCGTCGGGCAATCCGCCATAAGCCAGATCGACCATGAACAGGAATCAGTCTACCTGCCCTTGACCGGTCAACTTGCGGTTGAGACGGTCCGTCGTTGGGAACCAGGCTGGCAAACAACCAAAGCGCGAGAAATCCGGGATTATCTCGACAACTCGATAGGCGTTCTGTGCCCAGGCATAGATATTAGCAAAATGATCGCCCCAACCATAGGAATCTGCGGATGGAAGTAAGTCGTAAATCGTATCTTCATTGTATTTGAGAAAACATTCAAGAATAGGCAAAATGGAAAAGGATGAACCATCGAATTCCTTGATTACATGGGGGATGTTTTGTCCCTTCCAATCCTGATGGGCCATGGGTTTACTCCTGAGTCACTGGCCTGGCTTGGTCAGGCCGTTTTTTGGTTTGATGCGAATCTCCCCGCTCAGCAGACGCGGCAGCAGCGCATCCCGGATACTCGCCAGCGTGACATTTTGTCGCTCGTTATTCTCAATCGCCTGGCTCAGGGGCGATATTCGGCGTTCAAACTCGGCAATCACTTTAGGCGGTGGAACAACAATTTTGATATTGCGGAATCCCGTACTACTGATTGAACCAAACAAAGTCCCTTCGCCTTCAAATACATCGAAATCATCTCGCAAAAAGTGCATGGCATAATACGTGTAAGACTGGCTGCCGCTCTTATGTCGAATGGATGCAAGACACGCCCAATGCAACATTTTTCAATTGCCATGTTAATGTCACCTACCGGCGCGCGGACGCTTACCAACGTGTCGCCTGGGTTGGCAAATCGAGTTGGTGCCGTACAGTAAATGCGCGGTTTAGGGAAACGTGAGCCAAAATCTGTACGCCCTTGGTAAAAAGCAATGCCTTCGCCAATTTCGTTGTAAGTTTCTCCAGGTGGTGATTGTCCCATTATCAAGTTGAAAACTTCGTCGATTATCCCTATTTTCCATCCCATCGGAATCGCTTCCAACTCCGAATCAATAAACTCACCCGGAAACAGCGCGGCAATCTCAGCGGACATGCCAAAGGGAATGCGACCTTCACTTTTCGTTGTTACCGGATCAAAATCCACAAACCAGGATTTGAACAGGACCTGCGCCATTGCTTCGAGCGTGTGGTTCATACGCTGGTTAAGTTCGATCTTGTCATCCAGCGCGCCCAGGATACGGGCAATGTCGCGTTGTTCAGGGAGTGGGGGCAATGGCAAAGGTGTCAGTCGCAGGATTTCTTGGTTGAGGGACGGCATTGTCGCGCCGCCAGCATGGCGTAACACCCAATCTTTATAAGCGCTTGTTCCCAAAACATAAGAGATATATCGGGCGAAAATCTTATCATCAAGAAACCGTAAACGAATACAATCGCTTCCTTGTAACCAGCCAGCCTCCTCGGCTTTGATTAAGGCGCGTCTATCGACTGATCCTTTACGGCCAAAAAGAATATCATTTTCCAGCAAACGATAGCGGCTTAATCTTTGAACAGTTTCATCGTCAATTCTAGGCAGATCATCATGATTTAGTCGATTGTTTTCAATATGCTTTACAGCCACAACCGGAGTTCCGGTTGACCGATAAGATGATGCATGCAGTGTTGTCCCAAATGGGCCTGTTTGTAACTCAGCCAATCTATTATCGATTAGATGACCGAGTGTCACCATAATCCATGTGGGAGGCGTATTGCCATAAATCGGCTCAATAGAATTAGATGTCAAAACCAATTTCCTTTAGGGATTGGGTAATTTCATCACCAAGAGATTTAGAAACTAATAACTGTTGCTTTAATTCATTCACCAGGATTGGCATCTTTTCATCGAAAGATAAATCATCTTCGTCAATATCCCCTGAACCAACAAAACGCCCTGGTGTCAGAGAATATCTATGTTCAACAACTTCCTCCAATTGCGCTACCCGGCAAAACCCCGGCACCGCCTCCGGCACGCCTGCGCGCTTGAACTGCCGGTACACCGCCGCCACGTGCTCCAGGTCTGCCTCCGAGAGTTCCTTTTGCTTGCGTGAACCCGGGATCAGCGCTCCCAGTTTGCGCCCATCGATAAACAGGATTTCTCCTGTGCGTGGGCGAAAGCCCTTCTCACCCCGCCGGTTCTTCGAGAGGAACCACAGCGTACATGGGATCTGCGTATTCGCAAACAACTGACCGCTCAACGACACGATGCAGTCCACGTAGCCGCCCTCTACTAAGGCTTTGCGTACTTCCAGACGGGCCGTCTCACTATTCGAGAGTTCCCCCGTCGCCATCACGAAACCGGCCGTCCCACCCTCTTTCAGGTGGGATAAAAAGTGTAGCATCCACATCGTATTGGCATTGCGGGGGGAGAGCGGCAGCTTGGCACCGCCGATCTTCATGCGCAGGTCGTTGGCGGGGATCTTGTCCGCTCCCCAGCCGTTCTCGCCTTTCGAGCCATCGTTGAAGGGCGGGTTGGCCAGCACGAAATCGGCCTTCAGGGTTTCGTGCTTGTCATCCGTGTACGAGTTGCCCAATTGAATATTTCCGCCCAAACCGTGGATGAACAGGTTCATCCGGCATAAGCGGTAGGTGAAATCCTTCGACTCCTGCCCGTAAAACGACAGGCTCCCGCTGTGATGGGTGAACACATCCGACTGCACAAACATCCCTCCCGACCCGCAGCACGGGTCGAACACTGTGCCGCTTTCCGGTTCCAGCATTCGCACCAGCAGCCGGACAATGGAGGAGGGTGTGAAATACTCCCCGCCGCGTTTGCCTTCCGACGAGGCGAACTCGCCGATGAAATATTCGTACACCCGTCCGATCAGGTCTTCCGTGCCGTAATCGCGCTCAAAGATTTCCTTCGAGAACAAGTTGATCAGCCCGCTCACACTTTCCCGCTCCAGGTTGGAACCGGCGTAAATGCGCGGCAGCAAGCCTTTCAACTCGGGGTAGGTGGTCTCCAGCAGTTCCAGGATGGTATCCAGCCGCACCTTGATATCGTCCGCCTGGGCGTTCCTGCGCATGTTCTCCCATCGGGCCTCGTCCGGCAGGACAAATGCTCCCACCTGGCGGTACTCGTCTTGGTCTTCGAGCACGGAAGTATCGCCGAAATACTCACTTTTTGGTTCGGCAATCTGAAGCTTTAAATAGTCCCGTCTGCGTTCGTATCGCAGGGACAGGAACCGCAGGAAGATGATCGGCAGCACGTAGCGCTTGTAATCCGAGGGCTCGATCGAGCCGCGCAAATTGACTGCGGCCTGCCAGAGCTCCTTGAGCACATCGGTGATATTTCCATTTTGGGAACTGGTTTGGTATGTTTTTTGTCTTTTACCGCCTGGCATTTTCCACTCCCGTCATGAGGTTTTGCGGAATAATTACAGTATAACACTCCCATGGGGATGAAAGAATTGGTTCCAGAATAAGTATTTTATTATCCTTATTTATTATTTTTTCATCCTTACAATCCTCTTGACAAATCAGAACTAAAGTTCTAATATTATGGCCGACACAAAAGGCTTGCTTTCTAACCGCGCAAACTCTCCCCTCCCCATGAGCGCAGGCGCAGGGCTTTCCTCTTCAAATCCCTTATCGAATCTGGGCTGCTGCGCCTCAGCTTCTCTCCCCTCTCCAAATCTGTCTTTTGATTTGGGCCTGTACCCGAAAGGGCAGAGGAGCCGGGGGTGGGGTTGGTACCTGCCTCTAAAAATATATAAAGGAGCATATTTCCCCTATGGCCATCCCATTTCTTACCCCTCCTTCCGTCACCCCCCGCCCTCCCCTCCCGGCCCGCCGCCGCGGCGGCCAGCCCTCCAACCGCAACGCCCTCCGGCACGGTTTTTACTCCCGCCATCACCCTGCCTCCCTTACAAAACTCACTCAAACAATTGGCCGCTATCGTCAGATCGAGGCGCAGGGCGATCCGGTCGTCCTTGCCCGTGCCATCCCGGGTCTGCATAAGCAAATTGACGTATTGGATCACGTATGCACGGGCCTAATGGTTGCCGGGAATGTCTCCTTGTTTATCGCGTTGCACAAACTCGCTCTGAAAGCCATCAACACCTCCGTGCGCTACAAGCTCATTTTGCATAAGCGCTGGCAGCCCTTTCGCGACCTGCAATTTGTCGCCGGTCACGCCTTGGACCTCATCGCCTATGACTTCTGGGAACATCGCATCACCCGTGATGCTGATTCGTTTCGCAGCGATACACAAAAAAGTGACCTAAATTCCATTCCATCTGGGGAATCCCTCCTCCCGGCCATTTCCGAGCCGGATTTTCCTTTCCTCAGCCCGCCGCAATGGCAACTCCTCCAGCCCTTGCTGCCTGCCCTGAGCCTAGTCGAAGGGCCTGCCCAGCCTGCACCGGTGACGAAGGCACCGGCGAGCAGCTTGCCCCTGCAGGGGGAAGTCGAAGGGCCCCCCTCTCCAAATCCGCAGGATTGGGGGAGGGGCCGGGGGTAGGGTCGGGGTGAGGAATTGGGGATCGCGAAGCAACTTGTCCCCGGAGGGGATCCCGTTGCGTTGCGAAGGGATGGCCGGGGGTGGGGTCGGGGTCGCGGCCGCCCTCCCGCCGGCCCATTGGAAATGCTTGATGCCATCTTCTGGAAAACCGCCCACCACGCCCGCTGGCAGGACCTGCCGGTTGGCTATCCCTCCATGTTTACCTGCCGCCGCTACTACCGGCGCCTTTTCCGCAGTGGCCGCCTGTTCACTCTCTACCGTGCCTTGTATAAAGATCTCCACACGCGTGGCCAGGTCGATCTCGCCGCCCTGGTCGCCCAGGATTGTTTTGAGATCAAGGAGAACACAGTGGCCATATCCCCCGGCATCGAAGAAACTTGGCAGATGCGCACCGCCCTGCTCTTCATGCAGCCAGGCTTCTATATGGTTCGTCATCTCCGTTGTGAAAAAGAGCAGGAACGCCGCCGCCGCTTCCGCGTTGGTTCCCTGGTAATGGACCGGCTTGGCCGCATTCGCCACGTCTCCACCCGCCCTTCCCCGGTTCAGCCGCCCCCTCCCGAACCCGCATTCACTTTTATATCCCCGGACCAGGTTCTTAAATCATCAGGATTGCACAAATGACACCGAATCTTCCCCCTCCAATAACGCCATTCTCCGCCAATCCTCAATCCACAATTTCTTCCTCTTCCCTTGTTCTTTTCTTGGTATCCTTTGTGTCCTTTGTGTACTTTGTGGTTAATTCTTTTCTTTCTCCCTGATGCTATAATATCTTCATCCTTCTTCCCTCCCTCCCCTTAAAAATGTCCCTGCTTGATTCGCCTCACCGCCGTTTCAACCCGCTCACCCGTGATTGGGTGCTCGTATCCCCGCACCGAGCCCGGCGCCCCTGGCTCGGCCAGGTGGAAAAGACCCCTCCAGAAAATCTGCCGCAGTACGATCCGGCCTGTTATCTCTGCCCTGGCAACGCCCGCGCCGGCGGGGTAACCAATCCATCCTACACCGGCACATTCGCCTTCGATAATGACTTTGCCGCCCTCCTGCCGGATGTAGCGGAGGCTGATCCCGCCCCGTCCCACCCCCTGCTGACTGCCAGCCCCGAGCGCGGCCTGTGCCGGGTGGTGTGTTTCTCGCCCCGCCACGACCTGACCCTGCCCGAACTGGATGGTCCTGCCATCGAGAATGTGCTGGAAGCCTGGAGGCGTGAAAGCACCGACCTGGGCACAAAGGATTTTATCCGCTACACCCAGGTCTTCGAAAACAAGGGCGCCGTAATGGGCTGCTCGAACCCGCACCCGCACAGCCAGATCTGGGCGCAGTCCCAACTGCCGAATGAGATTGCCAAAGAACTTGACTCCCAGACCGCCTACTTCGCAGAACATCACCGGCCGTTGCTGGTGGATTACCTGGCCGAGGAAAACCGCCGGAAGGAACGCCTTGTTTTCCAGAATTCCAGTTTTACCGCCCTGGTGCCTTTCTGGGCGGTCTGGCCGTTCGAAATATTGTTGGTGGCGCACCGCCCGTCCGCTCATCTGGCGGAATTGACCCCTTCTGAAATGAGCGACCTGGCGGAAGCGCTCAAACAGGTCACCACGCGCTACGACAACCTGTTCGAAATATCCTTTCCCTACTCGATGGGCTTCCACCAGGCGCCCAGCGACGGGCAGACCCACCCCGGGTGGGTCCTGCATGCCCATTTCTACCCGCCCCTGTTGCGCTCGGCCACGGTCCGCAAATTCATGGTCGGATATGAAATGCTGGCCATGCCGCAGCGCGATATCACCCCCGAAAGCGCCGCCGAACGCCTGCAAGGATTACCCGATCTGCATTACAAAATCAGAGGTTCCGCATGAACCCGCGCCTCAGTGCCATCCAGGCCTTTCAAAAACGCTTTTCGCAGGCGCCCGTGTACGTGGCGCGTGCTCCCGGGCGGGTGAACCTGCTGGGCGAACACGTGGACTATAACGATGGTTTCGTATTGCCGGCCGCCATCGACCGGGCCACCTATCTTGCTTTCTCTCCGTCTTCCACCGATCAGACTACCCTGGTGGCGGCGGATTTTGGAGAAGAGGCTCGCTTCACCGGCGCGACGCTGGCAGGTAAAACACAGCCGGATGGCTCGCCCCTGCCCGAGTGGGCCCATTACCCCGCCGGGGTGGCCTGGGCGCTGGGCGAGGCCGCGCTGGTCGCTCCCGCCATGCAAGCGGCTTTCTCCTCCGATATCCCGCGTGGATCGGGCCTGAGTTCTTCCGCTTCGATCGAGATGGCCTTTGGGGTGGCCTGGAGCCGGCTGGGTGGCTGGAGCCTGCCGCCCATGCAGCTGGCGTTGTTGGGCCAGAAGGCCGAGAACCGCTACGTGGGCGTGAACTGCGGTATCATGGACCAGTTCGCCTCCGCCTGCGGCGAAGCCGACCGGTTGATGCTGCTGGATTGCCGTTCGCTGGAATACCGCACTCTGCCGCTGCCCGCAAATACGGTCATCGTGGTGGCGGATACCTCCGTGCGCCGCAAATTATCCTCGGGCGAGTATAACGAGCGCCGGGCGGCCTGCGAGCAGGCCGTGCGCCTGCTCGCGCGCGATCTGCCGGGCATTCAGGCATTGCGGGACGTCAGCGTGGAAGATTTCAACCGCTTGAGCCATGCCTTGCCGCTTAAGGTGAAGCAGCGGGCCCGCCACGTGGTGGAAGAGATCGACCGCACCCGCCGGGCCATCCCATTATTGGAAGAAGCCAAAACCGAAGAATTCGGCCGGTTGATGAACGCCTGCCACGCCAGTCTGCGGGACTTATATGAAGTCTCCATCCCCGAACTGGACACGATGGTGCAGATTGCCCAGTCCCTGCCGGGCTGCTTCGGCGCGCGCCTGACCGGGGCCGGCTTTGGCGGTTGCACGGTCAACCTGGTGGCAAGCGATCAAGCCGGCGCCTTTGCCGGATCCCTTGGCCCGGAATACGAACGCCGCACCGGCCTGCCTCCCGAGATCTATATCTGCCAGGCCTCGCAGGGGGCGGGGCTGCTATAAGGACGAATTAATCGGGGCCTCCGGTTTTCCAAAAACTCGGAGGCCTAACGTGTATACGCTTGTATCCGCTCATAGTCCGCCGGCTCGTTGGCGGGAATCTGTTGTAAAATAAACCCGGAGTTTTAACAGCCGGTCAATGACTCAAGTTTTCATTTCTTATTCCCGCAAAGACCTTGCCTTTGTCGAACGCCTTGCAAAGGATCTGAAAACCGCCGGGCTGGAGGTCTGGTACGATCTTTCGGGATTGGAAATCGGCGCACATTGGGGGATGGAGATCCAGGCGGCCATCCAGAAAAGCCAGTACATTATTATTGTCCTTTCTCCCAACTCCATTGTCTCGGAATGGGTGGAACGGGAGTTTATTTATGCCAGCAACCAAAAGCTGAAGGTTATCCCGCTTATTCATAAGACGTGTGACTTGCCGCTCTGGTCGGTCACCATGCACTATATCGACATGCAGGGGAGGAACTATACGCGCCACTTCGGTGAACTCCTGCAGGTGCTGGGAGTAAAACCGGATCTGGAGATAAGTGCCGCTGAAGGCCAGGAAGCAGCCGCGGCACGGCTGGCAGCCGAAGAAAGAACCCGGCTGGAAGAGCAAGCCCGGCAAAAAAGCATTGCCGAGGAAAAACAACGCCTGGTAGCAGAAAAACGCCTGCGGCTGGAAGAAGAGAAAAAAGCGCACCAGGTAGCCCTGGAAGAGGAGCAAACCCGGCAAAAAAGTATTGCCGAGGAAAAGAGCCGTAAGGAAGCAGAAGAACGCCTGCGGCAGGCACAAGAGAAAAAAGCGCGCCAGGCTGCGCTGGAACTGGAGAGATCCAGGCAGGAGACGCAGAAGCGCGCACAGTGGGCAGTCGAAGCCAGCCGGCTGCAGCTAGAAATCGAATCTGCCCTGGCGGGTGAGCAGTGGGGCAAAGCGCGACAGCTGATTTCCCAACTAAAGCAGCAGGGACCGGAAGGCCGGGCCCTAGCGGATGGCTTCCGCAAACGCCTTCCAAAAACAAGAATACCTGTCTGGGCATGGTCTGTTCCGGTTGGGGTGGCGGTCATCGCACTCCTGGCATTCTGGGCGCGCGGCAATCTAAATGCCGGCCCACCGTCGCCCACCGCCAATCCGACCGCAACCGCCACGCACATACCCACCTCCTTACAAACCATTACCTCGACATTTACCTTCACTTTTACACCCCAGGTCACTCTTATACCCATATTCACTCTAACACGAAGCGCTACAGTTGCAACTACCCCTGGTATTGGTACCACCTGGACGCGACCGTTTGATGGCATGGTAATGGTCTATGTGCCGGCAGGGAATTTCTTGATGGGCTCGACCGACTTAGATCCTCTAGCTCAGAGCAATGAAAAACCGCAGCATAGCGTGTTCCTGTATACTTACTGGATCGACAAAACTGATGTAACCAATGCCATGTATGCCCTATGCGTCAAAACCGGCACCTGCCAGGCGTCTAGCCAATCCATTTCTTATACGCATAACAGCTACTACGGCAACCCGCAGTATGATAATTACCCGGTGATCTATGTAGATTGGACGGATGCGAATGCCTACTGCAGTTGGGCCGGGGCCAGGCTGCCGACGGAGGCAGAATGGGAGAAAGCTGCGCGTGGCACGGTTGGGCGTAACTACCCGTGGGGGAACGCTGCCCCGACTTGCTTGCTGGCAAACCTTAAACCTCGGTATAAATCTGCCTGTGTGGGTGATACCAGCGCGGTTGGCTCAAATCCGTCCGGGGCCAGTCCGTATGGGGCGCTGGATATGGCCGGGAATGTCTGGCAGTGGGTGAATGATTGGTACAGTGAGACATATTACGGTAAATCGCCGCAAAGCAATCCGCAAGGGCCGGTGAACGGAACCTATCGCGTGTTGCGCGGCGGCGCGTGGAGCTTCATGGAGTCCCAAGTGAGTTCTGCCGCCCGCTTATGGCTCGATCCTACGTATTCCTTCAACTATTTCGGCTTTCGTTGCGCCCGCTCAGCTCCATAGTCCGGTAGACCTGAAATGATGGCAACAGAGTGAGGCAAACCGGGTCGACTTTTCAGCCCAGTGGGTACGCAAATCAACCGGTAAAACCTGCCAGTTCTTGCTTTACGGTATAATCTCCTCGCTGCACTAACCCTCAATTTCAAATTGTAAATCTAAAATTAAAAATGTCTTCCTCCTTTCAATCCATTATCTTGCAACTGCAACAATTCTGGGCCGACCAAGGCTGTTTGATCGGCCAGCCCTATTACACCCAGGTGGGTGCCGGCACGATGAACCCGGCCACCTTTCTGCGCGTGCTGGGGCCCGAACCCTGGCACGTGGCCTACGTCGAGCCGTCCGTCCGCCCGGACGATGGGCGCTACGGCGAGAACCCCAACCGCTTCCAACTGCATTACCAGTTCCAGGTGATCCTCAAGCCGGACCCCGGGGATCCGGTGGAACTCTATCTGCAATCGCTCGAAGCCATTGGCATTAATCCGCGTGAACACGACATCCGCCTGGTCGAAGACAACTGGGAGCAGCCCGCCATCTCGGCCTGGGGGCTGGGCTGGGAGATCTGGCTGGACGGCCAGGAGATCACCCAGTTCACTTACTTCCAGCAGGTCGGCGGGCAGAGCCTCGACCCGGTCTCGGTGGAGATCACCTACGGCCTGGACCGCATCCTGATCGCCCTGAATAACGCCGCGGCCATCTGGGACGAGCCCTGGAACGACACGGTCAAGTATGGGGACGTGCGCCGCCAGGAAGAGTACGAGCACAGCAAGTACTATTTTGAGATCGGCAACGTGGAGCGCTTGCGCCAGATGTACGATCTGTATAAGGCCGAAGCCGAAGCCTGCATTGCGGCCGGCCTGGTACTGCCGGCGCATGACTACGTGTTGAAGTGCTCGCACACCTTCAATGCCCTGGACTGCCGCGGCGCCATCGGCGTGACCGAGCGCCAGGTCTTTTACGGGCAGATGCGCGAGATGGCCCGCCGGGTGGCCGAGCGCTACCTGGAACAACGCAAGGAATTGGAATATCCATTGTCGAAAGAGAGCGTAGACCAGAAAGCAGGGCACAGTCAACCTGTGCGGCCGGACTACTCTCTGATCTCTACTCCCCAATCTCTGCTCCTGGAAATCGGCGTTGAAGAACTGCCGGCCGCGGACCTGGATGCGGCTATTGCACAATTGATAGTATCCGTCCCCAAACTAATAGATGAGGAATTGCACCTGGAACATAGCCGCGTGCATGTCTCCGGGACGCCGCGCCGGTTGGCCGTGGTTGTGGAGAGCCTGGCACCCCGCCAGCCCGACCGGGCTGACCTGATCAAGGGCCCGGCTGCCGAGCGTGCCTTCGGGCCGGATGGCGTCCCGACCCCGGCTGCCATCGGTTTTGCCCGCGGCAAAGGCCTGACCCCCAAAGACCTGGAGGTGCGTGAATTCGAAGGCGGCAAGTATGTTGTCGCGCTGGTAAAACAGGCCGGGCGCCTGGCCGGTGAGGTGCTGGCCGAATCCTTGCCGGGCTTGGTCGCGGGCATCAAGTTCGACAAATCCATGCGCTGGCTGCCTGCGTCCCGCACAGCGGGAAATGAATCGGGCGTGGCATTCTCACGACCGCTGCGCTGGTTCGTGGCGCTGCTGGGGGAGACAGTCATCCCGTTCGAGTACGCCGGGTTGACTGCCGGGCGCACGACCCGCGGCCTGCGCCCCTATAATTCGCCTGAAATCCTCATACCTTCCGCGGACAAGTATTCCGGCGTGATCAAAGAGAACGGCATCCTGCTGGAAGGGCAAGAGCGCAAGACGCTGATCGCCGAAGGAGTCCGCAAGCTGGCGGCTTCGGTCGGCGGCGAAGCCATCCTGCCGGATGAACTGCTGGCGGAGGTGGCCAACCTGGTCGAGAAACCCATGCTGCTGCTGGGGGGTTTTAAGGAAGAATTCCTGGCCCTGCCCGAAGATGTGCTCATATCGGTGATGATGAAACATCAAAGGTACTTTCCCATTCGCGCTGCCGGGGCCGATGGCCATTCGCCCTTGCTCCCGAATTTCGTAATCGTCCGTAACGGCGACGAGCAGGGACAGGACCTGGTGCGCCAGGGCAACGAACACGTGGTGGGCGCCCGTTTCGCGGATGCCAATTTCTTCGTGCGCGAAGACCTGAAGCAAAAATTGGAGGATTTCCGCCCGCGCCTGGCCTCGCTGATTTTCCAGAAGAAACTCGGCTCGATGCTGGATAAATCCGAGCGCATGCTCAAGCTGGCAGGATTGTTGGCAACCATGCTCGGTCTGACAGAGGTTGAACGCCTGGATGCGGAGCGGGCCACCTTTTTATCGAAAGCCGACCTGATCACCCGCATGGTGGTCGAAATGACCTCATTGCAGGGCATCATGGGCGGCGAGTATGCCCTGCGCTCGGGCGATCATCCGGAGGTGGCGGCGGCCATAGGGGAGCAGTACCAGGCCGTCCCGCACAGTAAACCCGGGCTGGTGCTGGCCCTGGCCGACCGGTTGGATTCGCTGGTAGGTCTTTTCGCGGCCGGGTTGGCTCCCAGTGGTACCAAGGATCCATTTGGGCTGCGTCGGGCGGCCATCGGGGTTGTCCAACCACTCATGGAGCATGCCATCGACTTCGATTTGCGTGCGGCATTCCGGGAATCGGCCAGGCTCCAACCGATCGAGGTCAGCCCGGCAGTGCAGCAGCAGGTGCTCGACTTCATCACTGGGCGCCTGGGGGTGCTTCTTAAGGATGGCGGCTACAAATATGATGTGGTGGATGCCGTGCTTGCCGAGCAATCCGACCGGCCTGCGGCGGCTTTCCAGGCTGTAAAACAACTGGCTGCCTGGGTGTCCCGCCCGGACTGGGGCGTGATCCTGCCGGCGTATGCCCGCTGCGTGCGCATTACGCGCGACCGGAAAGAGAAGTATACCGTCAGGCCGGAAGCGTTCGTGGAAGAGGCTGAATGGAAATTGTATAAAGCCGTCAACGCGCAATCATCCGCCTTTGGCGGGGATGTGGACGCATTATTGAATGCCGTCGTGGCACTTATTCCTTCCATCAATACCTTCTTCGACAAGGTACTGGTGATGGCGGAGGAGCAATCTGTCCGGGAAAACCGCCTGGGCCTGTTACAGCAGATTGCCGCGCTGGCGGACGGTGTGGCAGATCTGAGTAAACTGGAAGGGTTCTAACCGAAGGAAGACTACAGACCGAGGACCGGGGCAGAAATCGTCCCCGGTCTTTTATTTCTCTTACTTGCCAACCACTTGGCCCGATTAAATCCTGCTTGCGCTGCCTGTCAAGCAAGTCTATAATGCAATCGGGCTCTGTTCATAATTCTGCATTCCATATTCCGACTTTACAAAATGTCCCAAATTGACGATATCAAATCCCGCATCGACATCGTAGACCTGATCGGGGAAACCGTGAAATTGCGCCGCACCGGAAAGAATTATTCCGGCCTGTGCCCGTTTCACAATGAGAAAACCCCCTCGTTCATCGTCTCGCCCGACCGGCAGACCTGGCGCTGTTTCGGCCAATGCAACGAGGGCGGCGACATCTTCCGGTTCGTGATGAAGAAGGAAAACTGGGATTTCAAGGAAGCCCTGCAAGCCATGGCGGAACGGGCCGGGGTCAAACTGGAAGCGTACAAGGCCGAAAAACCGCAGGAAAAAGAGGCCCACGAGCGCCTGCGCGGGTTGCTGGAAGACGCCGTCACGTTCTACCGTTACCATCTGTCCACACCGGCCGGGAAATTTGCCCTGGATTACATCCACGAAAAGCGCCATCTAAGCGATCCCATCATCGAGGCCTTTGGTTTGGGCTACGCGCCCCCGGGTTGGGATTCCGCCCTCAAGCATTTCAGCGCCAAAGGCTACACCGAAAAGGAACTTCTGGACGTTGGTCTCATTATTGTCCATGAAGGGGAAGGTGAAACGGGAACCGCAGAGCGCCGGCGCACCTTTGACCGCTTCCGCAACCGCCTGATGATCCCCATCCGGGATGAGAATGGCAAAATGGCCGGTTTTGGGGCACGCATCCTTGACCCGAAGGATTACCCCAAGTTCATGAACTCGCCTGAGACGCCGCTTTTCAGTAAAAGCCGCCTGCTCTACGGGCTGGACCGGGCGCGCAAACCCATCCGGGCGGCCGACCAGGCCGTCATCGTGGAAGGCTACCTGGATGTGATCGCAGTCCACCAGGCCGGCTATGAAAATGTCGTCTCACCGATGGGCACCGCCCTGACCGAGGAGCAATTGCGCCTGCTTAAACGGTTCTCGCGCCGGATCGTGCTGGCGCTTGACCCGGATGCCGCCGGGCAAAAAGCCGTCCTGAGCGGGCTGGAAGCGGCCCGCCAGAGTCTTGATCATGCCGATGAATTACGTTTCGATGCGCGCGGGCTGCTGCGTCACGAAGCCCGTCTGCAGGCCGACCTGCGCGTGGCCTCCATGCCGGACGGACTCGACCCGGATGAAATCGTCCAGCGCGATCCGCAGCAGTGGAAAAGCCTGATCGAGAATGCCCAGCCAATCGTTGTCCACGTCATGGGGGCGCTGGCCGCCGGGCGTGACCTGGAGGATGCCAGGGTCAAATCCGAAATCGCCGGGCAGGTGTTGCCGCTGGTTGAGGATCTGCCGAACCCGGTCGAACGCGACACCTACCGCCAGCGGTTGGCGCGTTTCTTGAAAGTGGATGAGCGCTCCCTGGTGGGGGCGCAGGCGGCGGGTCCAAAAATCCGCCGGCCGCGGCCACGGGCTGAGACTGCCACCCGCGAGCAGGAAGTCCCTGCGCCTGCTGCAGCCGCAACGATGTCTCCGTCGCGGCGGATCGAGGCGCATATATTGGGCCTGCTGTGCCTGCGGCCCGACCTGCTCTACCGGCTAGACCGTGCCCTGCAGGAGGCCGGCCTGGGCCGCATGGCTCCCGAAGATTTCGGGTATACTGACCATCAGGTGCTCTTCCGGTTGGTGCGCCAGTCGCTCGAACAGGATGCGCATGACCCCGACCAGTACCTGCGCCAGAACATGCCGCCTGTGCTGGAGAACCTGCCTGATGAACTGATCGCGCAGGCCGGCGAAATAAATCCGGTGGAAGATCGTTTGCTCGAAGATATGTTCCGCGGAGTGGTTAAAATTCGTCATATGGCGCTGAATGAAAGTGTCAACCAGTTGCGATTTTTGCAGGAAGAAGCCCAGCGGTCGGGTGATGGCGACCTGCGGGCAGCCTCGTATCGCGAGATGGTTCAGCGGCATACCATGCTCTTGCGCAGCCTTGACCAGGCGCAGTTAAAACAGAACGGACGTCGTAAAGAGGGATGATGACCAGCAAAACCAAATCAACTCCCCGTTACCCGCACCGCCCTTCCAATCCCAGACCCAAAAAGGAAAAGCCCGAGCCCGAGCCCGATGACCAGGCCCGCTCGAACGCGGTTGACCCGGATCTCGAAGAGGATGCCGAACTCTTGCTGGAACCGGACGAAAGCCAGGTGGTGGAAGGGCTGAGTGAATTGGATATCGAGGAGCCGCTTGAACTGGACCGCGCCGAACTGGTCGCAGAAATGTCCGAGGACCCGGTCCGTTTGTATCTGCGCGAGATTGGCTCGGTAAAACTGTTGGATGCCGCCAGGGAATTTCGTCTGGCGGCGATGCTGGAAGGTCGCCGCGTGGTGCTTTTGACCATGCGCCGCCGCCGGATGGGGAAAAAGAATCCCGGTTCGCCTACCATTGCAGCCTACCACTCCCTGCTCAGTGACCTACTGATAGACTGGACGCGGCTTGGGGAAGATGCCGAACGCCTGAAGCACCATATCCCGGATGCCGGGTTGCTGCTGGCCGAGGCACAGAGTCTGCACCGGGGCTGGGAAAGCATTACTCCCTCCTATTTGCATAATTATATGGAACACGAACTGTGGGGCACGGACCCGGTCTGGGATAGCCTGGTGGCGCGTGCTTACAATGTATTTGTGATTTTTTACATCCTGCCGGAACCTTATGCAGACTGGCTGTTGAAGCACATCGAGGCCCACCATGCTCTGCCGGCCCAGCGGACGCTCTTCCATAACCTGCCGCCCGAACCCGATCTGGTCCGGGAGGTCGAACTCATCCGCAGCCGCGCCGACGAGGCCAATGCCGCCATCATCCGTGCCAACCTGCGGCTGGTGGTCAGCGTGGCCAAGCGCTACCTCGGGCGCGGCATTGCGCTGCTGGACCTGATCCAGGAGGGCAACCTGGGCCTGATCCGGGCGGTGAACAAGTTCGACCCGCGCCGGGGCTTCAAGTTCAGCACTTATGCCACCTGGTGGATCCGCCAGTCCATTAATCGTTCAATCGCCGAGCAGGCCCGCACCATCCGCATCCCGGTGCATCTGTTCGAAGCGATCACCCGCCTGCTGCGGGCCCAGCGCAACCTGGTCCAGCAACTGGGCCGCGACCCAACCAACGAGGAACTGGCTATCGAAATCGGGTATCTCACCCCGGCAGACATTCAGGCAGTCCTGCGGGCGCGTGCGGAGGATGTACTGCTGGACCCACAGCTCCAGCATCGCCTGGAACAGGCCATTACCAAGGTGGACCATACCTTGCGCTCCGCTGAAGAGCCGGTCTCGCTGGATGGCCCGGCCGGCGGCGATGAAGATTCCAGCCAGCTGGGTGATTTCATCGAGGATGTGGATGCGCTCGAGCCATTGGACGCGGCTTCGCGTGAAATGCTGCGCGAGCAGGTCCAGCATGCCCTGGCAGCGCTGTCTGAGCGCGAGCGCCAGGTATTGGAACTGCGCTTTGGCCTGGTGGATGGCAAGGACCATACTCTGGAAGAGGTCAGCCGTTATTTCAAGGTGACGCGTGAGCGCATCCGCCAGATCGAAGCAAAGGCCCTGCGCAAGCTGCGCCATCCCACCAGAAGTCGATTGTTGAGGGATTATTTGGGATAATGTTAATAATACGGGGCAATATTGGCATTACATAAATTTGATTCCGCTAACATTACAGCGCGACATTGGCGAATAGGATAGCAAGTCGGTCCAATTTTGACTTACGATGAGAGAGATAAGCGACATAATTGCGCTTCTGGTAGTACTTCACCCGGCCCAAGGCAGTCG